>PIVY01000374.1 GCA_003353795.1 bacterium
TATCAATCCGGCTGTCGCCTCGGGCGGGCGGGTCGTTGCGCTGGATGGAGTCGGTCTCGTGTCCCATCGCGAATGGCCGAGTCATGACAGACCGACTGCGAAGATCCGGCCTCTGCTGGAACCGAGGAGCGCGGTGGTCATGGGCGTGAGCGCCAAGGGGCCCAATCCCGGTCGGATCATCCTGGAGAATCTCTGCCGCAGCGAGGGGCCGGTTCGCGACAACCTGGCGGTGATTCACCCACGGGAACAGGAGATCGCGGGCGTTCCCTGCTATGCGAGTTGCGCTGATCTGCCCGGGAAGGTGGATCTGGCGGTGGTCGCCATTCCCGCCGAGGGCGCACTGGCAGCGATCACCGAACTGGTGAACACCGACATGGCCGAGTCGATCATCCTCATTCCGGGGGGATTCGCCGAGACCGGTGACTCTCGGCTGGCAGAGGCCATCGAGATGCAACTGGCCGCTGGACGCGGATCTGCCGGCGGTGGCCCGGTCATGGTGGGCGGCAACTGCCTGGGGATCGTCAGCCGGGAGCAGTACAACACGTTCTTCATCCCTCTCTACAAGTTGCCGTTCTCGCCGGCTCGGGGCGGGAATCTGGCTGTCGTCAGTCAATCGGGCGCATATCTGGTGACCTTCGCCAGCAACTATGACGGTGTCATTCAGCCCCGGGCCAGCATCAGCTTCGGCAACCAGATGGACCTGACGGTCGCCGATTTCCTGGGCCACTTCCTCGACGACGATGGCGTGGACGTGGTGGCGTGCTACGTGGAAGGTTTCCGTCCCGGTGACGGCGCGCGATTCCTGGAGGCCATCGCCGAGGCGCGTCGTCGGAACAAGCGTGTGGTTGTCTTCAAGGCCGGCAAGACGGCGCTCGGCGCCCAGGCGGCCGCCAGTCATACCGCATCCCTGGCCGGCGACTACGCTGTGGCGCAGGCGTGCCTGGAGTCCGCGGGAGCCGACGTCGCCGCGACCCTCGACGATTTCGAAGACCTCCTGAAAACCTTCACGCTCCTGTCGGGCCGAACCGTTCGAGGCCGCCGTGTCGGCATCCTGAGCAATGCGGGATTCGAGTGCAGCACGGTGATGGACGCGTTGGGGGACCTCCAGCTCGCGCCATTCGATCGACAGACCCTGTCCGCGCTCGAACAGGCGCTGCCGCCCATTGCCCATCGCGACAACCCGGTGGACGCCACGCCCGGTGAGGCCGAGCGTGCGGGCCTGACGCACGAGCACGCGCTCGGCCTCCGACGTGGGCTCCGCGGCCTTCGGCAGGAGGGCGGCGGGAAGACGCGCGTTGAAGGGGCGCGCCAGACCGAGCCGCTTGGCGCGCGCACGCTGGGCACGAAGGGCCCGCTT
>PIVY01000375.1 GCA_003353795.1 bacterium
ATGCACCCGACCTCCGCGCGGCACGCGACCGCATTGCGGACAGTTTCCATCGACAACACGAGCTCTTGGAGGAGACCAATCCGATCGAGGCCGCTCCGCTCCTCGTGGAACTCGAAGAGCATGACAGATCAAGACGTTATGCCAGCTACATCTCCGGAATCGGCGCCCTGACCTTGGTGACGGATCCACTGGGTGCCGAGGTCCGGCTGCATCGGTACGAGCTCCAGGAGAGGCGCCTACAACCTGTCTTCGAACGGATTCTCGGTACGACGCCACTCGTCGAGCTGCCGCTGGAGATGGGCTCGTTCCTGCTCACCCTACACAAGGCTGGGCATCAGGATGTGAACTACCCGGTGCACATCACTCGCCAACATCACTGGGACGGGATCGCGCCCGGCGAATCCGAGCCACTCGCGATCCGACTGCTGGCAGTAGGCGAACTTCGAGAGGACGAGTGCTATGTGCCGGCCGGCTGGTTCATCGGTGGCGACGACATGTTCGACGCCACCCTGCCTCGGCGACGTTGGTGGGCGGACGGCCTGGTTGTTGGACGCTTTCCGGTGACAGTCAGGGAGTATTGCGCCTATCTGAACGCGCTCATCGAGGCTGGCGACAGCGACGGCGTGTACGCCGCCGAGCCGATCATGCCCGACACCGAGCGAGACCACTTCTTGGCGCGCGGTCCCGACGGGCTCTTTGTCGGGATCCGCAACGATCGAACCGACGGCCACTGGCCGGCGCTGCGGCGTGAGGACACGAGCCCGATCATCCTCACTACCTGGCACCAGGCCAGGGCATACCTCAACTGGTTGAGCGCGCGGGAGAACCTTGCTTGGCGGTTGCCGGCACATCTGGAGTGGCAGAAGGCCACACGCGGCGTGGACGGCAGGGACTACCCGTGGGGGAATGAGTTCGACCCTACGTGGGCGCGCATGCTCCAGACCTGCTCCTCTATCCCGACCTGGGTTCCTGTGACCGAGCACCCCCACGACATATCGCCATACGGCATCCGTGGACTGGCAGGCAACGTCAGCGATTTCACCCTCGATCGCGCGCCCCCAGTCTTGGCGGACGCTCAGTCGCCGCGAGTGCAGGCAGTGGTGCGCGATGGTCCGCGGCGCCTCGCGGCCGGCGGAGCGTACGGATCCGGTCCCGTCTTCAGTCGTGCCAGCGGACACATCGAGAGAACTGCACATTCCGCACATCCAAGCACCGGTTTCAGGAGATTTCGCATCCTTTGACGTCCACACAGGCGCCGGCGCCATCGCACAGCTCGCAAACAACCTGTTGCACAAGTCGAAGTCGGCCCGTCCCGCGTAGGGGACAGGAACGTGTGAGACACTCTGCGCCTCCGGTC
>PIVY01000376.1 GCA_003353795.1 bacterium
CCCGGCCATCTAGCCCCGACTTGTCGAGGATGTGGCGCACGTGGTCTTTGACCGTACCCACCGAGATCCCGAGGGCGAGGGCGATATCCTTGTTCCGAAGCCCAGCAGCCACCAATCCCGCTACCTCCTTCTCCCGCGCAGTCAACTGCTCGAAATAGTCCGGTAGCTCGCGTTTCGGCCGCAGAATCACCAACGGCTGTCCGAGGACCTCCGCCGCCTTGAAGTCGATGGTCAGCGCCAGACCGCTCGGAGTCACCGAAGCGAGCCGGGCCAGGGCCGCCCGCCCAATGCCTGGGCTCGTCTTCACCTCGGCGATAGCGTCCCGCAGCTGTGCGAGGGCCTCGTCGTCAAGCACGGGTTCGCTATCTCTCACGACTGATCCCTAACCACTCCATCCAAGGATGGATGGTGGACATTGGGCGGCCTTCCTATGATCGCTGCAACACGGAGGAAGAATGACCCCAGTTGAAGTTGTGACCGCCTATTTCGAAGCCATGGCCACCGGCGCCAGTGCCGCCAAAGAGCTCCTCGCCCTGTTCGCCCGCGATGCCGTCTACACCGAGCCCTTCAGCGGCGAGACGCGCACCCATCGAGGTCGGGATGCAATCGCCGCCTATATGGAGTCCTCGTGGGCAACGGCACCGCCAGACATGACCCTGAACCTCGATCGCATCGACATCGATGGCGAAGTCGTCGTGTCGCTGTGGACCTGTAGCTCACCGGCCTTCCCCGCCCCGGTTCGAGGCCGCGACCGATGTGTCGTGCAAGGCGGGCTCATCACCAATCTCGAGGTGAAGTTGCTCGACTCGGTGGCTTGATGCGCACCGCCCTCCTCATCAACCGCGTCCTGCTCACCCTGCTGTCGATCATGACGGGCATGGTGAAGCTCGTGCACATGCCCACAGAGATGGAGATCTTTCGCGACGCCGGGTTCACCGACCCGCTGACCGTGGCCTTTGGCGTGGTGCAGCTGGCCGGTGGCCTGCTCCTGTTGCCGGACCGCACGACCCAGATCGGCGCCTGGTTGATGGTGCCGACGTTCGCCATCGCCTCAGGGGTGCTCTTTGTGAACGGTCTGATCCCCTTTGGCCTGTTCTCGTTGCTGTTCATCGTCAGCGCCGGCGTCCACGGACGCTATTGGGAATAATGACGCATCAAGGTCTACTTCGAAGGATCCATCACCCGGCCCACGAACAGGAGCGCGCCGGACACATCGTGTCGGATCGCAAACAGGAACGGGCGATCGGCCTTGAAGACCGGTGTGTACATCATCGAATCGACGCTCACGACGATGGCCGTCGCCGCCGCAGCCTCGGTGCCCACCTCGTCCACGGAGACGAAGGCCTTGTGGA
>PIVY01000071.1 GCA_003353795.1 bacterium
CCCTTGCTCGAGCCGGCTCGCGATGCCGGCGGTCTCATCGACCTGGGTCTCAACCTGCCGCTCTACTCCGAGGACCCCGACCTCGCCAGCGCCCTGCGCGACCTCGGTCAGCGCGGAGACCTGGCGCACCTGCTCTCCTATCAGCCCTTCGCCGGCAGCGACCGCTACCGCCAGAGCGGCGCCGACTGGATCGCTCGCCACGGACTCGACGTGGCGCCCGAGCAGGTCATGATCACCGCCGGCGCCCAGCACGCCATCGTGGTCGCGCTCAGTGCGCTTTGCCGGGCCGGTGACGTCGTGCTCGGCGAGGAACTCACCTATCCCGGCCTCAAGACCGCCGCCATCCTTCTCGGTCTCGAGGTGGCGCCCGTGGCCATGGACGACGAAGGCCTGCTGCCCGATGCTCTCGATCGTGCGGTGGACGAGACCGGTTCGAGGGTTCTCTACTGCATGCCGACCCTGCACAATCCCACCGCCCGCACTATGGGCGACGAGCGTCGGCGCCAGGTGGCGGAGGTCGCCCGGCGCCGCGGGCTGCAGGTGATCGAGGACGACGTGCACGGTCTGCTCGATCCGGCGGAGCACGTGCCCCTGGCCGGACTGATCCCCGAGCGCACCCTTTACATCGCGAGTACCTCCAAGGTAGTGGCCGGCGGCCTGCGGGTGGCGTACGTGGCGGCGCCCGCCGAGCTGATGGAGCGCCTGGCCTTCGCCGTGGCCGCGTCCCTGTGGGCGCTGCCGGCGATCAGCCTGGAGCTGGCGGCGTGCTGGATCGAGGACGGCACCGCCGCGGCGGTCACCGGTCGCAAATGCGAGGAGGCCGCGGCCCGCCAGACGCTGGCGCGGCGGATCCTGCCGAACGGGCAGTTCTGCGAGGCGGCCCAGTCGTACTTCCTCTGGCTCGAACTGCCGGAACCCTGGCAGTCGGACCCCTTCGCCCGCGCCGCGCGGGAGCGGGGGGTGGTGGTGTCGCCGGCCGAGGCGTTCACGGCGGGCGCGACGCTGCCGCCGGCAGCCGTGCGGGTGAGTCTCAGCTCGCCGCTGGCGCGTGAGGATGTCGAGGCTGGATTGACGATCCTGGCCGACCTGATGGCGCGGGGACCCGCGCCCCGGGCGGCTATCGTTTGACGAGTCGTGTCGCCGCCGGATTGAATCGGCGGCCGTGAATGATGATCTTGCCGGTCGTCGCGATCCGGAAGAGCCGGGTCGGGGATGTCGAACGGCGATGAAGAAGGAGAGACCAATCATGTTCCCCTGGGTGAGTGACGAGGCGCAGGAGCTCATGCGCCAGAAGATCGGTCTGGCGGAGATGCTCAAGGGCGGCGCCATCATGGACGTCACCAACGCGGACCAGGCCAAGGTGGCCGAGGAAGCCGGCGCCGTGGCCGTCATGGCCCTCGAGCGCATCCCCGCCGACATTCGCGCCGACGGCGGCATCGCCCGCATGAGCCAGCCGCGCATGATCAAGGAGATCCAGGACACGGTGTCGATTCCCGTGATGGCCAAGTGCCGCATCGGTCACTTCGCCGAGGGCCAGGTCATCGAGGCTCTGGGCGTGGACTTCATCGACGAGTCCGAGGTGCTGACCCCGGCCGACGAGCACAACCACGTCTGGAAGTGGGACTTCAAGGTGCCCTTCGTCTGCGGTTGCCGGAACCTGGGCGAGGCCCTGCGCCGCATCGGCGAGGGCGCGGCCATGATCCGCACCAAGGGCGAGGCCGGCTCGGGCAACATCGTCGAGGCCGTGCGCCACATGCGCATGGTGCAGGAGGGCCTGAAGCGTATCCAGACCCTGCGCGACGACGAGCTCATGGCCGAGGCCAAGAACCTGGGCGCGCCGGTGTCGTTGCTGGCGGAGATCAAGAAGACCGGCAAGCTGCCGGTGCCCAACTTCGCCGCCGGCGGCGTGGCCACGCCCGCCGACGCTGCACTCATGATGCAGCTCGGCGCCGAGACCGTGTTCGTGGGCTCGGGCATCTTCAAGAGCAACGATCCCAAGCCCCGCGCCGAGGCCATCGTGCAGGCCGTGACCTACCACGACGATCCGGCCAAGCTCCTGGAGATCTCCATGGAGCTGGGCGAGGCCATGGAGGGCATCGACGTTGCGTCCATGCCCGACGAAGAGAAGATGGCCAGCCGCGGTTGGTAACCGGAGTCGACGACAGTCATGGGCGGGCCGCCCACGCAGCGGCCCGCCCAGCATCCCGAGAAGGACGACGTCACCATGCGAGGTGAGACCATGCCGCTGCCCGTGGGCCTCTTGACCCTGCAAGGCGACTACGAGAGGCACCAGCAGATGCTGGGGCGGATCGGCCGCGAAACACTCGCGGTGCGCCGACCCGCCGAACTCGCACAGGTGGGCGCCCTGGTCATTCCCGGCGGCGAGTCGACCACGCTCTCGCGCCTCATCGACCGCTCCGGCCTCCGCCAGCCGCTCCTCGATTTCGCCGCCTCGGGCAAGCCCATCCTGGGAACCTGCGCCGGCGTGATCATGCTCTCCCGCGGCCTCGTGAACGAGACACACCCCGACTGGCACGGCGTCCAACCTCTGGGACTGCTCGACGTGACCGTGGAGCGCAATGGATTCGGGCGGCAGATCGACAGCTTCACCGAGCCGGTGGAAGTCGTCGCTGACCTGGCCCGGAACCATTCCTGCCATGCCGTCTATATCCGCGCGCCGCGCATCGCCGACGTGGGTCCCGACGCCGAGATCATCGCGCGGCGGCCCGACGGCGAGGTGGTCGGTGTGCGGCAGGGAAACCTGATCGGCCTGACGTTCCATCCGGAACTGGGCGACGACGGACGGTTCCACGAGCTGCTGGGCTAGGACAGCAGCCCGGCGAATATGGTAACATCCGTCCCTCAATAGATCTGTCGAGGGGGGACCCGACCATGACCAGACGAACGCTCGTACTCGTTTCCATTTTCTCGATGATCCTGGCATCCGGAGTACTCGCCGACGAGTTCTGGGGCGCCGTGAGCGCCACGGCGGACTGTGTCGGCGACGAGGTTCAACTCGCCGTGACCTTCAACAATGCCGAGGTCGAACCGGAACCCGGCTGGATTGGCTGGGTCGTGGATCGGCGGGTCATGGGAGCCTGCGTGGACGACGTGCAGGTCACCGACGTGATGCCGTTGCCCACGGTGAACGGCACCATCTACGTCTCCGATACGCTCGACATCTCGGGACTACCGGCGCTCTACTACTTGAAGGCTGTCGACGCCGCTGGCAATCGCCACCAGATCTACTGGCCGCAGCGCGGATGGTTCGTACATGCGGTGTGCGCCGACGTGCCGGCCGTCCGGGGCGTGGTGCGAGTCGAGAACGAGTCGTTCGCATGGGTGCAGGAGTGCCCCGACCAGTGCTGGGCCGGGCAGTCGATGTTCGACACGCAGTTGACGCCGGATCTGATCCCGTACGAGGGGCAGATCGTCGATGTCTTCGGAGAGGTGAGGCTCGGCATGGAGGGGTACTACGTGATCCCGACCGGCTGGCAGATCAGCCCGAACGAATGTGGCCCCGTCCTGGTGACCGAGAGCAGTTGGAGCGCGGTGAAGGGGCGGTTCCGGTAGCGCGCCGACCAGATTCGCAGATACGAGAACGGGGCCCTCTGAGGCCCCGTTCTCATCGTTCACCTGCGGTAGGTCACGTCAACCCCGCCGCCTTCCTCACCATCTCCGCCGCCTCCATGGCCCGCAGACCGTCGCGGCCGCCCACCTTGGGCGCCATGCCGGTGCGGATGCTCGCGGCGAACGAGATCAACTCGTCGCGCAACGGATTGGCTTCCGGATCCACGGGCGGTTTCTCGATGGACACCAGCTTGTTCTGCACGAAGTCCATGGGGGAGAGTCCGCCGAGATCCTCGGGCTTGAGGTCGGACGGCTTGATCTCGCCGCGCAGCAGGCGCTCGTCACGGCGCACGACCTTGGCCTCGCGTTCCATGAAGTCGACCTCGATGAACGCGTCGGCCTGGTAGATGCGCAGGCGACGCTCCGAGCGTAGGGCCGTTCGCACGGCCTTGACCTGGGCGCAGGCGCCGTTCTCGAACTCGATCCAGGCGGCGGCCAGATCCTCGCTCTCCGAGAAGATGGGCATGGCCCAGGCGCGCACTTCCTTGATCTCGTGGCGGACCAGGGACAGGATGATCTCGAGGTCGTGGATCATGAGATCCAGGACCACGCCCACGTCGGTGGCGCGGAAGGGGTAGGGCGCCACGCGGACGGCTTCCAGGAATTGCGGGTCCTGGATCCGCGGGGTCACTGCGCGCAGGGCTGGATTGAATCGCTCGATGTGGCCCACCTGCAGGATGACGTTCTTGGCCTCGGCGAGTTCACACAGCTCTCGGGCCTCGTCGGCGCTGGCAGCCATGGGCTTCTCGACCAGGCAGGGGACGCCCCGCTCCAGGAAATGGCCCGCCAGTTCGCGATGCTTGGTGGTGGGCGCAGCGATGGTTACGCCGTCCAGTTCGGCTGCATCCAGCTGCAGGTGATCGGTGACCAGCCGGCATCCGTGCAGATCGGCCAGCGATTGACGGGCGGGATCGGGGTCGCAGATGGCGACCAGTTCGGCATCTTCGAGTCCGGCCAGCTGCTGGGCGTGCCAGCGACCGAGGTGACCGGCGCCGATGACGGCGAATCGCAGGGGCTTGGAGGCCATACGGGTCTTCCTTTCGGTTCCCGGCGAGTGTACAACACGTGTTCTGGTTTGGCGATACGCCAATTGCGGTGGCCGGTTCCGCAGAATGTTGGTAAATTGACAGTTCCAGCGCCAGGACGGCTTTCGCCACCCGATTCCCAGGAGGATGCCATCGCTCCAGGAGGAAACGCAGCATGACTGCCCCCCGCCGCCAACCCCAACGCCTGCCTCTCAAGGTGCGGTATTTCCGTACCGCAGACCAGATTCCAGGGATTCCACGTGACGCCGCCGAGAATCTGGACCTCGTCTCCCAGAAGTATGCGTTCCGCGCCAACGACTACTATCTGGATCTGATCGACTGGAACGATCCGGACGATCCCATCCGGCGGCTCGTCATTCCCGACGCGGCGGAGCTCGAGGACTGGGGAATGCTGGATGCCAGCGATGAGGCCGCCAACACGGTGGTCCAGGGTGTTCAGCACAAGTATGGCGACACCGCTCTCGTTCTGACCGCCGCCACCTGCGCGTCGTACTGCCGCTACTGCTTCCGTAAGCGTCTGTTCATGCGACACAACGAGGAGGTCGCGCGGGATCTGTCGCCGGCCTTCGCGTACGTGGCGCATCATCGCGAGATCACGGACATCCTGCTCACCGGCGGCGATCCGCTGGTCCTGAGCACCGACCGGCTGAGCCCCATCGTCAAGCGCTTCGCCGCCATGCCGCACGTGGGCACCATCCGGATCGGTTCCAAGATCCCCGCGTTCAACCCGCAACGTATCGTCGACGACGAGGATCTCCACGATCTCATCGAGGAGACCGTTGCGGCAGGCACCGCGGTCTACCTGATGGCCCACTTCGACCACCCCCGCGAGTTGACCGAGATGGCCCAGAATGCCATCTGGGCGGTCCAGGATGCAGGCGCCCACGTGGTCAATCAGTGCCCGCTCATCCGGGGCGTGAACGACGACGACATGGTGCTCACCGAACTGTTCGAGACCGCCACCGCCCTGGGCATGCCGCAGTATTATCTCTTCCAGGGACGGCCCACCGCCGGCAACGCCCCCTTCGAGGTTCCGCTGGTGGAATCGTTCGAGATTTTCGATCGTGCACGTCGCCGTTGTTCCGGACTGTCGCGTCGAGTACGGTTCGCCATGAGCCACGCCAGCGGCAAGATCGAGGTCGTGGGCGTGAACGAGCAGCACATCTTCTTGCGTTACCACCGCGCCAAGGATCCGGATCTCGAGAGCCGCGTCATAGTCTGCAAGCGGGACGACGAGGCCTACTGGTTCGACGACCTCGAGGCGGTGGGCTGACCTGGCGGCGGGCATGCGGACTTTTTTCCTGACGTTGACCTTCCTGGCGGCGGCGATCTCCGGATCGGGCGCCACCGCACCCGGCGACCTGGGCGCACTCGTGCCCCGTTTCGTCACCGTTGCCGCCGGCCGCTTCGTCATGGGCAGTCCTCCCACCGAACCAGAGAGCAAGCAGAACGAGGGCCAGCACCGGGTGCGGCTCACGCGACCCTTTGAACTGGCCGTCACCGAGGTCACACAGGCGCTCTGGGAAGCGGTCATGGACGACAACCCGGCCTACTTCACCGGTTGTTCCGACTGTCCCGTCGACGGTGTCAGCTGGTTCGACGCGCTGACCTTCTGCAACCGACTCTCGCTCCGACAGGGGCTGACTCCCGTCTATTCTAGTAACGGCGACCAGGTCGTCTGGACCGACGGCGCCGACGGCTACCGGCTGCCCACCGAGGCGGAGTGGGAGTATGCCTGTCGGGCGGGCACCTCGACGGCGTTCCACACCGGCGCCTGCCTCGATCCCGCGCTCGCCAACTACGACGGCTACCGTCCGCTCGGCGATTGTCCTGCCGGCCTGAATCGCGGCGAACCGGTTGCGGTGGGCACTCTGCCGGCCAACGCCTGGGGACTGCACGACATGCACGGCAATCTCGCCGAATGGTGCTGGGACCGATACGGTGCCTACCCGGCCGGCGAGATTCGCGACCCACGCGGCCCCGATGCCGGACCCATGCGGATCGTCCGCGGCGGCTGCTGGGAGAACGCCGGTCACCGCTGCCGGTCGGCCAATCGCCAGGTCATGCCGCCGGATCGCCGTCTCGACATGATCGGCCTGCGGCTCGCCCGGACGGTGTCGCCGTGACCGCGTCGCGGTGGTCGCGCCGCCAGATCCTGATGACTCTCGGATCGTCCGTTGCAGCAGCCTGCCTTGCGCCCATCGCCGCCTGCAGCGGTGACCGGCGTGATTCGCGGCCGAACTTCGTCTTCATCCTTGCCGATGATCACCGTCACGATTTCCTCGGCAGCGCCGGCCATCCCTGGCTCCGCACGCCGCACCTGGATCGGCTGGCGGCCGAGGGTGTGCGCTTCGACCACGCCTTCGTCACGACGTCGCTGTGCAGTCCTTCGCGCGCGAGCTTCTTCACCGGACAGTACGCCCATCGTCACGGCGTGATCCTGAACGAGAACCGCGACCTCGATCCCGACCTGCCCACCTTTCCGCAGTTGCTGCAGGACGCGGGTTATCGCACCGGCTTCGTGGGGAAGTGGCACATGGCACGCTGGGCGAGACCGCGTCCGGGCTTCGATCACTGGGTCTCGTTCAGCCGCCAGGGCGACTACGGTCGCAACACGCTGAACGTGGACGGCGAGTGGGTCCTGGCCGAGGGCTACGTCACCGACGTGCTCACCGACCACGCGGTGGAGTTCGTGCAGCGCGACGGTCGCGAACCGTTCCTGCTCTGCCTCGGCCACAAGGCTGTCCATCAGCCGTTCGAGCCGGCGCCGCGCCATGCCGACCTCTATGGCGGAGCCGACGGGACCAGCGGCGACCGGGAGCGCGTCATGCGTGACTACGCCCGTACCCTTGCGGCCGTGGATGAGAGCGTGGGGCGAATCCTGTCCACGCTCGATGAGCAAGGCATTCTCGACGAAACGGTGATCGTGTACGCCGGCGACAACGGATACCTCTTCGGCGACCACGGCGGCCTCTGGGACAAGCGGGTGGCCTACGACTCATCGATCCGGGTGCCGCTCCTGGTGCGCTATCCGCCGGCGTTCGCCGCGGGCCACGTATGCTCGCAGATGGCCCTCAATCTGGACGTGGCGCCCACGCTGCTCGCACTGGCCGGGGTGCCCGTGCCGGCGGCGATGCAGGGCATGGACCTGGCGCCGCTGGCGCGCGGTGCAGACACCCGCGACGCGTTCCTGTACGAGTATTTCGCCGGCTCAGGTCCGGTGCCGACCATCGTCGCGGTGCGCACCGCGCGGCACAAGTTCGTGACCTATCCGGAGAACCCGGATCTGCCCGAGGAACTTTACGATCTGTCCGTCGATCCCGACGAACGCGACAACCGCCGCGATGATCCACGATACCAGTCGGTGATGACGGACATGCGAGCACGGCTCGCCGGCCTCGAGCACGAAACCGGCTTTCGCTTGCCGCCAGCCGCCGGGAATTGAACTTCCGAGATGGTTCGACGCCGTCTACCCGTGGTTCCCGCCGGAACCTTTGCGGACTTTCCGGGCGGGTGGTAAGGGGCATCCGTCAGTCGATGTCCGTCATTTTTGACGATTTCGCCGTGGCTTGGGTGGGTGAGTCGCAAACTCCCTGTGGTCGTGAGGGAGTTTCGTATCGTGTTTATATGAAATAATTTAACTCGTCTTTGGCTGGATTGATGCAGTCGTGGCGGCGATTCCCAGGCCGTATCCATCGGGCCCATAAAAAAAAATGCATCTAAATAATTCTTTACGGGAACCGACCGATGGACTATCTGTTGTAGACAGGAATCAGGGCCGGAGCCAACAAAGAATCGGATGACTTTGGGCGAGAGTTGTCAGATCAGGTTCCGGCCACCTTATCAAGGCCGGGGTCCGCGGGTTCTCGATAGCTTTGGGCGAGAGCTGTCGGGGTGGGACCCCGGCCCCTTTTTATCCAGGGGCCGACTCGAAAGAATACGGCAAGGGGACGCGAGGCGGCCGATATCGGCCGCCTCGTTCTTTTTATGCCAGTGCGAGTGTTCTAGAACACGCCCGCGAAGTACCCGTCCACCATGATGGTGCGGGCCGCTTCGGGCCCTTCCAGGCGGACCTCGCAGACCTTCACCAGAGGTTGGGTCTCGGGAATGTACACCCGGTCCAGGTGAATGACGGCCTCCGGGCAGGAGAAATCGTCCGGACCCACCGTCCCGCCGAAGTGGTCGCTGCGGCCGAAGGCCACGTGCAGGCCCAGCTTCTCGTCGAGGAGGATGCTGCCGGTGGGGGCGAGGCCGAAATCGCCGAGTACGCCCAATCCCAGCTCCGCGATATTGGCGTATGCGGGCTCCCGGCGGAAATGGTCGCGCTCAGCCTCGGCATCCGGGCCGGTGCCGCGAACGGCGCGGACCCGATTGCCGGCGATCTCCAGGATGACCACCGAATCGCCCAGCTGCACCGGCAACTCGCCTTCGGTGAGGCTCGGCTCGTCCGCGATCTCGCCCTCGTAGGGTACGATGTAGGCCTCGCCCGAGGGGAGGTTTCCGGCCACGCCGTTGTTCGGGAACAGCCCGCCGGACGCATGGCCGCGGCGATGGCGCAGATCCAGCACCAGTTCGTGCTGGCCCGACGCGGTCTCGGTGACGATGACGCAGCTCTCCGACGCATCGCAGAGATCCTTGAGCAGGTTCACGCGGCGATTGATCTCGCCGTAGTCGAGCTTGAGTGCCGGGATCATGCTCGGCAGGAACCCGGGCATGGTGGCGGCACGGAACCCGCCGTCGCGAACGGCGACCTTCAAAGGTGCGGTGGCCGACAGTTCGGTCGGGGCGAGGGCCATGGTATGGGCCGCGAACAGGTCGGTGAACGGCACGGTGTCGCGTCCCTCGAGTTCCGACGCGTCGGTAGGCAACCAGCCGTCCTCGCCCATAACGGCGGTGGCGGGTAGGTCGGCGTTGTTGCTGCCGGCGTTGCGGTACCAGACCAGGGTGATCCGCTGCAGGCCGAGCCGCTCCCGCTCACCGGCGAGGAGTCGGGCCCAGTCGGCGGCGAGTTCGCGACGGGTTCGCCAGTGGGCGTTGTCGGCCAGGCGTTCGTCGGGCAGGTCGACCATGATCAGGAGGCCGCGATCGGCGGCACTGGGGCGGAAAACGCGCTGGACCAGCATTCTGAGGTCCTGGCCGGTGAGGCTGTCGGTCATGGGAATCTCCGCGGACTGGGGCGGCTGCGGCCGCCTGGTGGACGATCAAACAGATCCTAGGCGCATGGCGCGGCTTCCGCTAATGTGGCACCCGATGACCGGGCCCGGCAAGTCCGGTTCGGCCGTGGCGCCGAATCATGCTCTCGGCAGCGGTCCACCGACTCGGACAAGGAGTGTCTCATGGGTCACGACGGCGAACGGAATCTGGCGCTCTTCATCGACTTCGACAACGTCGCTCTGGGCGCCCGCGACTCGCGCATGCGCTTCGACGTGCGCCTGCTCATGCAGCGCGTGCTGGAGAAGGGCAAGGTCGTGGTCAAGCGAGCCTATGCCGACTGGCACTACTACAAGGAACACATGACGCCGCTGCATGAGGCAGCCATCGAACTCATCGAGGTGCCGTCGCCCCGGATCAGCGGCAAGAACAGCGCCGACATCCGGCTGGTGGTCGACGCCATCGACCTCTGCTACGCCAAGGGCCACATCGACACCTTCGTCATCGTGTCGGGCGATTCGGACTTCTCGCCGCTGGTGTCCAAGCTGCGCGAGAACAACAAGGGCGTCATCGGCATCGGCGTTCGCAGCAGTTCCAGCCACCTCTTGATCGCCAACTGCGACGAGTTCGTCTTCTACGACGACATCTATCACTCGGCCGTCACCAAGCTCTCGGAGAAGGTCTCTTCGGTGCCGCAGGACAAGCGCGAGCTGTTCGACTTCCTCCTGGCCACGACCAAGAGTCTGCTGCAGGAGAGTCGCGGCGTGCTGTACTCGTCGCTGATCAAGGACACCATGAAACGCAAGCAGCCCGAGTTCGCCGAGGGCAACTACGGCTACGCCACGTTCGGCGATCTGCTCGAGGACGCGCGCGACCGCGGTCTGATCGAGGTGGAGCGCGACAGCCGGGCCGGCGGCACCCTGGTGGTGCTGGGGCTGGGCAAGGGCGAGACCGGCGGCGAGAACCGGCCAACCAAGTCTCGCCGACGCCGGCGCGACCGCGGGCGCAAGACGGATCGCGAAACCCGGTCGGGCGAGGAGACCACGGCCGCCGCGGAGTCCGCGGCCGAACCCGCGAAGGACACGGCCGCCGCCGATAAGCCGGCCGCACCGCGCCCCGCGCGCAAGAAGACCGGAAAGACGGCCAAGAAGACCACCGCCGAGAAGCCTGCCGCCGCGACGGCGACCATGAAGAAGTCGGCGAAGAAGTCGGCCAAGAAGGCGGTCGCCAAGAAGACCCCTGCGAAGAAGGCTTCCGTCAAGGCGGAGACCCCGCCGCCTGCGGCCAAGGCGCCGGCCAGGAAGGCCGCCAAGAAGCCGGCCAGAAGAGCAACCAAGAAGACCGGTAAGAAGGCGGCCGCCAAGTAGATCGGGTGTGGTGTCCGAGGCCCGCCCTAAAGACATCCGCCGCGCATCCGATACTGGAATGGTGACATCGTGCGAGAGGCCGTCCGACGCTTCTCGCTGGTTCCCGTTCCCGGTCGGAGGATGCCCATGAGTACCGTCGACATCGCACCCGAGATCGCGCGCGTCCTGGATCTGAATACCACCCTGGAAAATCTGGGTGGGGATCCGGAGTTGCTGCAGGAGATCCTGGAGTACTTCATGGAGATGGCGCCGCAGCAGTTGGACGACCTGCAGGCGGCCGTGGCGGCCCAGGACACGGCGGCCGTGGATCTGCAGGCACATTCCATGAAGGGCGGCTCGGCCAACGTGGGCGCCGTCCGGCTCGCGGCGGTGGCCCGAGATCTGGAACAGCTCGCCAAGGGGGGCTCGCTGGCCGGCAGCTTCGAGCTCTTCGAGCGCATGCGGGAGGAATTCGTCGCCCTCGAGGCCGTCGTTCCCCGCATCGACTGGGACGCCCTGGACTGAGACGCGACCCGGTCTTCGATTCGTAGAACGACGCCGGGCTCCGTCACGGAGCCCGGCGTTTTCATGTGTGTGAGGTTCGCTAGCGCTCGATCTCCGTCTCGGCGTTCTCGAACGTGACCGCGGCCACCGCGTCCGTCTGCACCTCGCCGGCTTGGGACGGCACCACCCAGGCAGCTGCCAGGGCGGGCAGGTCGATCGCCGGCTCCGTGGCGGGGATCACCATGGCGTCGAGGCGCGCGAAGCTGGCCTCCCCACGGTCCGACCCAAGATCGCAGGCCAGGGCGAACTGATTCCGAGCCTGGGCCGCATGGCCGGTGCGCTCGAGAGCCGTGCCGAGGTTGTTGCGAATCACGGCCACGTCGGGAGTCAGCTCCGCCGCCCGGGCCAGAGGCGCCACGGCGCGGTCGAACTGCTCCTGCTCGATCCAGATCAGAGCCAGGTTGTTGAGGGTCCAGGCGTCGTCGGCGTCGAGGCGCAGGACCTCGAGGTAGGCGGCCTCGGCCTCGTCCTGACGGTCCAGGTTGTGGAAGACCCGGCCCAGCACCCGGCGGGCATCGGCATTCTCGGGCGCCAGGTCCAGGGCGCGCTGGATGCTCGCGAGCGCGGCGTCGGGCTCGGCCAGATCGAGTTCGACCCGGGCCAGGTTGACCATGCTCTTGAAGTGATCGGGCTTGAGGACCAGGGCTGCCTGGAAGGCGTCTCGGGCGGCGACCGTGTCGCCGGACTTCCAGAGCGAGAGGCCGAGCATGTACTGGCCCCAGGCGTTCTCGGGATGATCGTCGCAGTAGGTGGCGAACATGCCGGCGGCTTCACCGTAGCGGCCCTCGTAGAACGCCTTCTCGGACGTGGAATATGTCACCACCATGGGCACCTCGGGCAAGATCTGCTCGATGGGCGGGGTCACGCCGCGCGTGGCGGAGACCTCGGACTCGACCGCGCCGGCGGGCTCCGTCCCTTCCGGCACGATCGCGGCCGCCGACTCCATGCCGACGGGCTCGCTCTGGGGCGCGAAATCGGGGGGCAGGTTCGGCTGGGTGACGAGGGCGGCGACGGGTTCGTTGTCCGCGCCGGGTTCCTGGGCGAAGCGGATGCCCAGGTAGATGCAGAGGCTCAGGGCGAGCGCGAAGATCACGCTGCCTTCGATGAGTCGCAGCTTGCGGGCCCGGACCTCGCCGGACGTGGGAACGGGGTCGTCGTACTTGTGGTGGGACATGGCTGCCTCCTTGGCTGGGCGCCCTCGGCGCGGTGTGTCGATCCAACACGACCGTCACCGCAATGTCGAAGCCAGGGAGGTCCTGCAATGTAAGATATACGGTGGAAACAAGTTATGGGGACGGCGCGAGATTTAGGTCTCCGGGCTGTGTCCACAAGGACACGGGGTGGCCGTGTCCGCCGGCTCACGACCCGACGGTGCGGCGCCGCGAAAGAGCCGCCAGTCCGAACGCTCCGACGAGCGCCAGGATCCACGGCCACCGGGGCGGCGAGTGTCGCAGTTCGAAGGCGTGCGATCCCGCAGGAAGACCGGCGACCGTCAGGCGACCGTCCGGCGCTGGGGAGAGGTCGAGAGCGTGGAGGCCCGCCGCGGTCCAGCCGGGCGACCAGGCCAGCGATGCGGTCAACCCGCCGCCGTCACCGCTGGAGACCGCGCGCAGTTTCCACACGCCGGGGCGACGAGACTCGACCTCCGCGGTGACGCCTGGTTCCGGCTGCAGCCAGGCCGCCGGCTCGCCGTTGGCCGCGAGCACGTGGAAGCGGCCGCGTCGCAGTAGTTCGGTGTAGAGGCCGGTGGCGGTCATCTTGCGCGCGAGTTGCGGGTTGGCCAGCAGCAGGCGATCGACCGCCGCGGCGGGCATGACGCGGCCGAGGCGCAGCAGGTCGTCCGTGTTCAGGAGAGGGCGGCCGAACACCAGGCCGAACTGGCCGCCGGTCCACTCCTCGGTGGCGAACGGCATGCCTCCGTAGAACGCACCCTCCTGGTCGAGGCCGGTCTCGCGGGCGGTGAGGGCGGGCAGGTGGGAGTAGAAGAGATCGCGCTGGTCGCCGTCGAGGTAGAAGGTGTCCTGGACGAAGATGCGCCCGGCGTCGGGTCGATGGTTGCGGGTCAGCCATTGCCAGACCTCGCGGAGCTGGGTGATCTCGGTGGCGCCGGGCGGCGGCGTCTCGAGGCGGAGCGGGCGACCCCACCAGAGGCTCGACACCGTCAACACGACCGCTGCGGCGGCCAGGATCCGCGGGCGTGCGGCGGCGCGCGACAGCGCCGGCAAGGTGGCCACCACGGGCGCCGCGGCCAGCGCCAGAAGGAATCGCAGGAGGACGAGTCGCCTCCAGGAATGGGGTCCTACCAGCGGTTCGCCGGCCACCGGGACCACCACGAGGACCAGGATCCCGAGCGTGGCGGCCAGCAGCAGGGGGAGCCGCGCGGCCGGTCGCCGAACGGCAAGGACACCGAGTGCGACCAGCAGGACCATGAGCGACGCGTCGGTGAACAGCAGCTCGGTCCGCCAGATCAGGTCGCCCCGGGCCAGCGCCAGCGGGTCGAGGGGCAGCAGGAGATAGAGGGCGCCGAGGTGCGGCGCCAGGGGCACGTCGTGGATGACCAGGTGGCTCCGGTTCAGCAGTGCAGGCAGCCAGTAGGGTGCAGCGACGAGCGCGCCCAGACTGGCGGCGACGAACCGTGATCCCGCACGACGGCGGCCGGTTTCCGAGCGCAGATCCGGGACTGCCGCGATCAGGAAGGCCAGCACCGCGGGCAGCAGGAGGAACAGATGGGTCAGGCCGAGCAGGCCATACCAGGCGCCCAGGCGGGCGAGCTGCGCAGGCGACGTCTCGTCGCGCTGGAGTTCGCCCACGATCATCACCAGCATGGCCGCCGCCAGGCCGAAGGGCGCCATGCCGCCCAGCGGCGATTCGAACCCCGCCAGCCAGGGTCGTTGCACCAGCGCCAGCCAGGCGACGAGGGTGGCGGCCCAGAGCGGGTGGCGCCGGCTCGCCACGGCGAGGATGGCCAGCGCCGGGGCCAGGAAACCCGCCAGATCGAAGAGGGCTACCAGCAGACCGCCCGGCACGCCCAACGCCGCCATGCCGCCCAGCAGCCAGTACCAGAGCGGGCCGTGGGTGGCGGTCAGCGGATAGCCCAGAAAGGCCGCGTCGCTCCAGCCGCCCTCGCCGCGCGCCAGATCGTGCAGGCCGGCCAGGTGGCAGGGATTGTCCTGGTACGTGAGCCAGCCGCCGCCGAACAGCAGCGGCCAGGCGCAGATCACCGCGGTCACCACGAGCACCGAGTACGCGGCCGAACGCCTCACCACCGTCACCGCTTCAGTCCGTGGCGACGCATGATCTTGAGCAACGAGCTGTGGTCGGCGAGGCCGAGTTCGCGGGCGGTGTTGGTCACGTGCCAGCCGTTGCGCTCGAGGGCCGTCAGAACGATGGCGCGCTCGGCGGCGGCCTTCTGGTCCTTGAGAGGACCGGCGCCGGGTTGCCAACCGTCGGTGCCGGTGGCGGCGGCCGGTCCGATGTCGGCGGGTACGGCGTCGGGGCCGATCACGTCGCCCCCGCTGGCGATGATCATGCGCTCGATGACGTTGCGGAGCTCGCGCACGTTGTTGCGTCGCCAGTCGTAGGTGACGAGGCGCTCGAGCGCCGCCGGCGCCAGGCTCTTGGCGCGCTGACCGAACCGTTCGGCCACCAGGGTCAGGAAGTGGGACGCGAGCAGGGGCACGTCGCTCAGGCGCTCGCTCAAGGCGGGCACCCGCAGGACGTGCACGTTGAGGCGGTAGAGCAGGTCTTCCCGGAAACGTCCCTCCCGGACCTCCTGATCGAGATCGCGGTTGGTGGCCGCGACCACGCGGGTGTCCACCTTGATCTCGGCGGTGGCCCCCACCCGGGTGATGGTGCCGGCCTCTAGAACGCGCAGCAGCTTGGCCTGTGCGGGCAAGGGCAACTCGCCGATTTCGTCGAGGAACAGGGTGCCGCGATGGGCGGCCTCGAAGGCGCCGCGGCGGGTGCGGTCGGCGCCGGTGAAAGCGCCCTTCTCGTGGCCGAACAGCTCGCTCTCGGCCAGGGATTCGGGAAGGGCCGCGGCGTTCACGGTCACGAAGGGATGACGCGAGCGAGTACCGCGGTCGTGCAGTTGTCGGGCTACCAGTTCCTTGCCGGTACCGCTGTCGCCGAGCACCAGAACGGCGCTGGGAATGGCGGCGAGCTGGTCGATGCCGGCGCGCAATTCCTGCATGGCGCGGCTCTCGCCCACCAGCGGCGAGTCGTGACCAGCCGTGCGGCGCAATTTCTTGACCTCGTCGCGCAGCCGGGCCCACTGGATGGCGTTGTCCACCTCCTGGACCACGCGTTCGAGGGGCTCGTCCTTGGCCAGGAAGGCGTAGGCGCCCAGCTTCACCGCGCGCACGCAGCGTTCGTAGCTGCCGGTGCCGGTGTAGACGATGACCGGCGTGCGGTCGCCGCGGCGCTTCATCTCGGCCAGGACCTGGAAGCCGTCGAGGTCGGGCATCTCGAGGTCGAGGATCATGCAGTCGACGTCCTCGGTCTCGAGGTGGTCGAGCGCGCTGCGGCCGCCGTCCGCTTCGAGGGTGAGGTGGCCGCCGAGACGCTTCAGGTCGTAGGCGTACTGGTCGCGCATGGCGGCGATGTCGTCGACGATCAATACCAGGCTCATACGTCGGCCTCCGCCGCGGGGAAGGTGACGGTGACGGTGGTGCCCTCGTTCGGCACACTGTCCACCTGGAGACGGCCGCCCGCGTCGCCGGCCAGACGGCGCACGTTGCTCAGGCCCAGGCCGGTGCCGCCATCCTTGGTGGTGTAGAAGTCCTCGAAGATACGCGCCTGGATCTCCGTTGTCATGCCCATCCCATCGTCGCGCACGGCCAGGACGCACTGCGTGCCGAGGTCCGGATCGTCGTCGCCGGACACGGTGACCGTGACGGTGCCGCGCCCCTCGGGCAAGGCCTCGCGGGCGTTGCGCAGGAGGTTGCCCAGGATGCGTCGAAGCGACAGCGGATCGGCCAGCACCATCGGTACGCCGGCCTGGACCTCCACGGTGACCGGCGCCATGGCGGCCGCGGTCTCTCGCGCGATGGCGCCCAGGTCGCAGCGCTGGCGGCGTCGCTCGGGGGCCAGGCGGGCGTACTGGCCGGCCAGATCTTCGAGGTACGTCAAGCTGCTCTCCAGGGTGCTCGCTCGACCGGCGAACACGTCGGCCATACGGTCGGGTTCGCGGTCGGCGATCTCGCCCAGGTGGCGCACCACGTTGCGCACCGGCGTGATGCCGTTGCGAAGATCGTGATTCACTTGCCGGGCGACCTCGCCCAGGGTGGCGCGGTGCTCGGCATCGGCGAGACGCCGGGCATGGTCGCGCAGCCGCGTCACCATGCCGTCGAGGACCCGGGCCAGCTTGCCCACCTCGTCGGTGCGCGTGGAGGCGAAATCGGCGCCGGGTTCGTCGAGGTCGATGCAGTCGGCGCGGTCGGCGAGGTCGGACAGCGGGCGCGAGAGACGGCCGGCCAGCCAGGCGGCCAGAAGGAATGAGCCCGCCAGGGCGGCGGCCAGGATCGCGGCGACGAGCTGGTCGATGCGAGCGAGCTGTTCGGCGAGCTGGTGGCGTGGGCGCGTGGCGATGAGGAGCGCTTCTTCGCGCTGCCGGTCGTTGATCAGGGGCACGACGCTGGTTTCCCAGAACCGGTTGGCGTGTCGGCCCCAGGCGTGGAGCGAGTCCTCGTCGCGCGGGTCGAACGCCGTGTGTAAGGCGGGCCAGAACAGGGTGCTGTCGCGGGTCGCCACGGCCGTGTCTTCACGGAACAGGGGATGGCGGTCGAGGCGCTGACCGCCCACCCAGTGGAAGATGCGGCCGCCGAGGGTGAAATCGAAGCGGCCGACCAGGGCGAGGAAGCTGCCGGCCGGGTCGTGGTCCACGAGGAAGGCGGCGCGGGGGTCGGCGAACGGGGTCGGCGGATCTGCGGACACCTCGTCGGTGTCGCTCAGTTCGCGGGACCGCCACGGAGGGCGTGGCGGAATGGTCGTGTCGTCGAGCAGCTCCAGGAGCGCCGGTTCGCGGCGGTCGAACTCGTTGCGGTAGTGCGCCGAGCTGAGAATGCGCCCCTGGTCGTCCATGAGCTGCAGCACATCCAGACGGGTGGTCAGGGCCACCTGCTGGGCGTAGTCGCGCAGGTAGGGCTTGAGGTCGTCGCGGCCGCCCACCAACACCAGGCGCAGCTGGTTGTCGCCCGACGCGGCGCGGGCCAGTCGCGAGAGGATGAGCCGGGTGTCGGCGGCCATGGTCACCGGTGCGTCGAGGGTGCGGCGCAGATCCTGGTGAACGTCCCAGGCGATGCGGTCGCGCACCTGTCCGGCGAGGCGATCGCGGAAGAAACCGGCGAGCAGACCGGCCGGCACCACGATCAAGAGGACCGCCGCCAGGAAGATCCGCCAGCGCGTGCTCACGGCGTGGCCTCCGGGGCTGTCCTGCCGAGGCCGGCCACGAGCAGGGCGCCGTCGTGGGTCAGGGCGAGTCCGGCCAGCCGCGAGTGCCAGATCAGACGCGGGCGCGTCTGGACCAGCGGGATGGCGCGCTGCCAGGCCTGCAGGCGGCCGCCTGCGGCGCGGGCGTCGGACATCTCGGCGATGTCCCGCTGCAACCAGTCGGCCCGGGCCACCAGCGCGGCGGTGGTGAGGCAGGCCGTGGGATAGCAGGCCTCGAGCCGGACCACGTAGGCGCCGGCGGATCCGTGCTGGAGCGCCGCGGCGAGTTCGGGACCATCGGCGGACTGCAGCTCGAGGGGTGTGTCGGCGAAGGCCACGATCCGCTCGGCCAGGGCCCGCGCATCGGGATCGTGGGCGGGGTGGACGAGACGCCGGATCTCCAGAGCGGTCAGCGCCGGATCCGGATCCCGCGGTGGGGTCACGATGCCCACGGTGGGGCCATGGAGCTGGGGGCAGGTCGCCCGGCCACATCCATGGAAACAGAACTGGTCCCAGGGGCGGCTCTCGGCCGGGGTGACGGCCTGCCGGGTGGACAGCGCCGCGGCACGTCCGGCGAGGTCGCGATCGGGCGGGACGAGCAGCACGTAGATCCGGTCCCACGGTAGAGGCGTGCTCTGGACGCCGTCGATCTCGGCGTAGTAGGCGGCGGCGCGGTGGTCGCGAATCACGGCCAGGTCGACGCCTGAATCCAACCGATCGCGAGGGTCGCCGTCGGGTCGGATGCGGAAAATGAACTGCTGCCAGCCGGGCGACCGTGGATGGTGCAGATTGGGTCGGCACACCAGATCGGGCAGCGGTCGCTCGGTGTCGGCCGCGAGCCGGCAAGGGCCGCTGCCCAGAGGCCAGTGCCAGCCCTCGCGACGCACCGCCACGGCCAGGGCGGGGTGGGCCAGCAGGCGGGGCAGGTCGTCCTGGGGCTCGGCCAGGCGGACCTCGAGAGTCTGCGCATCCATCACCGCCAGACCGCGGCTGCCGGACGCGAGCCACATGCCGGGGCAGGGACGACCGGTGGCGCGGGCCAGGGCCTCGTCGCGACTCCAGGCCATCACCACATCGACCGCGGTGACGGACGAGCCATCCCAGAACACGGCGCCGGGCCGCAAATGCAGGCGCCAGCGCATGCCGTCGTCCAGGCGCACCCAGGATTCGGCCAGGCCGGGCCCCAGGGTTCCGTCGCAAGCAACCACGGTGAGGGTCTCGTAGAGGTTGGCGAAGACGGTTCGCTCGGCGTCGTTGGTGGGCACCGGCGCGTGGGTCGCGCGCACCGGCTCGCCCAGGGCGAGGACGATGGTGCCGCCGCGCAGAGGATCGCCGGGCAGCAGATCGCACGCCTCCGCATCAGGCCATGCTTCGCCGGCGGCGCCGGCGTGATCGACGCGACCGTCATCGGCCGGGTCATGATCCACGCGCGCATGTTCGCGGCCACAGGCGGCGATCAGCGAGACCGTCAGGAACAAGGCGAGCAGGCCGCGGTGCGGAAATGATCCATCCATGGTCTGCAGGCTACTCCTGACCGTCGGTGGCGTCAAAGCGGAAGCGCCGCGGTCGCTACCAGTAGCGTGTGACCGCCAGGTGGGGGATGCCGTACCGGGTCTTGTTGTAGTAGGTGTCCGATTCGATCTGGCGACCGAAGTACGAGTACCCCAGGCGGAAGTCCCAGGATTGGGCCGCGCGCCAGGCGAGGTCGCCGACGAACGTGTAGAACCAGTTGTCGCCGATGACGACGCCCTCGGCCCGAGCCTCGATGCCGATCCGGTTGCTGAAGTAGTAACTCGGGGCCACGATCCCGAAGGGGTAGATCACGTGGTCGTCCACGACGGCGCTGGTGGTCAGGTCCTGGGATTCCAACGCGGTGTATGAGTAGGTGTAGCCGAGGCCGGCGCCGAGTCCGAGTTGCCAGTGGTCGCCCGAGACCACGGCGTGCTCGTAGTCGACGAAGACGTCATAGAAACGCCAGGCCGAATTGACCGGCGTGCCGGCGGCAAAATCAGCGCCGCCGAAGCTCACGTCGTAGCTGAAGGCTCCCACGTCCCGTGCCTCGAAGGGACCGTAGGTGATGGAAACGCGGCCGCGACGACTCACCGGGACCGTCACCGCGACCGCGGCCGTCGTCGTGGGATCGTTGTTGCCGTCGAGGTCGGTGAGCTGGAACTCGTTGCCGCCATCGCCGCGGCTGGCCGCGACGTTGGTCAGGGCATAGGCGGGGCCGAATCCGAAACTGTAGGCAGCGCGGCGCGCACCGGGGTCGATGGGTTCTCCTGCGGCACCGGGACGCACCGCCGCGGTCATGCCGATGCCCTGCGCGCTGACCGTGGGCAACAGCGCCAGCTTGCCCGGTTGGGGCGACACGAAGTTCCAGGCGTACAGCATGCCGATGCTGGCTCCGGCCAGGACGTCGTCGCGGTAGTGCCAGTTCGACTGAACCCGGCTGTAACCCGTGAAGGCCGCCAGCGCGTAGGCCGGGATCCCGAACACCTTGCCATAGCGGCTATCGATGAACGCCGCGCCGGAGAACGCGGACATCGTGTGCCCCGACGGGAACGAGGTGCGGTTGTTGCCGTTGGGCCGCGCCTTGCCCGCCACGAACTTCAAGACATAGGTCGTGCCCCAGGCCGAGCCGTAGGAAAGCGCGAACTGCTTGGTGCCCTCCTTGTCCCAGGTCTTGTCGGGGTCGGGGTTGGTGAAGAACGTGGAGACGCCGCCGATCACCGGCAGGGCGATCTGCAGGATATCGCCCGCCTCGGTGACCCATTCAGTCTCGGCGTGGGCGTCCGGGGCGACTGTCGCGCCGAGAACGACGAGGAGGCCGACGTAGGCAAGGAACGGGCGAATGGGGCTGGCGGGCATGAATCACGCTCCTGTTGGCTTCTCGAGGTCGGATTCCGCAATCGAGAGCAGAATTCTAGCAGAGGGTACTACCGGCAGCAACTGTCCGGGCGTGCCGGAGCTTGCCGGATACGGGGTTCGCGTCCTAACATTGTCCACGACGTTCGCCCGAGTGATTCGAAGAGGTCCCGATCCATGCGTTTCGCATTCGTCGCCGCCCTGCTCCTGATGTCCCTGCCCGCAGCGGCCATGGTCCCCGCCGACCTGCTCGAACAGCGCACTTGCGGCATCGGCGCTCTCTCGCCCGACGGTCGCTTGCTGGTCTACTCGGTGGGCACCCACGACGTGGAGACCTCAGCCACGCGCACCACCATCCACCTCCATGATCTCGAGACCGGCGCCGGCCAGATTCTCTTCGCCCCGGAGGACCGCGCCGGCGGCTTCGTCTTCTCTCCGGACGGCGAAACCCTGGCCTTCACGCGCGACACCGACGAGGGCACCGAGATCTGGTTCATGGACGTCGACGGCACCGAGCGCCGACGGATCGCCGGGCCGGGCCGCTACGGGTCGCTGATCTGGTCGCCCGACGGCGCAAGCCTGGCCCACGTGGTGAGCGAGCGGATCGGCGACTACGAGGGCTTGCCGGGCGCTGTCACGGCCGCCGATCATCTGGGCTGGCGCCACCTCTCGGTGGGCGAACGCGAGGGCATGATCCGGCAGCTTCACGTGGTGGACGTGGCCACGGGCAAGGATCGCGCCGTGCCGCTGCCCGATCACGACGTGCGAGAGGCGGCGTGGTCGCCGGATGGCTCGCGGCTGGTGGTCAGCGCCAAGGCCTGCCGCGATCTGGGCCGCATCCTGACCACGGATCTCTGGGTCCTCGATCACGACGGCGGCCAGGCGCGCCGGCTTGCCGAGAATCCCGGTCCCGACACCTATCCCATCTGGTTCTCCGATGAACTCGTCGCCTGCCAGAGCCACGCCGACAGTCTTCACGAGAGCGAACCGGCGCAGGTGGTGGTGCGCGATCTCGACGGTCGTGAGGTCCAGCGACTGCTGTCCGAATTCGACAACTGCGTCTGGGGCGTGTGGGAGCACGCCGGCAGGTTCTACTTCCGCGGCGCCTGGCGGGGAACCGCGGCCGTCTTCGCGGCCGAGGGGGACGGTGGCCGACAGCTCACGCCCGACGGCTGGAACGTGTGGGACATCCGGTTCGGCGGCGGTCGCGCGGTGTTCTGGGCCAATAGCCAGACGTCGCCCGGCGTGCTCTTCTCGCTGGACCTTGCCAGCGGCGAGGTCCAGCGGATCCTCGATCCCAACGAGCGCTGGTACGACCGCGTGCAACTTGTGGAGCCGCGGGCCTTCGCCGTCGAGGTGGAGGGTCGCGCCATCGAGGGATGGGTCTACCTGCCCGAGGATCACACGGCGGGACACGCACTGCCCACCGTGCTCTCGATCCACGGCGGGCCCGAGTGGATGTACGGCGGCTACTTCCTGCCCGAATTTCACGTGCTGCCCACCTTCGGCTACGCGGTCCTGGCGGTCAATCCCACCGGGTCCACCGGATACGGTCGCGAGTTCATGGAGGACATCCGCGGCGACTGGACCGGCCGGCCCGCCCGCGAGCTCATGGCGGTGGTCGATCACGCCGTGGCCGAGGGCTGGTCCGACCCCGACCTGCTCGCGGTGATGGGGGGAAGTTTCGGCGGCCACCTGGCCGCGGCCCTCACCACGCAGACCGACCGTTTCCGCGCCGCAGCCGTGGACCGCATGTATCCTCAGACCGAGGCGTTCTGGGGCGCCACCGACGAGAAGTGGTTTCCCGAGTGGGAATTCGGCGGACGCCCGTTCGATCCCGAGGCCCGCGAGATCTACGCCCGCAACAATCCCTTCCACCAGGTCGCCAAGGTGACCACGCCCACGTTGATCAGCCATGGACTGCGCGACTACCGCTGCCCGCCGGACGGTTCGGTGGCCTGGTTCTCGGCACTGCAGTCGCTGGGCGTGCCGTCACGGTTGTTGCGCTTCCAGCAAGAGGCGCACGGTATCCGTGGATGGACCAATCAGGTGTACTACCTCGAACAGCTACTGGCCTGGTTCGAGCGTTGGGTGCTGGAGGCTGACATCCATGAATGACATCCGGACGGGCTTCCGATCGCCGGCCGAGCCGATCGCACCCATCCCCGTGAGCCGACGCTGGTCGATCTGGTTGCTGGCGGCGACCATGCTGCTGGCCGTCGGTCTGAAATCGCACCCGTTCTACCTGGGCGTGCCTTGGCCGTGGCTGGCGCTGGCCACGCTCCTGCCCGGCATGGTCCTCGCGCATCGCGATCCCGACGGTCGCTGGTGGCAGACCTCGGTGATGCTCTGCTACCTCATCATCCTGCTGTTCTTCACGCGCATCGATGGCGACACCGGCGACGCCCACGTGATCGAACTGATCGTGAAGCTGGGTCTGGGCGCGCTGCTGGTGCCGGCGCTGGCTGCCCGATACTGGATGGGGGAGGCCCTCGACTACCAGTGGGTATCCGGGCGCTGGTCGCTTCGCATGTGGGTCTGGCTGGCCGGCGGATTCCTGCTGGCCTACGTGATCATGGGGCTCTACTTCAATTCCTGGACGCCGACGTTGCACCACTCGTGGCCCTTGCCGCCGCTCGACCACGTCGATCGCACGGACGAGATGTGGCGGCTGTTCTGGGGCTGCAATTTCGTGGGCTTCTGGGACGAGCTCTGCTTCGTGAACTTCGTCTTCGTGCTGCTGGCCCGGCGCCTGGGATTCCGTGAGGCGCTCCTGATTCAGGCGGTCTTCTTCACCAGCTTCCTGCACGAGATGGCCTTCGTCGGCTGGGGGCCGGTGGTCATCTTCTGCTTCGCCCTGATCCAGGGATTCACCTACCATCGTACCCGCTCGCTCCTCTACGTGATCCTCCTTCACCTTCTCGTCGATACCATCCTCTTCTACTGGATCGCGAACCGGTGGTATCCCGGCTGGGGGTGGCATCCCGGATAGGGCGTCTTCCGTCATGCATGGGTCCGGAACTCCGCAGCCGCAAAGCGGCGAGGAC
>PIVY01000377.1 GCA_003353795.1 bacterium
CGCCTCTCGAGATCGACGTCGATTTCGACAACGGAACCGAGACCACCATCGCGCGCGTGGACATCCTCGACGCCATGCCCGCCGGCGACTACCGCCTGTAGGTGGCCATCAGCGAGGACAACGTGTTCGCGTCGGGTACCAACGGCGAGGACTACCACAACCAGGCCTTCCGTAAGCTCTACCCTGGCGTGGATGGCCTGCCGGTGGTCAATTCCATTGGAATGCGGGAGTTCTTCGTCCCGTCGCCCCTGCACAACCGCTGGGTGTTCGACAGGACCCGCGCCACGGTCTACGTGCAGAACATGGTCACGGGCGAGATCCAGAACGCGGGCACCATGTTCGTGTCCGAGGGCGGTCTCAATGCCGCGCCGGGCGACGTGGCCTCGGCGCCGCTGTCGCTCGAAGCGTATCCCAACCCGTTCAACCCCCTGACGCGGCTGTCCTTCGATCTGCCGCGGGCAGGCTCGGTCACCGTGCGGGTCCACGATCTCGGCGGTCGGGTCGTGTGCACGCTGTTCGATGGCGAGCGTGTGGCCGGCCGGCACGAGGTGGTCTGGCAGGGACGCGACGACGCGGGCCAGTCGCTGGCGTCGGGCGTGTATCTGGCGCAGGTGCGGACGGCCGGCGGCGTGAGCAGCACCAAACTGGTGCTCGCGAAGTAGGGTCGGTGTGAAGCAGACGGGCGCGGCGGTTCGACCGCCGCGCCTTTTTTCTGCTCAACGAAATCGCTCCCGGCCACGTTGCCGGTTCGAACAGTGCACCGCTGCCCGGACCGGAGGTTGCCATGTCCACGATCATCCGCTGTACGATCCTTGCCTGCGTGCTCCACGCCGCCGCCGCTCTCGCCGGCGCTCCCTCGGTGGTTCCCGGTATGCCGGCGGAGGTGGTCTCCATTCGTCACGACCGGTTGTCGACCGAGGAGTACATGGCGCTGGCCGATGGGTGGCGCGCCTACCTGGAAGAGCATCCACAAGCCGCCGTGGCCCACGTGCAGATCGCCCGTGCGCTGCGCTACGCCGGCGCACCCGCCGACGAGGTCGCCGAGCACATGGACCGGGCGCTGGCGCTGGGACCGGAATGCCCCGAGGCCCTGGATGCCGCCGCCTCGCGATGCCTGGGTGAGTGGGAGTCCGAGGATGCGGCGGGATGCTACCAGCTGGGTCTGAAGGCCGAGCACCTGGCGCCGACGTGGGCCCAAATCCATTTCACCATGCATCCTCTGGCACTGGCGCTGGGTAGGAGCGACGAGGCCGACCGGCAACTCGCGGCGATCCTGGACAAGGGCGGAATTCCGGCGCCGGTCCTCGACACCTGCTACAACATGCTCGTGGGCGCCGCGCCCGAC
>PIVY01000002.1 GCA_003353795.1 bacterium
TCGAACGGTGGCCGCACCTCGCGCAGGAGGACGAGGACGGAAACGCCGATACCGACTGGCCCTACGAATCCATGATCGGTGGCTTCGGCCGACCGGAACTGGGCGTGCTTGCGCCCCTGCCGCTACCGCTGCTTGGATACGGCCACCTGGGATTTCTCGCCGGACTTCCTGTGGGCCGGGACGAGTTGTATCCCATGTCGTCGGCCTGTCTGCCGCTGCGCCTGGACTGGCGCCGTCCCGTTGGCAAGCCCGGCGGATTGACCGGGGCCTTCCGGATCGGCTACGAACTCACCTTCGATTCGGGTCGCGATTTCCTCACGTCCGACGCGTTTCCCAGCGGATTCCGCTATGGGCTCGAGCTGGGGCTGGTGCCCGGCCAGGACCGAGGTCTGACCCTGGCCTGGTCCGCCCGCGAACTGGAGCAAGGCCACCATTCCCGGCGGCTTGTGCTGTCAGGAAGGGTCCCGCTGGGTGACGGCCATTCGCTGGAGGTGCAGCTGGGGCGGGAGCTGGGAGGCAAGGCCGACCGCTACGCCACCTGGATCGCCGGGATCACCTGGCGCTTGCTGTCTCCGCCACGCGACGAGACCGAAGAACAGGGCGCCCGCGGGCAAAATGCGACGGGCCCCTGAACCTCGACGTTCCATGGTCTCATTCCAGATCATTCCCCGTGATTCCTCGTGGGGCATGGCTGCGGCTAAGGGTGTCCCGTATGCCTTGCCTGGGGAGTACGATGCCACCGATGGCATACGGCTTGATTGATTGTCGTCCCGAGAGAGCATGGTTTCGCGAAGAGCAACGTGGGACGACATCATGGCGCGAATTCTCATTGGCGGCGACCGGTCCAACCGGCACCAGATAGAGGGGTGGCTCGACACCTGGGGACTGCGTTCTGCGCCCCTGAGTTCGGGTCTCCACCCCGCGACCGTGCCGGCCGGCGACGCGAGCGCCGTGATCTACGCCTGTGGTCCCGAGGCGCCCCCCGTGCCCGACGAATCCCCGACCGCGGCGGCCGTGGCGCCGCTGCTGCTGGTGGGCGACGCCACCGGCGCCCGGCTCGGCGATTGTGCCTGGACGCACGTCGATGATCCCGGCCCCGACGGCGGCCGGCTCGCCGCGGCGCTGCGCCCCTGTCTCGAGGCCGCCATGGGCGACGATCAGACCGGCGCCGGCTTCCGCGATTTCCTCAATCATGAACTTCGTACCCCCTTGACGGCCGCCGGCACCGCTCTGCAGACGCTGGCCCTGCAACTGGAGCGTGCCGGCGGCCAGTCCCTCGATCTGGTGGATATCGCCCTGCGCAACGTCCGCCGCCTCGAGCAGACCGTCGATTGGGCCTGCGACTACCTGGCTAGCGAGCCGGACAACGAGATGCCCACGGTCGGCGAACTGAACTGCCTGACCGATCTGTTGCAGGACCTCGACGAGCTGGACGTGTCGGTCCCCTTGTCGTGGGCTACCGGCGCCGGCGACTGGGATGCGCCGGTGGACGTCAGTCGGGAACGCTGGCGCCGTTTGCTTCGCCAGGTGCTTCGCGCCGTGGGATACCAGGCGCCGGGGCAGTCGGTGCATCTCGAGTTGAGCACCGTCGCCGAGGATTCGAATGAGCCGGGACTGCTGCTCGTGTTCCAGCTCGAGCCCGCTGATGCCGGCGATCAGGTCCAGCGGACCGGAGCCGAGGACGAGGCGGAACAATTGCGGCGACTGCTGGCATTCACCGTGAATCCCGATCTGGCCCGGCGACTCCGTCTACGATTCGACGTGGTCCGCCTCACCGGCCACCTGCGGCTCCGGCTGCTCCTGCCCGTGGGCATCCTGGCTCCCGAGTTGCAACCCATCTGAGCCTGCTGGACGCCGTCTGCCCTCGATGCTACCCTGCCGTCGAGCCGGCCTGTCGCCGGGTTCGCGCCTCGAGGGAGATGGCTTTGGCCCAACGGGATCCCGAATTCGCCTATCTTGCCCACGACCTCAGCCAGTTGCTCTGGGCCATCCAGGGACGTGCTCGCGCGCTGGCGGTGAGGCTCGGCTCGGACGCAGCTCCGGCTCTGTCCATTGCCGACGATGCCGCGGCAGCGGCGGCCATGCTGGCCGACAGCGGTGACGCGGTTGCCGACCCCGTGATCACCGCGGCGGCGGCCTGGCGCCAGGCCGGCGACCACGCGACCGCGCGCACCGGCGGCACGTCGCGGGTGGTCTGGGGTGGTCCGGAGACCGCGCCGCCGGTGGCCATACCGGCCCACGCATTACGCCGGATTCTGGGCAACTTGTTCGCCAACGCCATCGAGGCCATGCCCGACGGCGGGCGGGTCGTCTGGGAGGCGAGCATCGAGAGCGACCGGGTCAGGATCGCCGTCCAGGACACGGGTTCGGGCGTCGCACCGGACGTGCGGTCGCGACTGTTCGAGGTCGGCGCCACGTCCGGAAAGCCCGGCGGCCACGGCCTGGGTCTGGCCAGTTCCCGGACACTGGCCCGGCGCTTCGGCGGCGACCTCGTGCATTGCGAGACGGAGACCGGAACCCGCTTCGAACTCGATCTGCCCGCCGCGGATTCGGCGCCGCTGATCGACCTCGACAACGGCCCGACCGGCCAGAACTCCCTGCGGATCCTGGTGGCCGACGACGAACTGCCGGTGCGCGAGATGCTCGCCGACCTTCTGGGCAGCGAGGGACACGAGGTCACCCTGGCGGCGGATCACGATGCGGTGCTGGCGCGATGGGAATCCGAGCGCTACGATGCCGCCCTGATCGATCTGGGTTTGCCCGGTCGCGACGGCGTCGAGGTGGCCCGATCATTGCGACAGAGAGATCCGGCGCTGGCGGTGGTGGTGCTCACCGGCTGGGGCCGTGAGAAGGAACTGGCCACCCTCGACCCCGGGCTCGTGGATTTCACCGCCACCAAACCCATCGACCTGCCGCTCTTGCGGCAACTGCTCGGTCGCGCCGCGCGCCTCACCGCCGCCCGTCGCGATCCCACCCGCCCCAAGGAGTGAAGACATTGCGCCTGCTCGTCGTGGCCCTCTTGACCATCGCTGCGGTGACCCCCGCGCACGCGGAGATCTCCGCCACGCCCGTGGACAGTCTGGCGCTGCCCGGAGGCGAGATCACCGGCCTGACCTGGGCGGGGACCGACACCCTGGCGCTGCTGGTGGCCCAGACCGACAGTCTGGCCATCGACGAAGTGCACCAGATGTTCCTCGTGGTGGGCGACACGTCGGGCACGATCTACTGGCAAGAGGAGTTCACCGGCGTGCTGGCGCGCGGTCTTGCCTGGGATGGCGAGTACTTCTGGAGCTGCGGCGACGACGCCGAGGGGGGTTCGCTGCTCTACAAGATCCGCGCTGATACCGTGGCCGTGGAAGAGGTGTACGCCACGCCGGGGCATCGCCCGATGTCCCTGGCATTCGACGGCCGCTGGCTGTGGCTCACCGATCGCGACAACGGCCGGATCGACCGCATCGACCCCGAAACCGGGGACCTCACCCGCTCGGTGGGCGCACCGGGGTTCTCGCCTGTGGGATTGGCCTGGGATGGTGTCGCCATGTGGGTGACCGACAGCGGCACCGGACGCCTGACCCGTATGCGCGGCAACCGTTTGCAACGCCGGGAAGAAGTGGCGGCCGACGGCTGGTTCCTGCGCGACCAGGACGCGCGCCTGGCTCACGATGGGCACAGCCTGTGGGTTCTCCCCGCAGGGGAATCCTACCTTAGACGCCTGATTCTGGACTGAATCCGTAAAAACTCGTTGCATACGGAATTCATGGGAATTCCGACACTCATTCTCTGTTACAGTGAATCCGGTCGACCATGAGTCTCGGAATTCTATTTCCGGTTGCTTGCGGTCGTCGGGGGACATGAGTAGATAGGCAATAGCGGATTATCGTTATCATGAATGCCCCGGAGTGCTGAGCACGAAAAACGCGGAGCGTCCGGCGAAGGCGCCGGCTCCTTTTCAGGAAATGAGCGGAGGTCGAGCATGGCAGTCGTCGAAAACAAGGCCCAGCAGGTGGACGAGCAGTTCGTCAAGGACAAGGAAACGGGCTTCCTGGAGTTTATCCAGGCCAAGGGCCTGAAGACCACCCGGCAGCGGAGCACCATCGTGCAGGTCTTTTTCCGCCTGCGTGGACACATCTCGGTGGAGGAACTCCTCCGGGAAGTGAAGAAGGTCAACCCCCGGATCGGCTACGCCACGGTGTACCGCACCCTGCATCTCCTGGTGGAGAGTGGGCTGGTGGAGGAACGCCGGTTCGGCGACGGCCTGGCCCGCTACGAGGGTCGCAACGAGGTCGAGCATCACGACCACATGATCTGCCTGGAGTGTGGCAAGATCCGCGAGTTCTCCAATCCCAAGCTGCTCGAGCTTCAGAAGCAGCTGGCCGTCGAGAACGGATTTAAGATCTTCCGCCACCGGCTCGAGCTCTACGGTTCCTGCGAGGACATCGGTGAGTGCAAGCGGACCCAGGAGATGGTGAACGAGGCCTAGTGCCCGTTGCCATCGATTGCATGCGCGAGGGGCTGCCCGGGAACGGGGAGCCCCTCATCCTTGACACCTCCGCCCGCCCCTCGGACAATCCGCACCATGAGTGAACTGAATCACATCCTGCCCGCCCATGACGCCTGGCTGTGCCTGGAGACCGATCCCGTGGCGCTACAGTCCAACCTGGCCGAGTTCCGTCGCCGGGTCGCGCCGCCCACTCGGATGATGGCCGTGGTGAAGTCCGAAGGTTACGGCCACGGACTGGTGACGGCCGCGCGCGCGTTCCTCGCCGGTGGCGCCGACTGGCTCGGCGTGCATTCCCTGTCCGAGGCTGCGCAATTGCGCGAGGCGGATGTCGTCGCGCGTGTGCTGGTTCTGGGTCCCACCACGGCGGCCGAAGCAGCCGTGGCGGCCGACCTCGGCTGCGACATCACCGCAGGATCACTGTCCGGTCTGGCCGGCGCCGTCGCCGTGGGCCGCGGACGCGTGCATCTGAAGGTGGAAACCGGCGTGAACCGGCAAGGTCTCGTGGAGGCCGAACTGGATCAGGCGCTGGCCATGCTCGGTGCCGCTCCGGACGTCGAGTTGGTGGGCGTCTCCAGTCATTTCGCCGACATCGAGGACACCACCGATCACGACTTCGCCCGTGCCCAGCGCGACCGCTTCGACGCGTGGCTCGTTCGCCTGGAGGGTGCGGGCCGCGGCGATCTGCTTCGACACATGACCTGCAGCGCCGCCACGCTGCTCTGGCCCGAATCCCACCGCGACCTGGCCCGCGTCGGTATCTCTGCGTACGGCCTGTGGCCCAGTCGGGAGACCCGGGTCGCGGCGCGGTCGGCCGGGTGCGAGGACCTGGACCTGAAGCCGGCGCTACGCTGGCTGGTGCGCGTGGCCCAGATACGAGACGTCCCCGCCGCAGAGACCGTGGGATACGGCCGCACCTGGATGGCGCCCGCGGCGAGCCGGATCGCGGTGTTGCCCGTAGGTTATGCAGACGGATTTCCGCGCTCGCTCTCGGGTCGGGCGCACGTGCTGATCCGCGGCCGGCGGGCGCCCGTGGTGGGCCGGATCTGCATGAATCTCTGCATGGTGGACGTGACCCGCATCGAGGACGCGGCGGCCGGTGATGACGCCGTCCTGCTGGGGTCCCAGGGCGACGACGCCATCAACGCCGACCAGCTGGCCGACTGGCTGGACACCATCAACTACGAGGTCCTCACCCTGCCGGGTCCGTCCTGGCGACGCGTGGAGAAGGATTCATGATTGACCGCATTTCCGGCTGGTTCGAACGCGACGAGAACGATGCCGCGGTACGCGAGGGTTGTACCAAGCGCGCCGTGTGTCTGCTGCTGGTCTCGGCGGCCCGGGCCGACGGTTCGTTCGCCGCGGAGGAAGCTCGCGAGATCGCCCGCCAGGTGAGCGGCTACTTCGAACTTCCGCCCGACGAGACTGCCGAACTGGTGACCCTGGCGGCCGCCGAGGAGAGCCAGGATCTCTTCTCCGCCGCTCGCATTCTCAACCAGCAGTTCTCCCGTGAGCGTCGCCGCGAGGTCCTGGAACTCATGTGGCGGGTGGCCTTTTCCGACGGCAAGCTCGAGGCTCACGAAGAGGCGCTCGTGCACCGTGTGGGGAAGCTGCTGGACATCCCTCACCGCGAGCTCATCGCCCTCAAGCTCGCCGTTCGCGACGGCTGAAGCGACGGCCGGATTCGCGCCGGTAACCTAACCCGATTGAGTCCGGTATCCCTGGCATGTTAGAATGACCGGGTTGCGCCGCCGTCGAGCGGCGCCCTAGTCGCCCAGGAGACCGCCGTGCGCTGTGAGATACACGCTCGATCCCGTGTTGTTGCGACCGCCCTGGTCCTGCTGCTCGCCGTTGCGAGCGCGGTGCCGGCGTCGGCCGCGTGGTTCGGCGTGGACGGCGCGCCGGTCGCGGCGCCCACGGTCGAGGTCGTGAATCTCGATCCGGGACGGTCGCGCGTGGAGGTGACGTTGGCGGGCGTGGAGATCAGCCCCGTCGTCATCGACGGTCGTGACCACGTTCGCGTGACGTTGCCCGGGCATGGGCCGATCCTCGATCGCGGCGCCCCGCAGGTTCCCTTCATCGCCATCAGCCTGATCGTGCCGGCCGAGGGCTCGTCCGCCATCCGGATCCTGTCCGCCGAGTACGAGGAGATCGCCGGCCGTCCGGTGGAGCCGTCGAAGGGGTCGATCCTGCGCACGGTCGATCCGAAGACCGTTCCCTACACGTTCGGGCCGGCATATCGGGGCGGGGTATTTCCGGCGGAGGTCGCCGAACTCTCGCGACCGTACATCGTGCGCGATCACCGGGGCGTGAACCTGCGGATCCACCCCGTGCAGTGGGATGCCGACCGCGGTGTGCTGCGCGTGCTCGCGCGGCTCACCCTGGAGGTGACGACCAGCGGCCGCGGTGGCGTGAATCCGGCTCGACGCACCACCGGCGCAATCCCGACGGTTTTCGCGGCTCTCTACGCGCAGCAATTCGCCAACCTCGATGCGGCGGTGAAGGACGCCGGAAGCACGTCCGAGGGACGCATGCTCATCGTCTGCCACGATCCGTTCGTGGCGGCCATGCAGCCGTTCATCGCCTGGAAGATCGAGCGCGGCATCCCGACCGAACTGATCACCACCAGCAGCGTGGGGGGCAGTATCGCCGGGATCCAGGCGGCCATCGATGCGCGCTACCAGGAGCCCGAAGGGTTGGCGTACGTGATCCTGGTGGGTGATGGGGCGGAGGTCCCGCACTACGTCCGGGCCAGCGACGGCGCCAACGACGACACGCGGTATGTGCGCCTGGCCGGCGACGATGTCTACCCCGATGCACTGATCAGCCGCATCTCGGCACAGACGCCCGATCAGGTAGCCACCCAGGTCGCCAAATTCGTGGCCTACGAGCGCGACGTGGCCGGTGTCGGCGATTGGGCACACCGCGCTGTCGGGATCGCCTCGGACGAGGACGGCGACTCGGGTATCTACGACTACGAGCGCATGGACCAACTGCGCGACCGGCTTCTGTCGTACGAGTTCTCCGACGTGGATCGGATCTATCAGAATCTCGGCGGTGGGACCACGGACATCGCCGCCGCCGTCGACGCCGGACGATCGCTCATCAACTACATGGGGCACGGCTCGGGTCTGGCCTGGGGCAGCGTGTACTTCAACACCACCCATGTCCACGAGCTCACCAACACCGCGTGGCCCTGGGTCATCGACGTGTCCTGCTTCAATGGGGGGATCTCCACCCTCGGCGAGAGCCTCGCCGAAGCCTGGCTCCGAGCCGGGTCCAAGGGCGATCCGCACGGTGCAGTGGGCATGTACTCCGCATCGGGCAGCATACCCTGGGTGGAGCCCACGGTGATGCAACACGAGGCCGTGGCCGTGCTGGCCGCGGAGACGAGCCACGTGATTGGCGTGATCGCCCACGCCGGGATCATGGAGGTGCTCGACCGGTATGGCGAAGAGGGCGTGGGACTGCTGCTGGTGGAACATTATAACCTCTTCGGCGATTGCTCCCTGATGGTGCGCACGGCGAGCCCGAATCTCATGACCGTCGCCCACCAGCCCGTGGTGCCGATCTTGACGCCATCGATGGTGGTGGAAACGGGCGCTCCCGGCGTGACGGTCACCGTGAGTTCCGGCGGCGTCATCCACGGCAGCGCCATCGCCAATTCCCAGGGGCGCGCGGACGTGGTGTTCACCAATGCGATTGACGCCGTGGGCACAGTCACGCTCACAGTCTTCGGTTTCAACCAGCAGACCTATCAGGCGTCGTTGCCGGTGCTGGATCCGGCGAGCGTCACGGTGGATCCGCCCGCCGTCGTCGTGGGGATGACCACCGAGGTCACCATCACCGCCACCGACCCCGAGAGCGGATCCGGCCTGGAAGGCGTACTCGTGCGGCTGGATGGATTCGGGTTCACGAGCGCCGATGCACCGGCCGACACGGCGGGGCGGATCACGGTCGATGTGACGCCGGCGTACGGCGAGGTTCTGCAGGTGCGTGGTCGCGCCGCCGGCGAATCCTACGATCTGTTCGTGGTGGACCTCCCGGTGACCGGTGCGGTGCCGCTGGACGACCCCGTGGTGACGGCCGCAGTGCCGGACATCGGTCTCGTCGGTGCGCTCACGCCGGGGCGCGAGGGGACCGTTTCCGCGGCTACCGCCGGATCCGGATTCACGCTGTTCATTCGCGGCGACGGTCTGGATCTGAGTCAGACCACCGTCGACAACAGTCTGAGCCTGACGGTCACCCCGGGAGAACTGAGCCCGGTCATCGCCACCATCGGCCGTCCCGGATACGAACTCTTCCAGCAGGACATCGCCGTGATCACCGCCATGGGCACCCTGGCCGGCACCGTGGTCGACACCGCCGGCGGCGGCGCGCCGCTGACCGGAGCGGGCGTGGCCGGGCGCCCGGTGGGGGCCGATCCCGGCGATCCGCCGGCCTTCACCGCGGTGACCGATTCGACCGGATCCTTCGCGCCTACCGATCCGATGCCCGTGGGCGACTACGTCATCGAGGTCACGCGTTTTGGCTACGCGGTCCATCAGGAAACGGTCTTCCTGCTCCACGGCGCCAACACGCGCGCGTTCGGACTGACCGCGGCGTCCACCGGGGCGATCACCGGCAGCGTCATCGCGACCAAGGACGGCGCCCCGCTGGACGGGACCGTCGCGATCCATCGTGCCGATACCGACGAGTTGATCGTGTCCGTGGCCACCGATCCGGTCACCGGCGAGTACAACGCCGGACCCGTTCCGTTCTTCGACTACCGGGTGGAGGCCAGGTCGTTCCGGCACGTACCTGCGTCCGTGCCGCTGACCGTGAACGCGCCCGCCCACACCGTCGACTTCTCGCTCGAAGTGGCGCCCGGCGAGATGCTGGTCCTCGCCGACGGCGATCCCGAGGAACTGGTCGCCGATCTCGAGGCGCTGGTCTACAACGTGACCGTGGAGATGGCGGCGGCCAGCGACCCAGCCGGCTGGGACGTGTACGACCTGGTGATCTATGCTGCCGGCGACAACGCGGCGCCGCTGGTGGACGCCGACCTGCGCGCCAGCCTGATCGCCCACGAGCAAGCCGGTGGCCGACTGCTGCTCGAAGGTGGGGACGTGGCCTTCACCGCGATGGGCGATCCCGGCTTCCCCACCCTCGCGGCCGACGTGCTCCACGTGGCCGGCTGGCACGGCGATGCCGGGGGCGAACTGGCCGTGGCTGCGGCTGGGCATCCGGTGATGCTCGCGCCCAACATCGTCGTCGGTCCCATCGACATCGCGTTCTTCGACTGGTCGGTGGCGGACCGGGTTTCGGTCACTGCGGATGCCGAGCTGGTGGGCGCGTGGACGAACTTCACCGACCAGGCCAGTGTCATCTGCCATGACGACGATCCTGCCATGCAAGGCGGCCAGATCGTGTTCTTCACGTTCGCGTACGGATCGGCGGGCGCGGGGCGTCGGGAATTGCTGGAGAACGCCGTGGTCTGGCTACTGGGCGCCGATCCGCATCCCCTGGCAGCGCAGGACACCGACCTGCCGGCGCAGGTCGTCCTCGTGGGCAATCATCCCAATCCGTTCAACCCGAGTACCGTGATCCGATTCGCGCTGCCTGCGGCCGAGGACGTGGACCTCGCCGTCTTCGACCTGGCCGGCAGGCGGGTGCGCACCCTGGTGCAGCAGACCATGCCGGCCGGCCGACACGAGATCGTGTGGCGCGGATGCGACGACGCCGACCGCCCTCTGGCCAGCGGCGTCTACGTCACCCGGCTTGCCGCCGGTACCGAGCGCCGGGTCACCAAGATGACGCTCTTGAAATAGCCTTCTCGACGGTCAAGGATTCGTGACCTTTCCCGGAAGGCGTCCTGATAGCTGCCGGTTTCGCGATCTGATTCCGCTCTCTCACCAGCATCCGTTGGCGGGTCCTGGCCCTGGACGCTGCCTGGGCGGGATTGGCGCTTCTTGCGATTTATCGCCATTCCTCGGCCGATGAGCCATACTGCGATGATTTTAGTCGGAATTCCGCGTCCATGATAATATCCAGATTCTTAAGCCTAGTCCGGGCACACACAAGTTTTCCAGGAGGACAGGATGATCACGAGGACCTCGCGGATGCTGTTGATCGCACTCGCCCTGCTGGGGCTGGCGGCGACCGCCCAGGCCGAATGGTTGGGCGTGGGAGCGAGCCAGGGAACGGCTCCCCTGGTGCAGACCACCGAACTCGGCCTCGGCCGGACGGAGATTGCCATCACGCTCGGCGGGGTGGAGACGCAGCAGGTCGAGATCGACGGCGTCCTGTACACCAGGCTGATGCTTCCGGGCCACGTGCAGTTGCTCGAACGTGGCGCGCCGCAGGTTCCGTACATCACCACGAGCCTCGTCATTCCCGACCAGGGCACGCCCGACGTGCGGATCACCAAATCCGTCTACCGCGAATTCGCCGTGGATCCCCTGGCGCCGTCCAAGGGCCCGATCCTGCGTACGGTGGATCCGAAGACCGTGGCCCACGAGTTCGGGCCGGCCTACGCCGGCGGCGTGTTCCCCACCGAGGTCGCGATCCTCGACGAGCCTTACCTCGTGCGCGACCTCCGCGGCGTGAACGTGCGCCTCTACCCGGTGCAGTGGGACGTGGATCGCGGCGTGGTCCGCGTGCTCGAGTCGGTGACCGTGGAGGTCACCACCCGCGGCAGTGGCGGCGTCAACAGCCAGACCCGCAGCGCCCGCTCCATCCTGCCGACCTTCGACGCGCTCTATGCCCAGAAGTTCGACAACTACGACCCGGCCGCGAAGTACGACCTCAACTCGGGCCAGGGCCCCATGCTCATCGTCTGCTACGACGCCTTCGTGGGCGCCATACAGCCCTTCGTGGACTGGAAGCGGCAGCGCGGCCTCGACGTGTCGCTGGTGACCACGAGCAGCGTGGGCGGCACCGTCGGCGGTATCCAGACCGCCATCCAGCAGCACTACGACCGCCCCGAGGGCCTGGCCTTCGTGATCCTGGTGGGCGACGGCGCCCAGGTGCCCCACTACAGCGGTACCTACGAGGGCGCCGACGACGATACCCGCTTCGTGCGGCTCAACGGCACCGACGTCTATCCCGATGCCCTCATCAGCCGCATCTCGGCCACCAATCCCGCCCACGTCTCCACGCAGGTGACCAAGTTCATCACCTACGAGCGCGATACCGCCGGCGACGCCGACTGGGCCCACATGGCCACCGGCATCGCCAGCAACGAAGGATCGCCGTCGGACGCGACGCGATGCGACTGGCTGCGCGACGACCTGCTGGCCTACGAGTACACCGACGTGGACCGGATCTACCAGGGCCAGGGCGGCACCACGGCCGGCATCACAGCGGCCATCAACGAGGGTCGCTCCCTGGTCAACTATCTGGGCCACGGTTCGGGCACGAGCTGGGGCAGCGTCTACTTCACCAACAGCAACGTGCACGCCCTGACCAACGACGCCTGGCCCTGGATCATCGACGTGGCCTGCCTTAACGGCGGCATCTCCGCCATCGGCGAGAGCTTCGCCGAGGCCTGGATGCGCGCCGGTTCGCCCGAACAGCCCCACGGCTGCATCGGCAACTACGCCTCGTCAACGAGCTGCCCCTGGGTGCCGCCCACGCTCATGCAGTCCGAGGCCGTGGAGTTGCTCTGCGCCGAGACCAGCAACAACATCGGTGTCCTGGTCCACGCGGGCATCATGGCCGTGGTCGATTCCTACGGCCAGACCGGCACCGGCCTGCAGCTCATCGAGCAGTACAACCTGTTCGGCGACTGCTCGCTCATGGTGCGCACCGCCAGCCCCGCCCAGATGAACGTGGCCCACCAGCCGGTGGTGCCGCTGTTCTCGCCCACCTACGACGTGGACGCCGGGGTGCCCGGCGCCACGGTCACCCTCTCGGGCAACGGCATGATCTACGGCACCGGCACCACCGACGCCGGCGGCCAGGTGACCTTGACCATGACCCAGGACCTCGACGCCATCGGCGACGCCACCCTCACGGTCTTCGGCTACAACCAGGAGACCTACGTGACCACCGTGCAGGTCGTCGTGCCGGCCAACGTGGAGATCGATCCGCTGGGCATCCCGGTGGGCGTGACCACGCCGGTCACCATCATCGTGACCGATCCCGACACCGGCGACGGCATGGACGTGATGATCGACGTCTCCGGTTTCGGCTTCGACGCTACGGCCGTGCAGACCGATGCGTTCGGACGCGTCACCATCGATGTCACTCCCGAGTATGGCGAGACGCTGGTCGTGCGCGGCCAGGAGGTCGGCGCCACCTACTTCATGTTCCACGAGGATCTGGTGGTCACCGGCGCCGGCGTGCTCGGCGATCCCGCCGTGACCGCGGGCGTGCCGGCCATCGGTCTGGACGGAGCGCTGACGCCGCACATCGAGGGCGAGATCACGGCCTCGATCCGCAATCAGGGCTTCACGCTCTTCCTCGCCGGGGGCGGTCGCAACGACGTGTACGAGTCGCCGGGCACCAGCCTCACCGTTCCGTTCACGCCCACCGACCTGAGTGACGTGACGGCCACCATCGCGAGCCCCGGATTCGGCATCTTCCAGCAGCAGATCGCCGTGGTGGAAGCCTTCGGCACGATCAGCGGAACCGTGGTCGACGCGGATGCCGGTCAGGCGCCCGTCGAGGGCGCGCGGGTTTCCGGGTTCGCGCAGGGAGCCGATCCCCAGGGCGTGCCGCTGTTCGATCTGGTGAGCGGCGTCGACGGTTCCTTCGCCTTCGCCGACGACCTGGCGGTGGGCTACTACGACCTCTACGTGGAAAAATTCGGCTACCTGTCGCACCAGGAGATCTACTTCCAGACCTACGGGGCGGCGACCCACGGCGTGGCCTTGAATCAGGCCCCGTCCGGGACGCTGTCCGGCGTGGTGACCTCGGCCGATCTGGGCACCCCGCTGGCCGGCGAGGTGAGCATCTTCCGGTCGGACAACGGCGACCTGTATGACTCGGCGACTGCCGATGTCCTCACCGGCGCCTACACCACCGGCCCGTTGCCATTCTTCGATTACGAGGTGCGCGTGACCGCGCCAGGCCATATGCCGCTCGACGAATCGGTGACCATCGCCGCAGTGAACGTGACTGCCGACTTCGCCCTGGCCGGAACGGTGGCCGACGTGCTCGTGCTGGACGACAACAGCGCCGAGCCGCGACAGGTGCCGGCCAAGTTCGCCGCCGACGGAGCCTTCCTCGCGTCCGGCTATCCGGCCGCAGCCGACCGTGCTGCCGGCGACCTGGTCGCGGCGCTGGAGTACCAGGGCTACGCGGTGGTGCTCGAAAGCGCCGCGGTCAGCGATCCGGCGACCTGGACCCAATACGGCATGGTGCTCGTGTCGGCGGGTTCCAATACCGGCGCCCTGGGCAGCGCCACCTTCCGCGCCGACCTGAGGACGTACTCCGAGGCGGGTGGCCGACTCATGGTCGAGGGCGGCGAGGTGGCCTACAACGTCAACTACAGCGACGTCGATTTCATGAACGAGGTGCTGTACGTGTCTGCCTGGAACGGCGACCAGAGCGGGGCGGTGGCGGTGGAGGATCCGCTGCATGCGGTGGTCACCGTGCCCAACGCCGTGACCGGTACCATCGCCAACAACTACTCCGGCTACGGCGACGCCGACCGGGCCACCCCCGCCGATCTCGGCCACATGGTGTGCGACTGGACCACCTATGCCGGCACGGCCAGCGTCATCGTCCACGACGACGACGCCGATCCGGCGTTCGGCCAGTTCGTGTTCTTCCTGTTCAACTACAGCTCCATGGGCAGCGGAGCCGCCGAGTTGCTGGAGAACGCGGTCCACTACCTCGTCGGCGCGCCGGCGCCCCTCGACACCACGCCGGTGGACGACCAGCGCATTCCCACGGCGCTGGCCCTGCACGGCAACCATCCGAACCCGTTCAATCCGAAGACGGTGATCCGGTTCGCCCTGCCGGCCACCGCGGACGTGACCCTCGCCGTCTACGACGTGCGCGGTCAGCGGGTGCGCACGCTGCTGCGGGATGCCCTCGAAGCCGGTCAGCACGAGGCGGTGTGGTTGGGGCGGGACGACACCGGTCGTCAGGTGGCCAGCGGCGCCTACTTCTACCGTCTCACCGCGGGGGGCGAGCAACTGGTGGGCAAGATGCTACTGGTGAAATAGCCGTTCTCGAGAGTCTTTCGCGACAGTTTTGCGAGACGGACCCCGGCCGAAATGGTCGGGGTTCGTTTTTTCTTTCTCGAATCGTCGCGGGCTATTGATCTTGTGATGCCGATTAACGAAATTCATCGGCGTACTTCACGCCGCGCGCGATGCGCGGCTCGTCCGACAACATTCCGAGGGGGAGAACCCATGTCTCGCCATTGCCTCGTCCTGCTCGCCATCATCATCCTCGCCACCGCCGCCCACGCCATCGACGAACCCGAGGATCTGGGTTTCGGCGTCCTCGGCGTCTTCACTGCTCCCGAGGTCGGCGACGACGTCTACGACTACCACATCGACGTGTCGGCCGGCCAGCCGGTCGACCTGTACTTCACGCTCTATCACCATCGCCTGGCCAGCACCCAGATGGGTGGCTTCGAGTTCACCTGGGAAGTGCTGCCGGGCAACCTGGACTACCTGGTCCTCGACGCGGAACTGCTGGTCTGGGACTCCTTCAACTTCGGAGACTCGAACAACCTGATCGTGGGCGTGCGCCTGCCGACGACCTACAACTTCAATCCCATTCCGCTGGTCAAGGTCACGATCATGTTCACCGAGGCTCCCGACGGTGCGTCCATTCGCCTGCAGCCGTCGTGGCTGGAGTCCATCGCCGGCGAGATGGCCTACGCCGGCTACCGCCTGCCCGACGACCTGCTGATCATGCGGCCCAACAATGCGAACCAGTCACTGGACGATCCCGTGTTCTGGTTCAACCCCAGCGTTGCCGTTGAGAATCACAGCTTATCAAGCGTGAAGGCGCTGTTCGACTAGCCCGCTCCGGTTCCGACACGAAGGGCCCGCTCTCGGCAAGAGCGGGCCCTTTCTCTTTGGCGATTGTCGCCGCGGATCAGGCGAGCTGGAGGTCGATCTCGCCGCACTCGATGAGCGGGTGCACGTCCAGGCGGTTGCGCAGGTCAAGGACCAGATCGAAGCGTCCGGCCAGGATACCCGAACCGGTGGATTCGAAATCGTGCACCGCCGTGTACGACTCGATTCCCTTGGCCTCCGGGTCCGTCTCCACCTTGCGTTCGAGATCCGTGAGCTTCACGCCGCGCGGCAGATCCTTCAGCAGGATCTGGACCTCATCGTCGTAGCGCTTGGCATACGTGTGATACCGCACCTCGGCCCGCGCCTGCTTGATCCGCTTGACGGCGACCACCACGCCGATCCCCTCCGCGGCGATGCGGCGTGTGGCGGCGCGCAGCACCTTGGCCAGCGGCGCTTCGACCACCGCCCGCACCTCGGAGACCGGCAGCAGGTGCAGCTTTTCGGCGGCGCGGCGCATGGAGGCCGACCGGTCGCCGGGAGCGATGTCCTCGTCCTGGTGGTACCAGCAGCAATGCTCCAGGTCGTGCCCCAGAGACAGGCCGGCGATCAGACCCCGCACGGCCTTGGGCGAACCCTTGATGACCACCTCGTAGTAGGCGGCCGCCGGCGTCCTCGTCTTGATGTTCTTGGCCATGACGTCGCTCCTCGGGCTACAGGAAGAAGACGAAGGTCACCAGCACGAAGGTCGGGAGCAGGTAGACCAGCGCGTACTTGAACAGGTAGCCGAAGAAGCTGGGCATGGGGATGCCCTGTTCCTCGGCGATGGACTTGACCATGAAGTTGGGCGCGTTACCGATGTAGGTGTTGGCGCCCATGAACACCGCGCCGGCCGAGATGGCGGTCAAAGTCTTGATGAAATCGGGGTTGCGCGCCGCCTCGTCGGCGTAGCCGAGCATGTCGTCGACCATGGACTCGGGCATGCCGAGTTGGCCGAGGGCCGCGTTGAAGAAGGTCAGGTAGGTGGGGGCGTTGTCCAGGAACGACGAGAGCCCGCCCGTGACCCAGAAGTACTGCCAGGGCTCCTGGACCGCGGTCACCAGGCCGGCGAGGGCACCGTCGGCGCCCGCCTTCAGGATGGCCAGCGCCGGGATGATCGTCATGAAGATGCCGAAGAAGAGGTAGGCCACTTCCTGGATCGGGAACCAGTTGAAGCCGTTGGCCTCGCGCAGCATCTTCTTCGTGGTCACCAGGCTCAGCACGCCCATGCCCACGAGGATGAGATCCTTGATGATGTTGCCCAGGGGGATCTCCACGTGTCCGTAGACGTGGACGGACGGCAGGCCCTTGGCCATGGCGCTGCCGCTGAAGACCACGCCCGCCATGACACCCAGCAGGAACAGGAAGTTGTGGGTGCCCTTGAGGGCGATGCCCAGGGTCCCGGAGGGCTTGGGCTTGGTGGTCTCGCGATTGTAGTGGTAGCGGTCCAGGAAGTAGAACATCACCAGCAGGATGACGACCACGAGGGTCATGTGCTTGAACAGGCCCGTGGTCACCCAGAAGAAGGGCACGCCGTGCAGGAAGCCGAGGAACAGCGGCGGGTCGCCCAGGGGCGTGAGGCTGCCGCCGACGTTGGCGACCAGGAAGATGAAGAAGCAGATGATGTGGACCTTGGAGGATCGCCATTCGTTGGCGCGCAGCAGGGGCCGGATCATCAGCATGGCGGCGCCGGTGGTGCCGATCCACGAGGCCAGGAGCGTGCCCACCAGCAGCACCATCAGGTTGGCCTTGGGGGTGCCGCGCAGGTCGCCCTCGAGCACGATGCCGCCAGAGATGGTGAACAGCGCCCAGAGCAGGATGATGAACGGCACGTAGTCGGCCAGCATGATGTGCAGGATCGATTGGGCCGCGTCGCCTCTCATGATGATCAGGAAAGGCACGGCGAAGATCACCGCCCAGGCGAAGCTCACCTTGGGGAAGTGGCGGTGCCAGAAGTGGGGGGCCACCAGCGGGCCCAGCGCGATGCTCAGGAGCATGCCCACGAACGGCAACACGGTCCACAGGGGGAGCTGGCCCACGGGGTCGACGTGGTGGTCGCCCACACCGTGGGCGTCCACGCCGTGTCCGTCGTCGACCGCTGCGGCGTGTTCGCCGTGTTGCTGCGCGTGGGCGGGATCCAGAAGGGATCCGGCCCACAAAATGACGGCGGACAGGGTGACCAGGACGAGGATCCTGATCGTGAAGGAGCGGGGTGATTTCATGGTGCCTCCCGAAGAGGGTGACGAGCAGGCCGGAATCCCGGGGCCGGCGCGGGCCGGCGGCGGTGTCGGTCGCGTGCTGGTGCCCGGCAGGAACCTAGAATATGATGCAGTGGCTGTCAAACTCAGCCTGACGAGGCTGCAAGGTCGTTGCCGGAAGGCCCGGAAGTCATGCGAATCGCCATGTTCAGTTCGCAGATGGCGTACTACGGAGGCGAGGTCCACCTGAGGGATCTCGCTCACGGTCTGCGCGAGCGTGGTCACGAGGTCGTCGGATTCGTGAGGCCCGGCAGCGCTCTCGAACGACGTCTGCAGACCGACGGCCATACCGTGCACGCGTTGCCCCTGGTGGACTGGTACGAGCCGCTGGGCATGGTCAGGTTGGCGCGCCGCCTACGCCGCCTGCAGCCGGACATCCTCCACACCCACAATCCTCGCGACTACTACGTGGCGGCTGCTGCCACCCTGGGCACCGGCATCCGCAATGTGGGCACGCGACATCAACTCCGGCCCATCACCTGGCCGGGTCTCAAGCGACCGTTCCTGGACCGGTTCTCCGCCATGATCGCCGTGAGCGAGGCGGTGCGCGACGGCTTGCTGGCCTCGGGCCTTCCGGCGCGCCGCCTGGTAACCGTGCCCAACGGCATCGGTACGCCGGGGGCCGGGCCGCCGGTGGCGGAACTGCGTCGGGAACTGGGCCTGCCGACGGCGAGCGGTCCGGTGGTGGGATTCGTGGGGCGGCTCTGTCCCAGCAAGGGGCCCGACACACTGCTCTGGGCCGCGTCGCTGCTGCGTGGTCGCTGGCCCGGACTCCAGGTCGTGCTCGTGGGGGGCGACACCGGTGATGGCGCCTACACCCGGCGTCTGAGAGAACTGGCCGCCGATCTGCGCCTGCAGGTGCACTTCTGCGGCTATCGCGACGGGGCGGTGCGGCTGCTGCGCGCCTTCGATCTGCTGGCGGTGCCGTCGCGGGCCGAGCCCTTCGGGCTGGTCACGGCCGAGGCTCTGGCGCAGGCAGTGCCGGTGGTGGCCACGCGGTCGGGCGGCAGCCGCGAGGTGGTGCGCCACGAGGAGGACGGTCTGCTGGTGCCGCCGGGCGATCCGGAGGCGCTGGCCGCAGCCGTTCATCGCCTGCTGGTCGATTCGGCGTTGCGCGACCGTTGCCGCCACGCCGGGCCGCGCCGGGTGGCGGCGCACTTCACCCTGCAGCGGCAGGTGGCGGCCACCGAGAAGGTCTACGCTCTGGTGCTGGCCGACGCGCCGTTGCCCGCCGATTTCCCGGTGAACGATGCGCTGACGGCCCGCGGCGAGGGCTAGGACGTCAGGCTGCGGATCACCGGCCCGATGCCGTCGATCACCAGTTGCACGGCGATCACCGTCAGCAGCAATCCCATGAGCTTCTCGATGATACGCAGGCCGGTGCGGCCGAGGCGCCCGAGCACGCGATCGGCGCCGGCGAGGATGAGCCCGGTGATGATCAGGATCAGGAGGACCGCCGCGGTCACCAGGAGGGCGCCGGTGGGGCCTTCCACCTGGGGGCGGAGCACCATGACGGTGGTGATGGAGCCGGGCCCGGCCAGTAACGGGATGGCCAGCGGCGTGATGGACGGATCCTCTTCTTCGTCCTCTTCCTGGGCCGCCTCCTGATCGCGGGCGAAGGCGCGGTTGATGCCCGTACGCCAGCGCCGCGGCTGGCTCTGCAGCATGTCCAGGCCGATGCCGAAGAAGATCACGCCGCCGGCGATGCGGAAGGCGTCGATGGTGATGCCGAAGAGGTGCAGCAGTTGCGGCCCGAACCAGACGAAGACCGAGAGCACGCAGAAGGCCACGACCAGCGCCCGCCAGAGGGTGCGGCGCTTCTGGCCGTTCTTCATGTGCGACGTCAGCCCGCTGAAGAAGGGGATGCACCCCAGCGGGTCGATGACCGCGAAGAGGGAAGAGACCGAGAGCAGGACGAATGTGATCATTTGCGGACCTCCAGGGCCTGCGTGCCACCATCTGGCGGCGCAAGATAGCCAACGGCCCGCGCCGGGCAAGGGAAATCAGCTCGGGGCCCTGCGTCGTGGTCGGAACTTGCCGTCGGTGGCGTTCCCGGTTTCAATGGCCGAGTGCCCTCTTGCCCGGAAGGTGACCATGAATCGCATCGCTCGAGTCCTCGGTTTCTGCTTTCTGACGGTGCCGGCACTGGTGGCCGCGGTGGAGCGGCCGCTGGTCTCCGATCGTCCCACCCAGACCTTCAGCGCACTGACCGTGCCCGCGGGGCGGGTCCAGAACGAGTTGGGCTATTCCCACGACCAGACCGGCGACGTCACCCTCGACAAGGTCGGCGAGTGGTACTTCCGCTGGGGCGTGGTCCGTGACTTTGAGATCTTCGTGGAGATCGGCAGCCTCGCCTGGGAGGAGACGGCAGGCGCCGGAACCGTCCACGGCTGGACCGACGGCGGACTCGGTCTGCGCTGGACCAGTCAGCACGGCGAGGGGGCTCGGCCCACCGCGGCGCTTCTAGCCAGTACGACGTTGCCCACCGGAGGCGCGGACTTCAGCGAGGACACGCTGCAGCCGGAGGTCATCATCGCCATGGAGTGGGGACTGGGAGGCGGCGTGGCGCTGTCGTCGAACGTGGCCTGGGCCTGGGCCAGCGAGGACCTGGAACGGTTCGATCGCTGGTGGGGCAGCCTGGTGCTCGACGTGAATCTGGGCCGCGGATTCGGGCTGTTCACGGAGGGGTTCGGTTACCTGAGCGAGCGGCCGGACGGCCCTTCCACCGGATATCTGAACGCCGGAGTCAGCTATCTCGTCTCGTCGCGGGTCTTGCTGGACGCCAGGGTCGAGCTGGGGCGCAACGGCCTCGATGACGACTGGCTCGTCGGCGTGGGAGCGTCGTGGCGGTCGGCGGGTCCGTGATCGATGGCGATGGTCGTGTCGGCCCATTCCATGCGGCCGAGTCCGGCCACGGCGATCACCGCCCGGAATACGGGTGATTCGTCCCAGGACATGAATTCCATCCCCCAAAAAGTCGTCATTCAAAGGTGTCGTTGTCTGGTTTCCCCCCGACCGCGCGAGTCGGCGCGGATGTCTGAATTTAGAGACCAGCGAGACCGGGTCAAGCGGCGTAACGTATTTTGCGGATAACACTTAGTTGATAACGTGGGGATATCGGTCAACCGGCTTCGAAGCCCGTGAGATCCCGCACGCCGCCGAAAAGCGCCACGCTCTCAGCCCCTGCCCGCAGCGCGCCGGCGACGGCTTGGGCGAGGTCCGCGTCGGTGGGCAGGTGGGGCAGGTAGAGGCCCGCGTGGAGCGGTCGCGCGCCCGCCAGGGCGACCACGCCTTCCCGCACCGCCGATTCGATCCAGGCGACGTCCTGCTCGTAGAACCCGTGGTAGACCATGGGCAGCACGGCGTCCAGATTCCAGCGAGGCCAGTCCTGCCTGACGAGGCGTCGGGCCAGGGTCGGGGTGGGGAAGACCGCCGCGGTGATCTGCTTGTCGCCATCGTGGACCGCGGCCGCGAGGCGGTTCACCAGGGTCGTCACCCGTTCCCAGCGAAACTGTCGCCAGGCCGCCGATGCGGTGGGGTCGGCCAGCGCCGCAACATCACTGCCGGTCTCGGCTGCGAAGGCGGCGCGACAGGTATCGCAGTAGCAGAAGTCGAACTCCGGCAGCTCGCGGTCCTGGACCAGGCCGTACTTGTCCCAGAGGCCGCGGGGGAGGATGACGTCGGGGTAGCGTACGTAGTCGAGGTGGACACCAGCGAGGTCATCGTTGGCGGCCAGTTCGGTGACCTGCTGCTCGAGGTGCGCCGCCACTTCCGGCCGCGATGGGCAGAGGAATCGGTAGTAGGGCACGTACGGAGGATGATCGCGGGTGGACTTGCCCTCGCGACTCACGGCGTAGCAATCGGGGAGTACGTCCATGAGATCGCCGCGGCAGAGGGTCCACATCCAGGCATGGACTTCGAGTCCCGCTTCCCGCGCCAGGGCGTAGGCGGCCGCCGAGCCGCCGCCCACCAGCACGCGCGCGATTCCGGCGGCGCGCAGCTCGGCGAATCGGCGACGCAGGTCGGCCGGGTCGGCGTCACGGCGAGCATTGATCCAGGCCCAGTGGCGCCGGGCGGCGCCGGCACGGGCCGTGACGGCCAGACCCAGGACGCCGCAGCTCACGAGGTACAGGAAGTCGCGTCGATCCATGATCGGTCGATTCTAAACCTGCGCGGCCGCCGGGTCTATGAAACACCGACGCCGCCCCCTGGAGGAGGCGGCGTCGTGACGATCTTCGCGGTGTCTCAGAAGTCGGCCAGGTCGTCGTCGTCGAGGCCCAACACGTCGCAATCGAGATTGCCTGCGGGCACCGGCACCGGAGCCGGAGCCGGGGCAGCCGCCGCCGCCGGGGCCGGTCGTGAGGCCACGGGCGCCGGCCGGGGTGCGACGACCGCGCGGGCTGCGCCGGTGATCGCGGGGGCCGCTGCCGACGCACCGCCGTCGACCAGGCGTCGCAGGTCGTTCACCGAGTTGTGCACCATGAGGGCCTGGTGTTCGAGGGTCTTGCTGGCGGCGGCCGATTCCTCGCTGCTGGCAGCATTGCCCTGGGTCACCTGGTCGAGGCGGGAAACGGCGCCGTTGATCTCGCCGATGCCGTCGGCCTGCTCCTTGCTGGCCGACGCCACGTCGCCCACCAGTTGCTTGGCCCGATCCACACTTCCGGTAATCTCGCCCAGGATCTCGCTCACCTGTTCGGTGGCCTTGACGCCGCTGTCGGCCGACTGCTGGCTGGCCTCGATGAGCGTGGCCGTGCTGCGCGCCGCCTCGGCCGACCGCTGCGCCAGGTTGCGCACCTCCTCGGCCACCACGGCGAAACCCTTGCCCGCCTCGCCGGCCCGGGCCGCTTCCACGGCGGCGTTGAGGGCCAGCAAGTTGGTCTGAAAGGCGATCTCGTCGATGGTCTTGAGGATGCGCGCGGTCTCGTCGCTGCTGGCCTTGATGTCGCCGATCACGGACGACATCTGCTTCATGGCGTCCACGCCCTTGCGCGCTGCGTCGGCGGCCACGCCGGTTTCGCGGTCGGTTTCCGTGGCGTTGGCGGCGGTCTGCTGAGTGCCTGCGGACATCTCCTGCAACGAGGCGGCGATCTCCTCGAGGCTGGCGGCCTGTTCCGAGGCTCCGTCGGCCATCAACTGGCTGGTGGAGGCGATCTCGCCGGACGAGTGTCCCAGCTGGTCGGACGCGCTGCCGAGCTGGTCGGCCATGCCGTTGAGCTGCCGGCTCACGCTGCCGGCCAGGAGGAACCAGAGCACGCCCACCAGCAGCAGGGTGATGCCGCCGGTGATCAGGATGGTGATCATGTTGGCCCGGCCGAGGTCGGCCACGGCCTGCTCGGCAGCCATGAATTCCGACTCGTAGGATCCGGCGCCGATGACCCAATCCCAGGGTGCGAAGTAGGTGAGGCGCGCCACCTTCATGCGCGGCTCGGCGTCGCCCTTGTTCTGCCAGGGGTACCACTGCTCATCGATGTCGCCGGCCGGCAGGGCCTTGGCCTTGGCGATGATCTCCTGGATGAAGAGCACGCCGTTGCTGTCCTTGGCCTGCAGGATATTGTCGCCGTCGCGCTTGCCGCCGGCGGAGATGACGTAGTTGCCCTTGCTGTCCAGCACGTAGACATAACCGGTCTGGCCCACCTTGGTGTCCATGATCGACTGGCGTAGCGCCGTGGCCGATTCCATGGGTACGCCGAAGTAGCTGATGCCGACCACGTCGCCGCTCGATCCCTTGATGGGCTCGTAGGCGGTGATGTACCAGCGGTCCACTACGTAGGCCTTGCCGCGGAACGTCTGGCCGGACATGACGGTCTGGATCACGGGGTTGGGCTGACCGTCGGGATTGATGGCCGGAATGAAGGTGCCGATGGCGCGATTGCCGTCGGTCTTCATCACGTTGGTGCACACGCGCAGCATGTCGCCGCGGTCGTTCATGCGCTGGAAGATGGTGGCCGTGCCGCCGACCATGTCGCGGGCCTCGTCCACCACGGGGCTCGCCGACGCAGGGCTGCGGTTCTGACCCAGCCACTCGCCGCCCACCAGCATGCGCGGCAGGGCGAGCTCGGTGCTCGCCTTGGTGTACTGATTCACGGCTGTCCACTTGGCGGTGGCGTCGTCGAAGGTGACCTCGCCGTGATTGTTCATGGTCGCGCGCATGGTCGACAGCCCGTGGTTCACGTGCTCCTGGAGTACGGCCTGTTGCGCCGCGCACATGTTGTAGATGCCCTCGACGATGTGGTCGAGGTCGGTGAAGGCCAGCACGCGGCACTCTTCGGCCGCGGCAGCCCGCATCTGGTTCTGCTTGACCATCACCACGCCGGTGATGACGACCAGCGGGACCAGGATGACGACCATGCCGGTGGTCAGCAGGCGTGTGCGGAGAGACATGTTGGCGAACATTGGCGAGCGTCCTTTCACCGAAACGGATCCTGCGGCATGCCCATCCCCCGACATCTCCCGAACGCCGCTGTCTTTCGATTCAGATCGGCGGATTCAATTCGGGCTTGAGGGCGGTTGCGAGGATTTTTGAACAAACTCCGTCCGCTGTTCACGAAGAGGGTCAAGGTCGATCTTCTTTGGCCGATATACGGAATGACAGATGCGACGGGAAGGATCCCGTCAGGGTCATCCGGAGAAGGAGCCAGTCATGGATTCCATTCTTTCCACTTCTCGCAACGTGGCCGCGCCGGAGCCAAGGCCGATGGTGCCCAGCCCGAGTACGGCGGCGCGGGAGCCCGATCAAGACAAGCCGGCCCGGCGTCTCGATCATTCGCGCAACCACGGCAAGCACCACGAGCGTGGTCGCTCGCACGTGCAGCAGGGCATGCGCCACATCATTCGCGACATCCGTCACGCCATTCGTGACGAGGTGAAGGCCGGGGTCAAGTCCGGCGAGATCGACCTCGAGACCATGGGCTCGATCCGCGACCTCCAGCGCAGTTTCCGTCGCGATCTCCAGGGCATGTTCCTGGATGCCGGCCAGAAGGGCGGCGTCGATCGCAATCAGGTGCTCGAGGGCATGATCGAAGCGCTGCAGAGTCTGGCGGCTGGACTGCGGGAGATCACCGGCAACGAGCCGGAGCCGGCCAAGCTGGACCCCGAGATCCCGGTCGTGAGCAGCGAGCCCGGATCGTTGCTGGACCTCACGGTCTAGGCGCGGTCGGTGCAGCCAGCGCGGCGGCCATCTCGGCCACCAGCGCATCCGCGAGATGACGCCCGTTCACGGCGTCGTGATTGAGGATTGCGCCAGACACCGTCACGTCCAGCGACGGGACGTGGAAGGCGAACGTGTTCCAGAACCCCTGGTGACCCCAGGCCAGGGATCCGCCTAGCTCCATGCACATCAATCCCAGTCGATAGGGCGGCGTGCCCGAACCGGTCATGGCGGCCAGGGTCGCCTCGTCGTGCAGCACCGTGCCCGCCAGGAGCGCGCGCATGAAGGCGGCCAGGTCGCGCGCGTCGCAGACCAGACCGCCGCCGCCGTAGAGGTCGAACGAGGGATGGAAGTCGGTGCAGTCGACCTCGCCATAGTACTGGTGCGCGCGGGGGCCGGCCGTGGTGGGTTGCGGCTCCAGGGTCTCCCACCAGGTGGCGTCGAGGCCGAGACGCCGGTAGTCGATCAGGTCGCGAGTCGCCTCGCCGAGGTTGCGACCGGTGGTGCGCTCGATGATGGCCCCGAGCAGCACGTAGCCCGTGTCGGAATACTTGTAGCGCTCGCCGGGCGCTCCCACCGGATCGAAGAGTTTCACGCACATGGTGAGCACCTCGTGCCGCGTCCAGTGGTGCTGAGGCTCGGCGAAGATGCGCTCGCCGTAGGTGTCGCCGTCGCTGTGATCGGCGAGACCGGCGGTGTGGCTGAGTACGTGGCGCAGGGTGATGGCGTCGAGGTCGTAGCCGTCGCCGGCCAGGAGGGCACGCTCTTCGACCATGAGGTGTCGGCCGAGGGGGTCGTCCAGTCCGAGACGACCCTGCTCCACCAGGCGCAGCATCGCGGCGGCGGTGTAGGTCTTGGTGTTGCTGGCGATGCGCACGGTGTGGTTGGCCGCCAGGGGCGTCGGATCGTCGTGAGAGACGGTGCCGGCGGTTCCCGTCCAGTCGAGATCGAGGCCAGGACAGGTCACGTGGACCACGATCCCGGGGGCGATCGGATTCTCGGCGAGGGTGCGGTCGACGACGGTCTGCAGGTCGCCGACGATACCCGCAGAGGCGGCCGTGGCGGAGATCAGCAGCAGGAAGAGGCTCGTGGCGCGGAGGTTCATGCTCGAACTCCCGGAAGGTTGGTGGGATCGGTGATCACGGCAATGGAGCCGGCAGGTTCGACACCGGCCGGGGAGACGCGGGCCAGCAAGCCGCAGCAGGCCACGCCGGACAGCGCGGCCTGGTGCAGGGCGACGGCGTAGTCGGGGTCGATGTCGGCGGCGGCCGCCACGCAATGGGCGTCGCCGCGCTGGACGCAGAGCACGAGTGCCGCGCGCTGGCCGCGATCCACGCACCGTGCCAGGTCGGCCAGATGCTTGCGGCCGCGCTCGGTGGGCGCGTCGGGAAAGCCTGCCACGCCGCCACGGGTCCAGGTCACGTTCTTGATCTCGACCCAGACCGGCGCACCGGCCGGGTCGCGCAGGAGCAGGTCCGCGCGGCTCCGGGGGGCGATGTCGGCGGGGTAGCGGGCTTCCTGGCGATCCAGGGTACAGTCTGCCAACTCGGCGATGAGGCCGGCCTCCAGGGCGGCGATCACGATGCCGTGCGGCGCCGCGGTATTCACGCCCACGAGCACCTGATCCGGCGCCGGTGCCGGTGCGTCCAGGGGAATCGGCGCTTCAGGCGCTGAGGACGAGGCAGCCATGCCGTTGGGCCAGGCGGGAGCTTCCATGACTTCCAGGGTCCAGGGCAGCTTGCGGCGAGGATTCGACGCCGGGCTCAGCCAGCATCGGGCGCCGGGTTCGCCGCAGCCGGTGAGGCGGCCGGTGTTGTTGGTGTGCACGGTCACCCGCTCGCCGCCGGCCAGTTCGGCATGCACGGTGAAGCGTTTCTCGCGCCCGAGGTATCGCGCCACGGTCCAGGGTGCGTCGGCCAAGCTGGCCTCCCGTTGGCGGCTGTTGTGCCGCGCCAGATCCTGGGTTAAGTTCCAACGGTGCCGGCCTTGCCGGGCCGGTCCCGCGCGAACCCCACAACCCGCGGGTCGCGACGCTTCGTGCGACGCGAGTTCCGCTTCCGGGATAGCATGCAACTCGGTAACTGGACCTTCAAGATCTTCAGCGACGGCTTCTTCCGGCTGGACGGCGGCGCATCCTTCGGGATCGTGCCCAAGCCCATGTGGGAAAAGCAGATACCGGCGGATGGCCGCAATAGAATTCGGGTGGCCCTTCGCTGCCTATTGGCCGAGGGCCACGGCCGCCGCGTCCTCATCGACACGGGAATCGGCGATCGCTGGGACGCCAAGCAGCGCGAGATCTACGGCATGGACCGCCGCGCCGGTCAGCTCCTCACCGAGTTGGGCGACGCCGGTATCTCGCGCGAATCCATCACCGACGTGGTCCTCACCCACCTGCACTTCGATCATGCCGGCGGCGCTTGCCTGGATATGGCCAGCGGCATGGCCCCGGCCTTTCCCCGCGCCCGCTGGTGGTTGCAGCGCGCCCACTGGGAATGGGCCCGCAACCCCAGCGAACGCGACCAGGGCAGCTTCCGTCCCGACGACTTCGAGGCCCTGGCCGACACCGATCGCCTCGAACTGGTGGAAGGAAACGTGGAGATCCTGCCCGGACTGCGCGTCAGCCCCGTGGGCGGACACACACCGGGCATGCAGATCCCCGAGTTTCACACCGAGGACGGCACGCTCGTGTTCCTGGCCGACCTCATCCCTTCGGTGGCGCACATCCACCTGCCGTGGGTGGCGGGATTCGATCTCAACCCGCTGCTGACCCTCAGCGAGAAACGCCAGCTCCTGAGCCGCGCCGTGGAGGACGACTATCTGCTTGTCTTCCAGCACGATCCCGACCACGAGGCCTGTCGGGTCACGTTCCAGGACGGCCGTTTCCAGGCCCGCGAGACCCTGACGCTGAATCAGTCGGAATAGAAAGGAGCGCTCCTTGAGCCCACGCATCACCGAGCGCAAACCCGATTGGTTGCGCATGCCGCGCCAGGGTGGCGAAGCATACAACCGCATGCAGCGGCTGCTGCGCACGGCGTCCCTGAGCACGGTGTGCGAGTCGGCCAATTGCCCCAACCGAGGCGAGTGTTTCGCCAGCGGTACGGCCACCTTCCTGCTCATGGGCCACACCTGCACCCGCCACTGCACGTTCTGCAACATCCCCGGCGGTCGTGTCACCGCGCTCGATCCCGACGAGCCGCGCCGCGTCGCCGACACGGTACAGCACCTGGGCCTGGAGTTCGCCGTGGTGACCAGCGTGACCCGGGACGACCTGCCCGACGGTGGCGCCGCCCACATCGCGGCGGTCATCGGTGAGATCCGCCGGCTCAATCCCGGCTGTGGCGTGGAGGTGCTCATTCCGGATCTGCGCGGAGAGCATCGCAGCCTGGAGACCGTGTTCGAGGCCGCGCCCGACGTGCTCAACCACAACCTCGAGATCGTGCCACGCCTCTACCCGGCCATGCGGCCCCAGGCCAGCTACGACACCTCGTTGCAGGTGCTGCGCCGGGCGCGCCGGTCGGGGACCATGACGGTGAAGACCGGGATCATGGTGGGCGTGGGCGAACGCCGCGACGAGGTCACGAGGGTCATGAGCGACGCGGTCGATCACGGTGTGGAGGTGTTCACCATCGGCCAGTACTTGCAGCCGAGCCGCGCGCACCATCCCGTGGAGCGGTACGTCGAGCCCGCCGAATTCGACGAGCTGGCGGCCCTCGGTCGCGAGCTCGGCCTGATCTGGGTGGAGGCCGGCCCCATGGTCCGGTCCAGCTACCACGCACGTCAGCAGAGCGAAGCGGTGGGTCGATCGTGACGCGTCCGGCCCGGATCGCGGTGCTGATCATGGTGGCGTTGCTCGCCGGTTGTGCGGGCTCGCCACCGCCGCCCGTCGAACAACCGGGATTCGAACCCGAACCCGAGCCGGAGGTGGCCGCCTTCCGTGGACTCTGGATCACCCGCTGGGATTACCGCACCGCCCAGGACGTGGAGCGCGCCATCGACGAGTCCGCGGACCTCGGCGTGACCGACGTTTTCTTCCAGGTGCGCGGACAGGCCGACGCGTTCTACCGCAGCGATCTCGAGCCCTGGGGCCATCAGCTCGGCGACGACCCCGGCTACGATCCTCTGGCCCTGGCGGTGGTGCGCGCCCATCACCGGGGATTGCGGCTGCACGCCTGGGTCAACGTCTATCCGCTCTGGAAGGGCCTCGACGAACCCACCAATCCAGAGCATCCGTATCTGGTCCATCCCGAGTGGCGTCTCCACGACGAGACCGGCGCCGAGCAGCCCCGGAGCGAGTACTACGTGGTGGCCGATCCCACCAATCCGGAGGCCCAGGAGCACATCGCTGCAGTGATGCGCGACATCTGCAGCCGCTACGAGATCGACGGCTTGCACCTGGACTACGTGCGCTTCGTGGGCGAGACCCTGGATCAGGGGCATCTCTGGCCCGGCGACGCCGCCAGCATCGCGCGCTGGCGCGCTGCCGGCGGCACCAGCGACCCGAACACGCCGGACGGACGAATTCTGCATCGGGCGTGGGTTCGCGCCGAGATCTCCGCGCTGGTCATGCGTATCGGCCACGAGTGCCGTGCTCTGCGACCCTCGCTCGCCTACACTGCCGCGGTCCTGCGAAATCCCGACATCGCTCGCGACACATACTTGCAGGACGCCGCCGCGTGGGTCCGGGACGGTCATCTCGACCAAGTGTTGCCCATGATCTACACCACCGACGAGGCCGCTTTCCGCGTCGATCTCGATGCCTGGCGCGCCGCCGCGCCGCCCGATCGCGTCGTGGCCGGCATCGGCGTCTACAAGCACGCGGCCACTGATCTGGGTCCACAGATCGCGGCCAGCGCCGGGACCGCCGGGTGGTCGTTGTTCGCTTACAGCTCGCTGCTCGAGAGCGCCAATCCCGAGCAGGATCGCAGCGACGAGGCCCGCGAACTGAGGCGCCAGCTCCGGGCGGTTCTCGGCGCCCCTTGACGTTGCCTCGCCTCCTGGAGGAATCGATTGTCGGCCTGGTCGTATGCTCGCAAGACCATCTTCAATGGACGCTCGCGGGCGTGCTTCTGGAAGCATCCGGTGCGGGCGGCGAGCATGGTCCTGGGCGCCGGGGGGAACCGACTCCTGGATTTCGAGGAGCGATTCCGATCGCGACACGACCAGACCTGCCCCGTGTGTCGCTGGGAGGGGCGCCGCTTCCGGACCTTCGTGTCACCTGACGTGGTGATTCCGGCGAGCATCTGTCCGGTGTGTGGATCATTCGACCGACATCGCCACCTGGTCCTGGGCATGCGCGAGGTGCTGTCGGACCAGGATCGGGTTCCGCGCACCTTACTGGGCCTCTCTTTGGCACCGGCCATGAGCTATCTGCTGGCCCACGAGGGTCTGGGTCGGTGTTTCAAGAGCGACTACGACGGCCGCGATCCTCGCCACGAGCACGAGGTCATCGCAGACCTGGCGCGGGCAGGCTTCGGCGATGCGGTATTCGACTGGGTGGTCTGCAGCCATGTCCTGGAGCATGTACCGGATCTCGAGCCGGCGGTGGATGAACTGGTGCGCGTCCTGCGCCCCGGGGGGCTTGCCTGGATCCAGGTGGCCTACCAGCAGGGCCTGGTGCAGAGCTGCCGCATTCCTCTGGATCCCCACGACTTCGACGCACACGTCTGGCGGTTCGGCACCGACTTCACCGCGCGCCTGGCGCGGCCGGGCTGGGAGGTGATCTGCGAACAGGCGGCCTCCCTGACGCCGACCGCGCGGCAGCGCCACGGAATCCACCCGGTCGAGCGTTACTGGCTGGCGCGCAAGCTCCCTTGACCCGCGGTCCTTGTCCCCATGGCCGAAAAGCGGGATAATCATGGGTGCCACCTCCGCTCTGTCCGGGAGAGACCCATGCGTATCGCTCTCATGTTCGCCTGTTGCTGGCTCGCCGGCGCCGCCGCGGCCCAGCAGGTCCCGCTTCCCACCGCGCCGACCTGGATGTCGGACGAGACCGAATACAATGGGACGGGCCTCGACATCGGCGACGTCGACCTCGACGGCTGGCTCGACCTTGCCGTGAGCAACGGCAACGACATCACCCAGTCGCCCAATCTGGTCTACCTCAACGACGGCACCGGCCACCCGCTCACCACGGCCGACTGGGCCAGCACCGACGAGCGCTACAGCGGCCACTGCCAGCTCGCCGACGTCGACCAGGACGGCTATCCCGAGCTCATGGTGGCCAACTACATCGGCACCGCCTGGGGTCCTGCCCAGGTGCAGGTCTACAAGAACAACGGCGGTGTCCTCGAGCTGTGGCCCAGCTGGGAGTCGCCCAACGACATCCACACCTTCCGGGCTTCGTTCGGCGATCCCGACGGCGACGGTGACCTGGATCTGGCCGTGGCCACCGGCGAGTCGTACAACAGCTACGACGAGCAGAACCTGATCTTCTTCAACACGGGCGGTCAACTCGAGGCCACCGCGAGCTGGCGCAGCACGATCTACGACGCCTGCTACGACACCAAGTTCGTGGATTACGACGGCGACGGCGACCAGGACGTGGCCTTCCTCGGCGGCGGCGGCCGCACCACCATCTACGAAAATGTGGGCGGCGTGATCGCCACCTCGCCGGTCTGGATGACCGCCACCAACGACGACGGCAACACCTTCGACTTCGACGACCTCGACGGCGACGGTCGCATGGACATGCTCGTGGGATTCAACTCCCAACTCGGCGGCAGCGGACGCTTTGCCGTGTTCCTCACGGGCGGTGGCGACCTGCCCACGTCGCCCACCTGGACCAGCGACTTCATCGGCTACTGCTCGGCCGTGGTCTGCGCCGACATGGACCAGCAGAACGGCCCCGACCTGGTGACAGGCGGCTGGTGGGAGCCCATGCGCATCTACCTCAACGACGGCAGCGGCGGCTTCGCCACCACGCCGGAGTGGGAGTCCGACGCAGCCTGGGAGTCAGTGGTGGAGAATATCGCCCTGGCGGACCTGGACGAGGCCGAGACGCGCCTCGAGGTCGCCAATTTTCCGGCGGGCGCGCAGTTGCTCGAACTGCCGGATCGGCATCTGCAACGCATCGTGAGGGTGAGCACGACCAGCGGTCCGATCCCGGGCGATCGCTGGTGCTCCAGCCTGCGCGACGGCTGGGTGTCGCTGGACGCTCCCCTGACCGAAGCGGGCACCGTGGAGTACGCCGTGTCCGACGCTCTCGACCTCGCGATCAGCAACTGGGACGACGCCACCTTCGTGTTCCACAGCTTGCTGACCACGGCGGCCGTCGACGAACAGACTCCAGGCGTGGTGCTGACCGACGTGCGGGCCTGGCCGAATCCGTTCAATCCGCGGACCACCATCGGGCTGCGGCTCACGACGGACGTGGGCACGGCCCGGTTGCGGGTGTTCGATCTGCGGGGCCGACTGGTGGAGGTCTTGCACGACGGGCCGTTGCCGGCGGGCGATCATCGCGTCGATTGGATGGCGCGGGGTGTGCCGAGTGGAGTGTATCTCTACCGGCTGGAGGCGGGCGGCGAGGTCCAGAGCGGCAAGGTCGTGCTCGCCAAGTGACGCTGTGATCGAGCTGACAGGCGCCGGGGCGGCGCCTGCAGCTCATCACGCGACCGGGTGGGCTAGAAATCTTCCCCGATGGCATTGCAGAGGAACTTGAGCATGGGCTTCATGTCCTTGTAGAGGGCGCCCAGGCGGTCGGGGGCGTCGGCGGCGAGGACGTCCTTCTGGCTCAGGGGCACCCACAATCCCCAGTCCTTCCACTTCAATTCCTCGGCGGCGGGGTGGTCCTTGGGATACCCGGCGGGGACGCGTTGCAGGCTTTCGCTAAAACGCCTCATGCCGGCCAGGGCCGGGGCGTCGTTGATCTTGCGCCACTTCGCGTGGTTGCCGGCGACGGCCTCGCGGATGAGCCGGAGTTGCTCGGTGGGCGGTCGCCAGAGGCCGGCGGCGGCGCCGCAGTTGCCGGGCTCGAGATGCAGGTAGAGACCGGGAGCGTGGGCATCCTTGCCGGCCTCGTGCCGGAACTGCAGGGCGCAGTGGGTCTTGTACGGGCTCTTGTCCTTGCTGAAGCGGACGTCGCGATAGATGCGGAAGAGCGCGCCGCCGGTGGGGCGCGGGTCGCAGACGATGTGTGGGCTCACGGCGCGCACCTGGGGACCGAAGTCGGCGACGAAGCGCAGGGCGGGCTGTTTGAGCGACTCCTCGTAGCGCTCCTTGTTGGCCTGGAACCAGTCGCGGTTGTTGTTGGCGGCGAGGTCCTTGAGGAAGTCGAAGAGCGCCTTGGTGAAGTAGGGCTTGGCCATGGGCGATTCCTTTTCTCGGTCGAAGGCCCGCTTCAGGGCAGGGCGATGGCTTCGAAGCTGCGGTCGGGATAGGAGACCCACAGCTGATCGTCCACCACGGAGATGCCGCTGGCCTGGACGTCCTGGATGACGATGCTGTAGGTGTTGCCGCCGCCGTCGTGGCCCAGGATCAGCGTATTCCCATTCTCGTCGAAGCCCAGCTTCCAGAGCCAACCCGGCGACCAGGCCGCGGCGATCACGCCGGGATCGGTGGCGAACTGCGGCCAGTAGTGCTGCACGGGTTCGCTCGACTCGCCCTCGAAGCCGGGGCCGTAGTTGAGCGTGGTGTAGCTCGCCGTTCCGGGCTGCCGGTAAATCACCACGAACGAGTCCACGTCGGCGCTGTAGGCCATGCCACTGGCCCGCTGGTCACTGCCGGCGAAGGGGTCGACGCGGGTCCAGTCCATCTCGCCCACGGCGGACACGCGGAAGAGCTGACCGTTGTCGCGGGTCTGCAGGTAGACGAAGTCGCCGTCAGTGGCTGCGGCCAGGTAGCCCACGTGGTTGATGCCCAGATCGAAGCGATCCACGGCGAACCCGTCGGTGGCGAACTTGAAGAGGTCGACCTGGCTGCCACCGTTGCCGGAGCGGTCGTCGTTGGTGGCGAAGAGGTGGCCGTCGAGGGCCACGATGTCGCCGAGCGGGTCGCCGAGGGTGTCCTTGGTGAGGTCGACCTCGGGATCCTCGTTGCAGGCGGCCAGGGCCAGCAACGAGCAGGCGAGGAGCACAAAGAGCAGGGCACGATTCGTCATGTCGGACCTCCTGGTCGGTATCATTGAACGGCGAATCATCGGGTCCGTCAACCGGGCCCATCCCGCAGAGTTCCGTTTCGGCGGGAACTTCCGCGCCTTCCGCGCTATTATCCCTGGCGACCCCTGCCCGAAAGGACCCGATCATGCGCCGCCTTCTCGCCCTCACGGCCGCTTTGCTCGCGGCCGGCCTCGTCATTGCACAGGACGAAACCGACCTGCCGGAAACACCGCCCGACGAGACCACCCCCATCACCAAGCTCGTCCTCGTGCCTGCCGGCGAGTTTACCATGGGCTGGCCCGGCAGCGACGAGATGCCCGCACATCGGGTCCGCGTGGATGCCTTCATGCTCGACGAGCACGAGGTCACCAACGAGCAGTACAAGGCCTACTGCGACGCCACCGGCGCCAAGCTGCCCGTCTACTGGGGCATGGAGGAGTTCCGCAGCGGCGACGAATGGCTCGACCATCCTGTGGTGGGCGTGAGCCACGGCGCGGCGCGCAAGTACGCCCGCTGGGTGGGCAAGCGGCTGCCCAGCGAGGCGGAGTGGGAGTACGCCGCCCGCGCGGGGACCAAGCTCAAGTACGCCGTCACCGACACCATCAATCCCGACCTCGCCAACTACAAGTCGAGCAAGCGCGGCGGCCCCGTGGCGGTGAAGAGCTACCCGGGCAACCCCTTCGGCCTCTACGACCTGATCGGCAACGTGCGCGAGTGGTCGGCCGACTTCTACGGCATCGTGCTGCCCGAGGGCGCGCTGATTCCCGACGAGGGCGAGGGCCCGCTGGACGGGGTCGTGCCGATGGAGAACCCGGTGAACATCGAGCGCAACAAGCTGGGCATCGTTCGGGGCGGCGGCTGGTACTCCGGCGGCGGCTGCAACTCGGCGTACGTGCGCAACGGGTATCCGCGGGGGTGGGGCGACTTCGCGGTGGGATTCCGCTGCGCGCGGAGCGTGGACTAGCTCGACTAGTCTCTCAGCGCGCCAGCAACAGTTTGCCCACAGCTGTCTCGTGGGGCGTGGTGATCCGACAGAAGTACACGCCCGACGCCACGGCGGAACCCCGCTGGTCAGTGCCGTCCCAGCGCCAGCTGCATCGGCCGGCCGCAATCGGGCCTCGAACCAGTTCACGCACCAGCATGCCTCGGGCGTCATGGATTCGTACCTGCACCGTCGCGGCGCGGTAAAGGTCGTATTCGATGACGGTGCTGGGATTGAAGGGATTCGGGTGGACTCTCACGCCAGGCGCCACCAGCGGTGTCGAACCAACCGCCGTGGCGTATCCCTCATTGACCAGAGAAGTATTCGCGATGCCACGAACTTCAATGTTCACGCTGCCGATCTCCATGGGCGCGGCGAAGTCCAGGTAGAACAGGGTGCCGGGCTGATCGACCACTGCGTCCTCGCCGATGAGGGCGTAGGTGACGTCGAATGGGAACACGTCATCCAGGCCGTGGAAACCGACGCCGGCCAGTTGCTGGGCCAGAGGACCTTCGCGGCAATCCACGTCGCCCAGCGGTACGGGTCCCGTGAGGTGAAGGCCGATGAATCCCGGACCCGGATCGATGACCTCGCAGAGCACCTCTGTGTCGCTGAACTGGGTGAGACGGACATCGGCGACCAGCGGACCGTCTATCGCCGGCCGCGGTTCGTAGGCGTAGATAGCGCCGAATCCGGTCGTGGCCAGCATCAGATCCTCGAAGTCGATGCGCCCGTCGGGAATCGGGAAGCCGTCGACGTAGCCGGAGCTGTTCGGGGCAATGTCGGCGATGGGCTCGAAGAGCGGGTCTCCGTCGCCGGTCGCGAACAGGTTGACGAAACGGCCGAGGTCGAACCAGTCCACGGCGCCGTCCTCGGCCGCGACGTCTCCGATGAGGTAATTGGTTCCGGCGTTCTCCGCGATCATCGCCGACGTGTACTGCTCGCCTGCCAGTTCGGTGAACAGCACGTAATGGTACCGACCACGCGTGACCAGGACGTCCTCGTAGTAGACGACGTGCGCCGGCACGGTATTGACCAGTTCCCACAGCGGCGAATCTACGGCGTCCTGGCGCGAGCTCGGATTGACGGGAACGACGGCATCGGGATGGCGCTCGTAGAGAGGGTACGCCGACGCGCCGTCCGGTGTGGCCACGACGGCGCGGTAGATCTCCGTGGCCACGATCTCGACCCCGACGGGATTGACCCAGTCGAGCACGATCCGACCGTGACGGGGAGAGACGGCGAGCCGGGGAATGGACGTGTCGGTCACCGCGACGAAGTCGTAGGCGACGGATGCCTCAGCCGCCGAGCCGCCCACGAAGCAGGCCATGGCCAGACCGCCGGTCGTGTACGGCGGAGCCCAGGAATCGAACGTGAGGGCAAGCTCGCCGTCAATGGCCGCGGTGAACGATTGGCCTTGCGCTTGGACCTCGATGTCGAACCATTGCAGGTTGAACGCCGGTGGCACGTCCGCGTTGGCAAGCAGAGTCGAGTTACCGCCGGCGACCCAGTAGAGCCTGATGTCGTCGAAGGGCGTCGTGCGATAATTGAGGTGGTAGTGGTCGCCCGTCTCCTGCATCAGGAAATTCATGATATGGTTGGCGCCGACGTCAGACCGCATGCGATAGGAGACGACGAAATCTACGTCGAGGACGTCGAGATCGGTGATCGCCTGTGACAGGGTTCCGGAGCCTTGAATCGAGCAACGCGCGGCTCCGGCGCTGACCGACCAGCCGGTGTCGCGATAGAAGAACGGACCGAAAGTGCCGTCCTCGAAATCGACCATGCCGATCCAGCCTGCCGTCGATGGTCCCGCGGCCGCAAAGAGGCTCACCACGAAAAGGGCACCAATAGACATACGCATGACGGACCTCCTCCCAGAGACATTCGGGCAATGAACACAGCATATCATGATTGGCGGCCCGCTTCAACGGTGTCCGTTGGTGGCTCACTTTCGATTCATGGGCGCGCGTGTTATCTTCCTGCGGCCCGTAGGGCGATTCTGTGGGCCCGAACTCGAACCCAAACTCGTTCGACCAGAACGAAAAAGGACCAATGACCCATGGCCGACATCACCAAGCGCTCCGAGGACTACAGCCGCTGGTACCAGGACGTCATCCGCGAGGCCGAACTGGCCGACAACTCGCCGGTACGCGGCTGCATGGTCATCCGCCCCAACGGCTACGCCATCTGGGAGAACATCCAGGCCACCCTGGACAAGCGCTTCAAGGAGCTCGGCCACGTCAACGCCTACTTCCCGCTCCTGATCCCCAAGAGCTTCCTGGCCAAGGAAGCCGAGCACGTGGATGGGTTCGCCAAGGAGTGCGCCATCGTCACGCACCACCGGCTCAAGCAGGTCACGCGCGACGGCAAGGTCGACCTCATCCCCGATCCCGATTCGAAGCTGGAGGAGGAGTACATCATCCGCCCCACCAGCGAGACGGTGATCTGGGACATGTACCGCAAGTGGATCCAGAGCTACCGCGACCTGCCCATCCTGATCAACCAGTGGGCCAACGTCATGCGCTGGGAAATGCGTACGCGCATGTTCCTGCGCACCACCGAGTTCCTCTGGCAGGAGGGCCACACCGCCCACGCCACCGAGAAGGAAGGTCGCGACGAGACCCTGCAGATGCTCGAGACTTATCGCTGGTTCGCGGAGGACATCCTGGCCATGCCCGTGATCACCGGCACCAAGACCGCCAACGAGCGGTTCGCCGGGGCGGTGGAGACGTTCTCCATCGAGGCCATGATGCAGGACAACAAGGCGCTGCAGGCGGCCACCAGTCACGACCTCGGTCAGAATTTCGCCAAGGCCTTCGACGTGAAGTACCAGCCCGCCGAGGGCAAGGTCGACTACGTGTGGGCCACGAGCTGGGGCATGTCCACGCGTATCGTGGGCTCCTTGATCATGGTCCACAGCGACGACGACGGCCTCGTGCTGCCCCCGAAGATCGCCGGCACCAAGGCCGTGATCGTGCCCATCTGGAAGAGCGACGAGGAGAAGGCCGCGGTGTGCGAGGCGGCGCAGAAGCTGGCGGCCGAACTGCGCCCCGTGATCGGCCCTGTGCACATCGACGACCGCGACAACCTGCGCCCCGGCTGGAAATACAGTGAGTGGGAGCGCAAGGGCGTGCCGCTGCGCCTGGAGCTGGGTCCTCGCGACCTGGCCGGCGAGTCGGTCATGCTCAAGGCGCGGCACGACCGGGCCAAGAACATCGTGCCCTTCGCCGATGTCGTTGCGGGCGTGCAGGCCGAACTGGACCGCATCCAGCAGGACCTCTACGACCGCGCCAAGCAGCGCATGGTCGAGAACACGCACGTGATCGACAGCTGGGACCAGTTCACCGACCTGTTCGAGAACAAGGACGGCGGCTTCGCCATGGCTCACTGGTGCGGCGACGGCACTTGCGAACAGACCGTGCAGGACAAGACCAAGGCCACCATTCGCAACATCCCCTTCGAGCGGGACGAGACCAAGGGCGAGTGCGTGCACTGCGGCAACGAGTCCATCGGGCGGGTGGTGTTCGCGCAGGGGTACTAGGCGCGCTGATCGACGAATGAATCAGGGCCCCGGCCATCGCGGCTGGGGCCCTTCGTTCTTGTCGGTGCGGTGTCAGGCCAGCGTTTCCCGCCCGACCGGCAACGTCATGCACCGGCACCCGCCCCCGCCGCGCGCCAGCTCCGACCCGTCGATGGTGATCACGCAACGCTCGTGCGCCTCGATGTCGGCCTTGCCGGCGATCACGTCGGGCGCTGCGAGGACGGTGAAGCCCCGGCGGTCGAGCTCCTCGATGGTGTGCACGTTGCGCGCGTAGCCGATGACCTTGCCGGGAGCCAGGGCGAAGAAGTTGGTGCCCGAGTGCCACTGCTCGCGCTCCATGAGCCAGCGGTCGTCGCCACCGCCGCAGGGAATCGCCTCGAGGTCGAAGTCCAGGTCGCGCAGGCCGTCCATGAGGCAGTCGATCTCGCGGATGCGCTTGACCTCGCCGCCTTCCACGTGGATGTGCACGGTGGGGAAATGGTTGTGCTCGGTCACCAGCGGCGCGTAGACCACGCAGGCGTTGCGGTCGACGAAGGTGAAGACCATGTCGAGGTGGATGAACGACTCCGGTTTCTCGGGCATGACCTGCACCAGGAGGTGCCGCGCCACACCGTGGGCCTTGAGCCGCTCGATGAGGAAATCGACGCCCTCGGTGGACGTGCGCTGGCCCACGCCGACCATGAGCACGTCCTCGCGGGCCACCAGCACGTCGCCGCCCTCGATGGTCACGCCGGGCCCGGGGGCGCCCAGGCGCACGGGGTTGACGGTCTCGGTCTCGAAGCCCGGATGGTGATCGAAGATGGCCTCCATGATGAGCGCCTCGCGCTCGCGGACGGCGCTGGCCATGCGGCCTACCAGGATGCGATTGCCCACCGCGGCGGCGGCGTCGCGCATGAAGAAGAAGTTGTGCAAGGGCGGCAGGGAGAAGCGGTCCTCGCTGAGGAAGCGCGTGAGATTGTCGCGTACGATGGGCACGCCTTCGATGAGGGCGCGGGTCAGGTCGACCGGCTCGAGTTCGCGCAGGGCGTCACGGATCAGGCCGGCCTTTTCCTGGACGCAGATCCGGCTCACGACCGACTCGCGGACCCGGTCGTTGGCCAGGATGTCGGTGAGCAGGTCGCGCACCTGGAACGTCGTGGTCCAGCGCTCGAGCACGCCATGGAGCTGGTCGTACTGGGTCTCGGCCACATCCAGATTGAGGATGTCGCTGTAGAGGGCGCGTTCGGCCGTGGCCGGGGTCATGGCGGCCACTTCGGGGCCGGGGCGGTGCAGGATCACGCCGGTGAGGCGTCCTACCTCGCTCTGGACGTCGACGGTGAACTTCTGGGTCATGGTCGGCTCGATCTCCGTTGAAGGTGTCGAATGATGCCCCGGGCGCCGGCGCCGATCCTGACGAACACGCCCTGGCAGGGAATCGCGCGCCACGCTACCACAAGACTGCCGTTCTCGGCGAGTATCGTCGGCGCCGACGGCTGCGGCCGTACTTCCAAGATAAAGCTTGCGTACCGGTATTCGAGGAGATAATCGTGCGGACAAATAGATGGTGGTCGGTCCGTTCGGACCACGATCGGCCGCGCTTCCGGAACGGGCCACGACGAAAGGATCATAGCGTGCGTATCAAGCACCTCGCCCGCCTAGTCGCTCTCTGTTTCTGTTTCCCCCTTCTGGCGTCAGTCGCAACGGGCCAATCGGTCACCGCTTCCGATTTCCGCAGCGCCGGTCGCTTCCTCGAGTTCAGCTACGGCACGGCTACGCCGAAGTTCAAGGGCATGGATGGTTCGTTCGCCAGCCTGGGTATCCTGGAATTCAAATCGGGCTACAGTCTCCGCGACAGCGTCACCGCGAACGTGATCGGCATGGACGACTTCTATTCCTTCGGCAGCTACATGGACGAAGACCTCCGGGCCTTCGGTACGACCGGGGCCGACGAGGACGTGGCTCGGCTCGGTCGGTTCGGAATCGGCAACCGGATGGGCTACGGCTACGACTGGCAAGGCACCGCTCTCGAGCTGTACAACCAGAACTCCATCAACTGGACCACCCTGCACGCGGACCACTATCCGGACGCCTCGGACGACGCCCAGGCCATCTTCGACCGCTACGGTACCCAGCTCCGGTTCGGACAGCTCATGGAAGCCGGCGCGAAGTTCCACGTGTCGCAGACTGTCGCATTCACCGGTGGTATGGAGGGTGCGGTGATCTTCCCGCGGTACGTGTTCTGGCCCTGGCTGGGAAGCGTGGCGATCTACTCGATCGCCGAAGGTGCTGTCGAGCTGATCGCCGATCAGATCATGGAGTCCAACCCGACCATTGGTCCCGTCGCCTACTTCTTGCTCAAGAACGGACTGTCGCTCGCCTACTACTCGCTCCTGCGCGGCGACATGGCCTGGCCCTTCAACTACGAGCAGCCGCTCACCGTGGAGTCATTCAAGCTGGGGTTGAACCTCACGTTCTAGCGGGATCGTCGACGATCGTTCGGGCCCGGCGCCATGCCGGGCCCGAGCAGAGTCACGGTGCGGGGACCGCCAGTTCGTGGAGGCGCCGCTGCGCCGATTCCAGGTCCGGACATCCCGCGACTCCCAGTGCCCCACTGTCGGTTTTCCGCATGACCACCACTCCCTGATAAGGGATCTCGCGCCACGCGACCACGTGGCCGCCGTCTTCCTGCACGTGCCACTGGCGGGAGATGGTGGCGAAGGGGTCGCCGCCGGCCCGCATGGCGAACACCTGGTACGCCTGTCCCGAGTCCGGATCCTCGTAGTCGGCGTGGAGGCAGTTGCGCAGGTCGGCCAGGCCGAGGTAGTCGCGACCGGTGTAGGCGACCGAGCCCGGAACACGATCGGCGTTGGGAATCAGGGCGAGTTCGGCGGGCGGGGAGTCCGCTCCTTCCAGGCCCGCGGCCGCGGCGGCGAGGATCTCGCGCAGCAGCGTTTCGTCGACATCGCCGCCGCCGGCCTCGACCTTCACGTAGAAGCGGTCCTTGTACATGAGGCCCTGGTAAGGCGGCTGCAGGATCGCACCGGCGCCGGGTTCGTCGAGGATCTCCCGATCGGCGGGACTCTCGCGCTCGAAGATGCCGAAGGCGCTCATGGGGTGGCCCATGTCGTAAACGCTGAGGGTGGCGTACTGGTCGCCGCGTTCGAGGTCGCGCACCGCCAGTTCCCGGAAGTTGTAGGTGAGATAAAGCTCGGCCGCGCCGTTGATGTACTCCCAGAGGTTGTCGGGACCGTAGCGATATTCCTGGTCGGGGGCGTCCCAGCCCTCGGGGATGGGCACGATGTTCTCCTCGCCGGTCGTCTGGGCGACGACCGACGAGACGGTGCAGGCGGCGATCAGGATGGCCGCGAAGATGGCGCGCATGTCGATTCCTTCCTAGGCCATGGTGAGCAGGCCGTGAGCCTCGAACAGACGGGCGGGCACCGCCACGCCGCGGGAGCAGGCTCCCACGCAGGGGGCGTCGCAGTCGAGGCAGACACCGGCGTTGCGAGCGCCGAGCTTGGCGTACTTCTGCATGGCGTGCTTCTGCCGCCCCTGCTTCTGGTAGTAGTAGGCGTAGCGCATGATGGTGCTCACGGGCAACTGCTCCGGGCAGGCGCCGAAACACTCGGTGCAACCGAAGCGGCAGTCGCGTGCAGCGTAGGCCGCGGCGTACTCCTCGAGCAGGCGGGCGCCGCTGTCGGAGATCTCGGTGCCGGACAGTGGCAGGAACTTGTCGAGCATGTCGAAGTTGGGCATGGACGGCACGATGGTGTGAGCGTCGGGATTGCGCAGCACCCACTGGAGGCTGGCGTAGTCCAGCTCGTCCTGGGTCTTGATGCCGTGCTTCTCCATGAACGGCTTGGCCGCCGCCACGCCCTTCTCGAATTCCGGCTTCTGCCGCTCCATGTAGGTGCGGATCCGCTCGATGGCCTCCTCGCGGGTGGCGCCGGTGCCCATGACGTAGTCGATCCAGCCCTGGACCTGCTCGCTGGGGTTGTCGGGATCGAGGACCGGCATCTCAAGCAGCCCCGTCACCGACTTCATGATGGTGGTGCCGATGTCCTTGTCCTTGCAGACCTTCAGGATGTTCTCGCCCTCTTCCTGGTTCGTGAAGCCGTAGCTCAGCAGCATGACGTCGAAGCGACCGTCCTCGGCGGCCAGGCCGAGCACCTTCTCCATGCTGTCGGGCTCGTCGCCGCGGGGGCCGTGGCTGGAGATGCCGGCGTGCTTGAGCCTGCCGTCGGCCTTGAGCTTGGCCACCGCGATATGGAAGGGCTCGTGGGTGATCAGCTTCACGTCGGCGATACCGTGCATGTAGAGCGCGTCGGCGTAGGGGGTCTGCAGGCGCTCGAGGCTCTTCATGTAGCGGTCGATGATCTCCTGCTCGTCGGGGTACTCGTCGATGCCCATCTTGGTGACGATGAAGATCTTCTCGCGGTCCATGTACTGCATGGCCTGGCCGATCTTGGTCTCGGAATCGCCATTTCCGTAGCTCTCGGCGGTGTCGAAGCAGTTGATGCCGTGGTCGTAGGCGTAGCGGATCACGTTGGGGTCGGCGATGGAACCGCAGCCCATACCCAGGTCGGAAACCTGGAACTCGGTGCGACCGAGGCGGCGGTGGCGTGTGACCTTGGCGACGGCGGGCTCCGCGGCGGCGACGGGGTCGGACTGCGCTTCGGGCTTGCTGCCGCAGCCCGCGGCGGCCAGGCCGAGAGCGGCGGTGCCTCCCAGCTTGAAGAACGCGCGGCGGTCGAGCTTGCTCTGTTCGGTCTTCATGATCTCGCCCTCTCTTTTCAATAACCTAGATCTTGGCCATAGGGATCGTTGCCGCCCGGCAGGACGGGCTGGTTGTCGGGATGCCGATCCTCGCCGGCACTGGTGACGCGGATCGCGGCCAGGTCCTGGAACGGACACTTGGTCTCGCAGATGCCGCAGCCGGTGCACAGGTCGGGATCGACCACGGGAAATTTCAGGGTGCGCGAGGAACCGTCACGCAGTTCGACGTCGCGCAGTTCGAAGGTGATGGCCTTGGTGGGGATGGGACAGTGCTCCTCGCAGACGATGCACTCGCGGTCGTAGGCGAAGGGCAGGCAGCGGGTGGTGTCGATCACCGCCAGGCCGATGTTGGCCTTCTTCTTCACGTCCAGAGTCAGCGGCTCGATGGCCTGCGTGGGGCAGACCTGTCCGCAGGCGTGACACTCGAACTCGCAATAGCCGATGGCCGGCACCAGCACCGGCGACCAGAGGCCCTCGAGGCCCGCCTGCTCCCAGGCCGGTTGCAGCGCCGCCGTGGGGCAGACCTGCATGCAGAGGCCGCACTGCACGCAGCGTTGCAGGAATTCGCGCTCGGCACGCGAGCCGGGCGGGCGGATGAGCGCCGGATTGAAGGTCTTGCCGTGGGCCTGCGGCGTCATGCGCATGAGCGCGAGGCCGCCGGCGCCGGCGACCAGCGAGGTGATCAGGCGGCGTTTGCCCACATCGAGCGTGCCGCTGGAGGTCTTCGCCGTGGGCAGATGCCAGGTGAAGTCGAGGCTGCCGTTCTTGCACGCGTCCACGCAGTTCCAGCAGCCGAAGCACTCGGTGCCGAGCCACTGGTCGGGCTTCTCGGGCTGGGCAGCCGCGGGGCAGCTGAGGGTGCACTTGCCACAGCTGTTGCAGCTCTCGCTGTCGCTGGTCAGGCGCAGGAGTGGTCGGATGGAGAAGGCGCCAAGCAGACCGCCCAACGGGCAGAGATAGCGGCACCAGAAACGGTTGCGCACCAGGTTCAGGGCCAGCGCGGTCATGAAGATCAGGAAGATGAAGCCGGCGCCGGAGAAGACGCGCAGTTCGGTGGCCGTGACCTGGTTGCGCCACCAGGTGTAGACCGGTTCGGTGAGGTCGCGCAGGTGCAGCGCGCCCAGGTGCGGATCGCCCATGTAGATCGCGTTGGCGACGGCGCCCACGGCCACGTCCAGGGCGGGGACCACGGTGAGGGAGAGGCTGCGGTAGAGGAGGGAGAAGGGGTCGAGGACCCCGATCCAGTTGGCGCCGCAGACCGCGAGCAGGAGAAGCGCGGCGAGGATGTAGTACTTGCCGCGTTGCCAGCGGCTGTAGCCCTCGACGCGCGGCGTGATGCGGCGGAACTGGTCGCGAAGGGAACCCACCATGTTGTGGAGCGTGCCGAGGGGGCAGAACCAGCCGCAGAAGACCCGGCCGAACACGAGGGTGACGGCGATAGTCGCCAGGCCCAGCAGCGACGCGCCGGCCAGGGTGTGGGTCGACAGCCAGGTGGCAATCATCACCAGCGGGTCGAGATCGAAGAACACGCCGACCGGTGCGTCCGGCGCCAGGCCGGTGGTGGGGCGGTTGGCGGCGAGCAGCACGACGAACAGCAGAAGCGCGAGGCCTTGGACCGTGCGGCGCGTCCAGATGAGGCGGCGGGCTCGCGCGTGGGCGCTCACGAGAGGACGCGATCCACGGGTGCCAGCGAGGCGTAGTCGATGGTGCCCAGGCCGGCGGCGACCGCGGCGTTCAGGGTGCTGATCGCCGTGGGGTCGTGCCCGAGGAGCGTGGACCCGAAGGCGTCGAGGGCCACGATGTCGGTGCCGGCGGCCACGATGCCGTGCACGGTGACGTCGCCCGGGTCGCCGCCCTGGGGACCGTGGGCGTCGAGTACGCGCACCGCGTCGATCACCGTGAGGCGGGGACGCATGAAGCGGGTGATGTCCACCAGACAAGGATCCATGTGCTGGTGCCAAGCGGTGCGCTGGCCGCCGATGGTGCCCATGTAGTTCTTCATGGCCAGCGACGCGTTAGTCAGGCCGTGGTGCTTGACCACCGGCACGTTGATCACCAGGTCGGCCTCTGCGATCTCGGTGTAGACGGGCCACGTCTCGAGCCGGTCGCCGCCCAGCTCCATGTCGCGGAAGCGGCGCTCGTCGAGGTAGACCACCTGGCCTCCGCCCGCCTTGGTGGCTGCCGCGATGCCGCTGGTGCGGTAGGCCTGCTTGGCGGGATGGCAGGGGTGATCGCCCACCTTGACGGTCTTGGCGCCGGCCTCGACACAGAGGCGTACCAGGGTGCCGACCACGTCCGGGTTGGTGTTGGCGGCCAGCTCGGGGCGGCGATTCCAGCCGATGTTGGGCTTGATCCAGACCACGTCGCCCTTGCTGACGAATCGGGTCATGCCGCCGATGGACGACATGGCGGCCTCGGTGAGGCGAGTGGCGGCCGCGGTGAGATCGGCGTCGGCGAGGGCGGCCTGGTCCCAGCGGGCGATGGCCATCTGGGCGGGGTCGTCGGCGGCTCGAGCGAGACGGATCAGCGGATCGGAAAGGGCGATGGCGCCGGTGGCCAGGGCCGCGTTCCGCAGGAACTCGCGACGGTCGCAGCGGGGCATGATGCCTCCTCACAGGTGGTCGGGCGAGCCGGGCAGCTCGCCGACAGGTGCTGGCGAGCATACGGCGTTGATTCTAGCGCGGTTGCAGGGGATGTGTCCAGGGGGCGACAGGATCGGTCGTCGATCTACGAGGAATCCGCCAAGAATCCTAAACCTTGAACTCACGCTTGGTGAAGTTCTCGCTAATTGACCGATGATTATCGGCGTTCTATTGTGCCCTGGCTGGCGAATCTCCCGAGTATCGCAACGTGGGTCGGCAACGGCGAGATCTTATTCAAGTTGTTTATTTGATACCAGTTATCGTTTCAGTGTCTCGACAAAGGAGGCCTCTCTGTCGCCTCTTCGATCAACTCGCCCGTTCCATTTTCCGGATCGATCAATGAGGAGGATTCCGACATGAATCATCGCCCAACCCGACTGATCATCGTGCTGCTCACCTTGTTTGCCATCGTCCTCTCCGCGTCGTCGGCGCTGGCGGCGCTGGAGTGGGAGAAACGGGCCGCCATCGATCACGGCCTCGTGTGGCTGGCAACCAACCAGTCCATCAACGGCGACCTGGGATACTGGAGCTACTCCAACGACGGCACCCTCGCCTGCACCGCCGCTGCGGCGCTGGCATTCATCGAGGAGGACTTTCTGCCCGGCGAGGACGTTGTCATCGACGACATCAACTACGGCGACGTGGTGGGCTTCGCGCTCAACTACGTCTTCAATCACGCCGTCGCGGACTCGCGATTCGGCGTGGAGTACGCGGTCTACGAGCGATATGCCGAGGACTACGACAACGACGGCATCTACGACGACGGTAACGACCAGGCCATCTACTTCGATCCGGGGAATCCCAACCGGCGGGTCTACACCACCGGCATCTGCGTGCCCATGGTCTTCGCTCTGGGCGAACGTCTGGGAATCAATACCGTCATCGGTCGCGGCTCGGCGGTCGTCAGCGGCATGACCTACGCCGAGGCCATGCAGGATCTCATCGACTGGTTCTGCTTCGCCCAGGTCGAGCCGAATCGCGGCAACTACCGCGGAGGCTGGCGCTACGATGCGAACTACCCCGACTCGGACAATTCCACCGCGCAGTGGGGATCCCTTCCGTTGCTCTACGGCGATTCGTGGGGGCTGGGAGCGCCCGACTACGTGTTCGCCGAACTGGAACTCTGGGTGAACTACATCCAGAACGCCAACGGCGGCTCCGGGTATTCCAATCCCGGTAACTACGTCAACGTGGCCAAGACGGGCGGACTCCTGCTCGAGTTGGCGGCCATCGGCGCACCGGTGAGCGACGCACGGGTGCAGGCGGCGATCGGCTTCATCAACGGCCGCTGGAACACCGGGCCGTCTGGCACCTGGTACGGCAACCTGAATCATCCCTATGCCATGTGGGCGGTCTTCAAGGGGCTCGAGGTCTATGACCTCATGGATACCATCACTCTGGATGATCTCGAGATCCTCTTCGGTTTCGGAATGTCCGCTGCACCTGGCGGCTTCCCCATCGGCACCGTCGACGACTTCGTCATATCCGAGAGTGGCGATTGGTACTCGCACTACTGCGACTACCTCGTGGGGATCCAGAACGGAGATGGGGGCTGGAACGGCTATCTGCACTGGGTCGGCGCCATGGCGACCGGCTGGTACATCAACATCCTCGATGGCATCCGCGTGCCGGGAATCGGCAATCCGGCCATCAGGCTGGTCTCCGAGATTCCCGATGCTTGCGCCAATCCTGGCGACCCGGTGCTCCACACCGCCGCATTCTGGTACGGCACGCCGGGCTTCCCCGATCCCGACACGCTGCCGGCCGAGAACGTCGAGGTGCTGCTCACCCTCAATCAGCACATGACGTTCGTCGCAGCCAGCGATGGCGGCACCTACGACGTGGGCGCCCATACGGTCACCTGGTCCATCGGTGAACTGGCCGACGGAGAGGTGGATACGGTCACCGTGGACGCGGTCGTCGCCGGCACGGCGCCTGCCGACGCCGAGCTGATCACCGAAGTCGACGTGAGTGCGACCAACGTACAGGAGGAGGACTGGGGCCACGACGAGACGGAGGTTCTCACCTGCGTGTCCACCTGCGTCTGGAACGTCGCTACCGACGTGGTCGAGCGCGGCGCCACCCACGGCGTGGCCTGGGGCGATTACGACAATGATCAGGACCCCGATCTCCTGGTCACCGGCAGCGGCTTGAACCACCTGTACGAGAACGTGGACGGCGTGCTCGTGATGGTCGAGGGCTGGTGCGAAGACGAGGAGCCGTCCTACGGAGCCGCCTGGGCCGACTACGACAACGACGGCGATCTCGATGTCTACGTCGTGAACTCCCTGGTGGCCAACGCGCTCTACAACAACGACGCCGGCGTGTTCACCCGGGTCGCCGCCGGCGATGCCGAGGACGCCGGAGACGGCTACAATGCCGCCTGGGCGGACTTCGACGGCGACGGCGATCTCGATCTCTACATCTGCAACCGAGACGGCACCAACCGGTTGCTCGAGAACGACGGCGGCATGTTCACCTCGGTGGGCGGCGTGACCGAGTACACGGGCATCACCCGCGGCTGTGCATTCGCCGACTACGACAACGACGACGATCCGGACCTCTACATCAGCGTCTACGGCGACAACATGCTCTTTCGCAACGACGGCGGCGTGTTCGTCGACGTCTCGGCCCCGCCGATGAACGACGGCGGCGAGGGCAAGGGCGTGGCCTGGGCCGACTACGACAACGACGGCGATCTGGATCTCTACCTGGTCAACACCCACGGCGCCAACAAGCTGTTCCGGAACGACCTCGATGCCGGCTTCGTCGACGTGACCGACGCACTTCTCGGCGACGAGAACAACGGTCGCACGTGCGCCTGGGCCGACTACGACAACGACGGCTGGATGGACCTCTTCTTCACCAACATCACCAGCGGTCGGAACATCCTCATCGAGAACGACGAGGGTGTGTTCACGGATGCCAATTGCGGTGTGCTCGAGGACACGGCGACGCTGGAATCGTGGGGCTGCGCCTTCGCCGACTACGACGGTGACGGCGACCAGGATCTGGCCATGGCGGTGCGCACGCTCAACGGTCCGAGCAAGGTGTTCCGCAACGATCTGACGTTCGGCGAGCCGGCGAACTGGCTGCAGATCGACCTGCGCGGCGTGGCCAACAATCGCTTCGGTGTGGGCGCCCGCATCGTGGTCGATACCGGCGAGCAGACCCTGATGCGCGCCGTGAATGCCAACGGCGCCTACCTGGGGCAGCAGCCGCTCACCGCCAGCTTCGGGCTGGGCGCGGCCACGCACGTGGATCTGACCGTGCACTGGCCCAACGGCGAGGTCCAGACCCTGGCGAATCTGCCGGTGAACCGCCGGCTGGAGATCGTGGAAGCCGCCGGCGCGGTGGGCGTGGACGAGTTGCCGACGTCGCCGCTCCTGACGGTGACCAACTATCCGAATCCGTTCAACCCCAGCACGACCCTGGAGTTCTCGCTGCCGCGCAGCGCCGAGGTCGAGTTGAAGGTGCTGGATGCGCGCGGTCGGCTGGTCAGGACGTTGCTGGCCGGCGAGACCATGGTTGCCGGCGTGCATCGCGTGCGGTGGCAGGGCGGCAGCGACTCCGGTCGGGATGTGCCGTCGGGCGTGTACTTCTATCGGTGCGGTGCGGGCGGTGAGGTCGTGACCGGAAGGATGGTGCTCTTGAAGTAGGCGGCATCTCCAGCAGGAGAATCGATCCGCAATCGTAATGGGCCCGGGGCGTCAGCGCTCCGGGCTCGTCATCGGGGGAGATGTCCGACCTCCAGTTCGTAGGTCAACCAGGTGAGGTTCGCCCCGGAATCTGCTGCGATGTGGCGGCGGCGGACCTCGCTGAGCGCGTCCCACGCGCCGGTCAGCCCCGCGCCGCGGGTGCGTGCGAGGAACTCGCTCATGAACGCCGCCGCGGCGGCGTCCTCGATGGTCCAGCGGGCGGCGATCACGCCCGCAGCGCCGGCGTCCGTGAAGGCATCGGCGAGGGACGGTCCGGTCACGGTTCCGATCGCGTGGCCCGAGGCGCTCCGGCAACTGGAGAGCACCACCAGCTCGCAGCCGGAGAGGTCCCGGCCCAGGATGTCGGCAAAGGTGAGCCGGTCACCGACGGGATCGTGATCGGCCGGGTCGGCGGCGCAGGGCAGGTAGCTGCGGTAGGGCATCTCCGGGTCATGGGTGGCGTGGCCCGCGAGGTAGATCATGCGGGCCCGGGGCAGGTGCTCGAGGATGGCCTGCTTGCGGGCGGCGGCGTCCATCAGCAGCACGGGGTCGGGCAATCGCGCGGCGGCCAGCTCGGCCTCGACCCGGACGTACGGCAGGGAGCGGAGCGATGGGCGCTCGCGCTTCAGGGACGACGAAAGCTCCGGCACGCCGACCACGCAGCTCAGGCGGTTGTCGCTTGCCGCGGTGGGCCCGTCGTCCACGAGCCGCAGGTAGGCCGTCTGCCAGCGCGCCGCGAGGGGCTGATAGTCCGCCGGATCGCCGAGATTGCAGGCCTCGAGCGCCAGCGGATCCACTGCTGCGGTGGTGGCGATGAGCAGGCGGCCGCCCGTGTCGGCCCGCACCCAGTCCGGCATGAGAACCTCGGTGACCTCGGCGAGCTCTCGCGCCAGCTCGCGGGATACGGGCGCGTGCGGCGTGGCTACCCCCTCGGCGAGGCGTAGAGGTACCACTGCCAGCAGGGGCGCCACGGCGTTCGCCGGGATCGAGTCGCAGGCGACGCTGCCGTCGATGATCTGCCAGCGGAGCACCTGGTCGCCGAGCCGGGCATACACCAGCGCCCGGTCGTCGCCGGTTCGCGTCCAGTCGGCGAGCTCGTCGGCCTCGCTGCGGCCAAAGGCCAGCAGGCGCTCCACCGTGCCGCCTGCGCCGGTGACGTGGTGGGTGGTCGCGTATCGTCGGAGTTGTCGCCACGCCAGTTCGACGGCGAGGCCGCCGCGCGGATCGTCGGCGAAGTGGCGGTGGAGCTGCTCACGGAATCCGTCGAGGCGGCTCAGCATGAGGTACACCTCGACCCGCTCGCCCCAGGCCGAGAGCCTGGTCAACAGGTCGGCGAGAGCCGCGTCCGCGTGCACTGCAGCGAGGCTGGCGTCGCCCTGCAGCTCGGCGATCTGCAGCGCGAGGCGGCTAGTCTCGAAGCTCGGCGGCCCCGCGTCGACGGACCTGGCCAGGTGAATCGCGGCGCTGTCCGCCCGTCCCGCCGCCACGTGGCCCGACGCGATGATGGTGTGGAGGCGGCGGCCGTGGTCGCCGAGGCCTTCCCGCCGGACGTAGGCGAGGCCCTCGTAGGCAAGGGCGATGGCGCGGCGGTGCTCCCCCCGCTCGACGAGCCAGGATGACCAGTCGGCCAGGACGGTGGCGTAGTCGTAGTTCCGCGGCAATGAGGTCGTCAACTCGGCGAGGCACGCGTAGACCGAGTCCGCCGCGGCATGCCGACCCACGTGTGTCAGGTAGCCAGCCTGGGTGCGGAGGGTGACCGCCAGGTAGCTGGCCTGCCGCGGTTCGGCATTCAGGAGCGTGACCTGCCCGAGCAGCAGTTCGGCCCGCGGCAGTCTGCGGCCGACCAGGTCCCAGCAGCCGAGGTCAGCGTGGAAGGCGAGCCTGGCCGCCAGGAAGCGGACCTCGATGTATCCGGCGTCGAGCCGGCGCGCCACGGCCACGGCCTCGTCGTAGTGCTCGGCCGCCAGGCTGAGCTCGCCGCGACCGCGATGGTAGGCGGCCAGGATGGTGTGGATCCGGCCGGCCTGGGCGGGGAGTCGGGCTGCGAGGGCTAGTTCGAGGGCCTCGTCGGCCAGCAGCATGGCGGTGTCCCGGCGGCCGGCAGCGAGACGGTCGTCGCAGAGCGTTCCGAGCATATGGCTGAGCTGGGGCGTGAGTCCCGCCTCGCGAGCGAGGCGGATTCCGCGGTAGAGGTGCGCCCGCTTGCGGTGGTCCTGGCCGGCGTCGGCGGACAGTTCGACCATCCGGCTCTCGATATAGGTCTCGGACCAGGGGCAGCCGGCGAGGGAATCGGATAGGGCCTGCATGGCTCGGTACTTCTCGTCGACCGGGGCGTCGGTGGTCCGGTGGACGCGCATCACCTCATTCTTGAGGCGGGTCACGCGCAGGCCTTCGCTCGTCGGGTGCTCGCGCAGGTAGCGGACCAATGTCTGTGGACCCTGCGAGTGACCGCGGTCGGCGACGATGGCGGCCAGGCGTTCGATGGCCGGCATCGTCTGCGCCAGTGACGATTCGTAGGCTGCGAGAGAGGTGTCGTCGATCGAGTCGATGATCAGGCCGACGTGGTCGATGAGCTGATGCGCATCGAGCGCGTCGCAGACCGCGGCGAGCTCGTCGTCGGTGCCGGAGACCAGGGCGTCGGCGAGGCGGGGGTCGAGGTTGGGCGCATGGCGGATCAGGATCGCGCCGGGAGCTTCGGCACCGGTGAGGCGCATGAGGACGATCACGGCCACGACGACCACGATCGACGCGGCGGCGATCGACCATTTCGAAAGGGAACCGTGCCGGTGGGTGAAGGCCATCATCACGGGGTCACGGTTCACTCATCACCGTGACGCGCGAGGATGGCCGCCGCGCGCGCGGCAACGGCCGATGGCGCGTGTCCGGCAAGCTGCTGGAGTGTCGGCAGGGCGTCGTCGGCATGGCCCAGGTCCAGCTGCACGATGGCCAGGTTCAGCAGCGTGGCTGGCTCCGTGTCGCCCGCCGCGATGGCGTCCTGTAGGAGAGCCTGCGCCCGTTCGAACTCTCCGCCGCGGTAGGCGACCACGGCGGCTGCCACAAGGACGGTCTCCGCGTCGGGGTAGCGCCGCAGGGCGTCCGTGGCAAAGGTGCGGGCGGTGGAGACCTCGTCCAGGGCGAGGTAGCCGCCGATCAGCCACATCGCGGCCGAGGGGTCGTTTGCCGAGTCGTGGTAGCGGTCGGCCAGGGCCTGCACGGAGGCCACGAGCGCCGAGTCTTCGGCGATGCCGCGCAGCGCCGGGCCGGCCTCGGGTTCGCCGACGGCGCCGGGGAAGACCATGGCGCCACCGTGCCGATCGGCCAGGACCCCGGCGATGGGGCCGACCAGTTCCGGCGCCAGCGGCGGCGGGTCGACGACGGGCGATACGATCAGGAACACCAGCACTGCGGCCATTGGCAGTCCCACGATCGCCGCCCAGCGCCGACGGGCCACGCGGGGTCTGACGCTGCCGCTCGTGCTGGCCAGAATGGTCGCCACCATCGAGGCCGGCGCGGCGAGCCCCTTCCGGGCGCGGAATTCACGGCTCGTCGCCTCCGCCTCGAATACCGCATCCCGGCAATGCCGGCAGGACGCGAGGTGATCGCGTTGCCCTCGGCTCAGGCCGGACTCGCCGTGATCGGCCAGCCGCGCCAGGAGTGCCGGGGACAGGTGCACGTTCACGACTTTGCCTCCAGCCCGAGGACGAGACGGCCGGCGCTGACGCCGTCGGCGACGCCGAAGGCCTTGCGGAGCTTCCGCAGGGCCCGTTCGACCACGGTGTAGGCCTGCCGCTGGTTCTTCAGCTTCATTTCCGACGCGATCTGGCGGGCCGACAGGTTGCGGCCGAAGCGCATGGCCAACGCCTGGCGCTCCTGCTCGTCGAGGCGGGCGAGTTCCGCGCGCATCCTGCTGAGCAAGTGGTCCCGCTCGTCGGTGTGCGACTCCGCCTCCGGCTCGATCTCGACGGTTCGGGACGAGGCCTCGTAGCGCACATGGTCCACGTACTCGAGCCAGCGACCCGAGGGCACGCCGAGGCGGTGGGCCTGGCGGTCGAAGCGCAGTCGACGGCGCGCACGGTGGTCCAGCTGTCCGTCCATGTCCGAGAGCAACGACAGGAAGTCTTCGTAGTCGAGCCGTGCGCCTTCCGATTGCATCCGGCCGTAGACCGCTTTCGACGGCCAGCCCTGGACGAAGAACAGCTCGAAGACCCGCTGGTCCGTGGCCGGACGGCGCAGGATCGGTGCGGGCAGGCGCACACGGCCGCGTTCGCGGCGGAGGCGGTCGACGGCCGCGTTGCGGACGATGAGTACCAGCCAGGTCCCGAAGGACGAGCGGCCGTCGAACTGCTCGAGCTTGCCGCGGAAGAGGCACTCGAATACGTCGGCCACGACGTCGCGGGCGAGGTCGTGATCATGGAGATGTCTATGGGCGACGGATAGGGCGAGGCCCGTATAGTCCGTCACGAGGTCGCGCCAGGCCTCCGTGGAGCCAGAGACGGCAGACTGGACCTGGGCGAGATCCTGGTGTCCTTGCAAGAGTGGTATCGCTCCGGTAGCTGCGGGGTTCGGCGCCGGCAAACGCCGTGGTTCCGCGACGATTGTAACACATACTCGCCGTGCGTGTAATCCTCGGGACTCGTCCGTCTATAGCTACCATAGTTGGGGGATGAGGGAGAGACGCCGTCGGGACCGTCCAGCCATCGGGGCTGGGCGGTCCTTTTTGGTATCGGCACGGGAATCGATCCTGATTGGTCTTGACGGATCGCGCTCGTTGTCGTAATATTAAACATCAAATTCAAGCGCGCCGAGGTGCGCGCCCCGTCCGGAACCCGGAATGGACCCGATGACCCGCATCCGCAGCATCCTGATCGCGACCGACAGCCACCGTTATTGGTGGTCCTGGCGCGATCTGCCTTGCGGATAGGGGTCGTTCCGGACATCGAGACCAGCTGACAGACAGCCACCGGAACCGAAGCAGACCCGCTATCCGCAAGGAGCGCGGGTTTTTTTGTGCCCGGCAATGGCGCCGGGCGAACAAGGAGCGACCCCATGGTCACGCCCGGCCTCTCGGACTTCCTCGATCTCGCACGCGACGGACGCACGGCGCCCCTGCGCCGCCGCATCCCCGCCGACCTGGAGACGCCGGTCTCTGCGTATCTCAAGCTGGCGCCCCTCGGTGCGGTCTGTCTGCTGGAGAGCGTGGAGCAGGGGATCCAGGTGGGGCGCTACTCGTTCATCGGCCTGGCGCCGCGATGCGCGGTCACCATCGAGGGCGACGCGGTCACCGTTGAGCGGGGCGGCGTCACCGAAACCAGCGACCTCGATCCCGCCGCGCCCTTCGCCGCCATCCAGGCCGAGCTCGAGCGGGCGCTGGACCTGGCCACCGGTGATCTGCCCGGCCCTCTCGGCGCGGCCGTGGGCTACCTCGGCTGGGAAACCGTCCGCTACTTCGAGCGTGTGCCGCTGCCCACCGAAGGCCACGACGGTCTGCCCGATGCGCGCTTCGTGTTCCCGTCGCAGCTGGTGGTGTTCGACCACGTGAAGAGCGAGATCGAGGTGGCGGTGCTGCCGCCGACCGAGCTTGCCGCGGAACCGGGATACGCGGCGGCGCAAGAGCACCTCGACCGTCTGCTCGCCGCCCTGCGCAGCCCGCTGCCGGCCGGCGCCATGCCCGAGCCGTGCGACCCGCTGGAGCCGGCGTCGCCCGAGATCCCGCGCGAACGTTTCGAGGCCTCCGTCGAGACCGCTCGCGAGCACATCCTGGCCGGCGACGCCTTCCAGATCGTGCTCTCGCAGCGTCTGCGTGGCCGCACGGCGGCGCATCCGTTCACGGTCTACCGCGCGCTGCGCATCCTGAATCCTTCGCCCTACCTCTTCTACCTCGACTTCGGCGACTCCCAGCTCATCGGTTCGTCGCCCGAATCGCTGGTGGCCCTGGAGGGCGACCGCGCCCAGGTCTGCCCCATCGCCGGCACGCGGCCTCGTGGCGCCACGCCGGCCGAGGACAGCGAACTGGAAGCCGAGCTGCTGGCCAGCGAGAAGGAGAGGGCCGAACACCTGATGCTGGTGGACCTCGGCCGCAACGACCTCGGTCGCGTCTGTCGGCCGGGGACGGTCCGTCCGTCGAGCTTCCAGCAGGTGGAGCGCTACAGCCACGTCATGCACCTGGTCTCGCGGGTGGACGGTCGATTGCGGGAAGGTCTGGACGGCTGGGACCTGCTGCGCGCCACCTTCCCCGCGGGCACTCTCAGCGGCGCGCCGAAGATTCGCGCCATGGAGATCATCGGGGAGCTGGAGGACCGTCGGCGCGGTCCCTACGGCGGCGCGGTGGGCTACTTCGCGCCCGGCGGCGACCTCGACCTGTGTATCGCCATCCGCACCCTCGTGATGCAGGGCGACCGCTGGTGGGCCCAGGCCGGCGCCGGCATCGTGGCCGACAGCGATCCCGCCTTCGAGTACGAGGAGACCCTGCACAAGCTGCAGGCCGTGACCCGCGCGGTGACCCGCGCCGAAGGAGGTCTGGAGTGATGTTGCTCATGATCGACAACTACGACAGCTTCACCTACAACGTGGTGCAGGCGCTCGGCGAACTGGGCGCCGAGGTGACCGTGCGGCGCAACGACGCCGTCTCGCCGGACGAGGCGGCGGCCCTGGCGCCGGCGGGCCTCATCATCTCGCCGGGCCCCGGCACGCCCGCCGACGCCGGCGTCTCCGCCGCGCTCATCGAGCAGTTTGCCGGACGCGTTCCGGTGCTCGGCATCTGTCTCGGCCACCAGACCATCGTCGAGGTCTTCGGCGGACGGATCCAGCGGGCCGAGCGGGTGATGCACGGCAAGACCAGCCCGGTCTACAACGACGGCCGCACCATCTACTCCGGTCTGGGCAATCCGTTCACGGCCACCCGGTACCACTCGCTCATCGCCGTGGAGGGCGACCTGCCCGAAGCGCTCGAGATCAGCGCCTACACCGCCGAGGGCGAGATCATGGGCGTGCGCCATCGCCAGCTCGCCATCGAGGGCGTGCAGTTCCACCCCGAATCGGTGATGACGCCCGAGGGCGCCCAGCTCCTTGGCAACTGGCTGCAGATCTGCACCGCGACGGGAGCGGTGGCGACATGAACGAGAATGTGATGAACGACCTCCTCGCCGGACGTAGCCTCGATGCCACCGGCGCCGAGGCCCTCATGGGCGACATCATGACCGGCGCTCTGGACGCGGCTCGTCTCGGCGCCGTGCTGGCGGCGCTCCAGGTTCGGGGCGTCACGGCCGTCGAGCTCGGCGGCTTCGCCCGGGGCATGCGGGCCCGCGCTGTACCGGTCACCGCCGACTGCATCGACCGCGCCATCGACACCTGCGGCACCGGCGGCGACGGTCAGGGCACCTTCAACATCTCCACGGCCGCGGCGCTGGTGGCCGCCGCTGCGGGTGCGCCGGTGGCCAAGCACGGCAATCGCGCGGCCAGTTCCCTGTGCGGATCGGCCGATGTGCTCCAGGCCCTGGGCGTGAATCTGGACCTGGAGCCGGCCGCTCTGGGCCGCCTGCTCGACGAGGTCGGCATCGCCTTCCTGTTCGCACCGAATCACCACCCGGCCATGCGCCATGCCGTGCCGGTGCGGCGGTCGCTGGGCGTGCGCACGGTGTTCAACCTGCTGGGGCCGCTGACCAATCCAGCCGGCGTCCGTCGACAACTCCTCGGGGTGTACGCGCCCGAACTGGTGGACCTCATGGCCGGCGCCCTGCTCGAACTGGGCGCGGTGCGGGCGCTGGTGGTTCACGGCCACGACGGTCAGGACGAACTGGCGCTCACCGGCGAGACGCTGGTGGCCGAGATCGCGGACGGCAGCGTGACGCGACACACGGTGACGCCCGAGGATGCGGGACTGCAGCGGTGCGCCGCGGCCGACCTGGCCGGCGGTGACGCCGCGGCCAATGCCGACCTGATGCGCGGCGTGCTGACCGGCGAACCCGGACCGCGTACCGACGCCGTCCTTTTCAACGCGGGAGGCGCGCTCATGGCCGCCGATCTCGCCATCGATTTGCGCGAGGGCGTGGGTCTCGCGCGCGCGGCCGTGGGCGACGGCCGCGCCGCGACGCTGCTGGCCGATCTGGCCGCGGCTACCCACGACCTCGCGCGTGAATCCAACGTGGGAGGCGAATCGTGAACGGATTCCTGGAACGCGTCCGGGCCCAGAAGGAGGCCGAGGTCACCGTCGGTCAAGCCGGCCGCAGCCTGGCCGATCTGCGCGCGGGGGTCGCCGACATGGCGCCGTGCCGCGATTTCCGCGGGGCGCTCACCGCGGGCAGCGACCGCATCATCGCCGAGGTGAAGCGCCGGTCGCCCAGCGTGCCGCAGTTCCTGCGACGGGAGCCGCCCGCCGAACTGGCCGCTCTTTACCACGAGGCCGGCGCCGCCGCGCTGTCGCTGGTGACCGACCGGGCCAATTTCGGCACGGGTCCGGCCGACATCGCACCCATGCGAGCGGCGGCGCCCCTGCCGCTCATCGCCAAGGACTTCATCATCGACCCCTGGCAGGTCCTGGCCTTGCGCGCCGCGGGCGCCGACGCCGTGCTACTCATCGCTCGATTGCTGGAGCCGAACCAGCTGGCCGACCTCCACGGACTCGCGCACGAGCTGGGTCTCGCCGCACTGGTGGAATGCCACACGGCGGGCGACCTGCGCGCCGCCCTCGCCGGCGGCGCCGACCTGGTGGGATTCAACAATCGAAACCTCGATACCTTCGAGGTCTCCCTGGACGTGAGCCGAGCCCTCCTGCCACAGGTGCCCGTGGGTTGCGCAGCCGTGGTGGAAAGCGGGCTGGCCGGACGGGCCGAGGTGGCGGCGCTGCAGGGCCTGGGCGCCACGGCGTTCCTGGTCGGCGGGTCGCTGCTCCAGTCGGATGATCCGGCCGCGATGCTGCGGGCCCTGCGAGGCGCCGACGATTCGCGCCGCGAGGAGGTGTCGTGATGCGACCGCTCGTGAAGATCTGCGGCCTGACCCGGCCCGAGGACGCGCGCCTCTGCCGCGACGCCGGCGCCGATCTGCTCGGCGTCATCTTCGCCGATAGTCCGCGCCAGGTAACCGTTGGACAGGCCGCCGACATCCGCGCCGCCTGTAGCCACGCGCCCCTGGTCGGCGTGTTCACCGACGGAACGCCCACGGCCATCGCCGAGGTGGTGGCCGCCGTGGGGCTCGACCTGGTGCAGTTGCACGCCTGCGACGACCCTGCTCGCTGGGAGGCGGTGGGCCGGGCGTCCGGAGTGTCGGTGCTGCCGGCGGTCACGGCCGACCGTGCCGACGACGCGGTCTCCGCCATGCTCGCGCGGCCCGACCTCTTGCTGGCGGGCCTGCTCCTCGACCTCCCCAAGCGTACCCGCGACGCCGGATCCGACGGCCGGGTCACATTGATCGAGACGGCGCGGCGTTGCCGCGATCGCGGTATCCGCGTCATGCTTGCCGGCGCGCTCGATGCTGCTACCGTGCCGCTCGCCATGCGCGAGGTGAAACCGTTTGGGTTGGACGTTTGCCGCGGCGTGGAATCGGCGCCCGGTGTGAAGGATCCCGAACTGGTCGCACGATTCCTCGCCGCCGTCGATCATCCGGAGGTGGATCATGTCCACTGAGATTACTCGCGCCGGCCGCTTCGGCCCTTTCGGCGGACAGTACGTGCCGGAGACCCTCATGCCGGCGATCACCGAACTGGCCGCCGCTCACATCGAGGCGCTCGCCGACCCGGCGTTCGCCGCGGAACTCGATGCTCTGCTGGCCGACTTCGCCGGCCGGCCCACCCCGCTGTATCGCGCGCGCCGACTCGAGTCGGTGTTGCCCGGGGAAGCGCAGGTGTGGCTCAAGCGGGAAGACCTGGTCCACACCGGCGCCCACAAGCTCAACAACTGCCTCGGTCAGGTGCTGCTGGCGCGGCGCATGGGCAAGCGGCGCATCATTGCCGAGACCGGCGCCGGCCAGCATGGCGTTGCCACCGCCGCGGTATGCGCCCACTTCGGCCTGGAGTGCACCGTCTACATGGGCGAGACCGACATGCAGCGGCAGCGTCCCAACGTGCAGCGCATGCGGCTGTTCGGCGCCGAGGTCCGGCCCGCGCTCACCGGCAGCCGCACCCTCAAGGACGCCACCAGCGAGGCCATCCGCGACTGGGTGGCCTCGGTGGCGACGACCCACTACATCATCGGATCGGTGGTCGGTCCGCATCCGTATCCGTCGCTGGTGGCCGACTTCCAGGCGGTGATCGGTCGCGAGGCGCGCGAGCAGATCTTCGCCGCCGCCGGCCGCCTTCCCAGCCACGCCCTGGCCTGCATCGGCGGCGGCAGCAATGCCATGGGATTGTTCCGCGGCTTCCTCGATGACGGCGACGTCCGGCTGGTCGGCGTGGAGGCCGGCGGCGGTCCCGAGGGGCATGCTGCGACTCTCGGAAAGGGCGATCCCGGGGTGCTGCACGGCACGCTCTCGCTCCTGCTACAGGATCAGGACGGCCAGGTCGCGCCGGTGCACTCCATTTCCGCCGGCCTCGACTACCCGGGGGTCGGCCCCCAGCTGGCGCACCTCAAGGACAGCGGCCGGCTCGCCGTGGCCAGCGCCACCGATGCCGAGGCGCTGGACGCGCTGCGGTCGCTCTGCCGGCTCGAAGGCATCTTGCCGGCCCTGGAAACGGCCCACGCTCTGGCGCACCTGCAGACGCTCGCTGCCGATCCCGATGCCGATCTCATCGTGGTGAACCTTTCCGGGCGCGGCGACAAGGACCTCGACCACTTGCCCCCGGAGGTGTCGGCATGACCGCTCTCGAACGCGCGTGCCGCGACCGCCGCCAGCGAGGCGAGAAGGCGCTGGTGCCGTTCCTCACCGCGGGCTTCCCGGACGAGCGCACGTCGCTGGAACTGCTGGCCGCCTGCGCGCGGCGCGGCTGCGAGGTGGTGGAGATCGGCGTGCCGTTCTCCGACCCCGTGGCCGACGGCCCCGTGATCCAGCAGGCCAGCCAGGCCGCCCTGGCCGGCGGCATGACCCTGCGCCGAGCCCTCGACCTGGTGACCGAACTGAAGGACGAGGCGGTGCAGCCGGTGATGATGACCTACCTAAATCCGGTGCTGCGCCTGGGTCTGGACGAGTTCGCACGGCGGTCTGCGCGCGCCGGTTGCGCCGGCGTGATCGTGCCCGACCTGAGCAGCGAGGAAACGGCGCCGCTGCGCGACGCCCTCTCCGGCGAAGGCGTGGCCCTCGTCGACCTGGTGGCACCGACCACCACCGAGGATCGCATGGCCGCGATCACCGCCACCGCCGGCGGCTTCCTCTACCTGGTGGCGGTGGCTGGCGTGACCGGCACGACCAGCGCGAATGCTGCCGACCTGCAGTCCTTCACCGACCGCGTCCGCCGGCACACCGACCTGCCGCTCTACGTCGGCTTCGGCATCGACGGCGCCGTGAAGGCCCGCGAGGCCGTCCAGGCCGCCGACGGCGCCATCGTGGGCAGTGCGCTCATCCGGCGCCTGCTCGACAACCCGGATTCCGGCGGCGTGACAGCCGTCCTCGACCTGGTCGACGAAATGCTCGCCGCCCTTTCCCGGAGGACCACCTCATGATGATCGTGACCATGCAGCCCGGCGCCTCGGTGGCCCAGATCGGCGCCGTGTTGCGGCACTGTCAGGAGCGCGACCTGCGACCGGTACCCAGCCACGGAACCGAGCGCACGGTGATCGGCGTCATCCATGCCGATCAACGCACCGACCTGTCCGCCGTGGCGTCCCTGCCGGGCGTGGACCAGGTCACGCCCGTGTCGGCCGCGCTCCAGCTGGTGAGCCGCGAGTTCCGCGACGAACCCACCGTGGTGCACGTCGGCGGCGTGGCCATCGGCGGCCCCGAGTTCGTGGTCATGGCGGGCCCGTGTTCGGTGGAGACCGAGGCGCAAATCAATGCCTGTGCCCGTCAGGTGGGCGCCTGCGGCGGTCGCATCCTGCGAGGTGGCGCCTACAAGCCGCGCACGTCGCCGTACAGCTTTCAGGGACTGGGCGAGGAGGGGCTGCAACTCTTGACCGCGGCCGGCCGCGCGGTGGGATTGCCCACGGTCACCGAGGTCATGCACCCCGATCTGGTGGAGACAGTGGCGAGGTATGCGGATATCCTGCAGATTGGCGCCCGCAACGTGCAAAACTACGCGTTGTTGTCGGCAGTGGGCAGGGTGCGCAAGCCCGTCCTTCTCAAGCGTGGGCTCATGACCACCATCGAGGAACTGCTCATGGCGGCCGAGTACATCCTGGCCGGAGGCAATGGACAGGTGATCCTCTGTGAACGCGGCATCCGCACCTTCGAGACGTCCGTGCGCAACACGCTGGACGTGTCGGCCGTGCCGGTGATCAAGAGCCAGAGTCACCTGCCGGTGATCCTCGACCCGAGCCACGCTGCCGGCAAGCGCGAGTTCGTGCCGGCGCTGGCGCTGGCGTCGCTCGCCGCCGGCGCCGACGGCATCATGGTGGAGATGCATCCGGTGCCCGAGGAGGCGTACAGCGACGGTCGGCAGAGTCTCGACTTTCCCGGCTTCGCGGCGCTCATGGATTCGTTGCGGCCCGTGGGCGCGGCCCTGGGCCGACACGTGGCCGCGGTCCGGCCCGATCTGACGGAGGCGTCTGCATGAGAGCGGTGGTGCGCGGCGCCCGAGGCGTGAACGGCGAGTTGAGTCTGCCGGGCGACAAGTCCCTGGCTCACCGCGCCCTCCTCTTCGGCGCGCTGGCCGACGGCGAGATGCGCGTACGCGGACTGCCACCCGGCGGCGACGTTGCGAGCACGCGGAGCTGTCTCGAAACTCTCGGCGCACGTTTCGAGGACATCCCCGGCGGCGTGCGCGTGCTGCCGCCCGAGTCATGGCGTACCGGCGAGACGCTCGATTGCGGCAACTCCGGCACCACGACTCGCCTGCTCGCCGGCGTGCTCGCGGGCCTCGGCCTGGCGACCACCCTTGACGGCGACGCCTCGCTTCGCCGTCGTCCCATGCGCCGCGTGGCCGATCCGTTGCGCCTGCTTGGCGCGTCGGTGACGACCCGCGAGGACGGCTGCCTGCCCCTGATAATCGCACCGCCGCGCGACCGGCTCGACGGCATCCGCGTGGAACTGGCCGTGGCCAGCGCACAGGTCAAGAGCGCGATCCTGCTGGCGGGATTGTTCGCCACCGGTCCGACCACCGTGGTCGAGCCGGCCCTGAGCCGCGACCACACCGAGCGCATGCTCGCGGCCATGGGTGTCGACGTGCAGCGCGACGGCCTGGCGGTGACCGTTCCCGGGCGACGCGACGACGGTGCCGCTCCCCGCCTTCACGGCCTGACGCTGGACCTGCCGGGCGACATCTCCACGGCGGCATTCTACCTCGCTGCCGGCGCCATGCGGCCGGGGTCGTCGGTGATTCTCCGGGGTGTGGGGATCAACCCGTCGCGCACCGGAATCCTGGATGCCCTTCACGGCATGGGGGCGGCCGTGAAGCTGGCCAACGAACGCACGGCCGCCGGCGAGCCCGTGGCCGATCTGGCCACCGAGAGCTCGCCCATGCGGGGCATCTCGATCGGCGGCGACCTGGTGCCGCGCCTCATCGACGAGCTTCCCATTCTCGCAGTGGCGGCCACGGCGGCCGATGGCGCCACCGAGGTACGCGACGCCGCCGAGTTGCGGCACAAGGAATCCGACCGCATCGCGACCACGGTGACCCAGCTCGCACGCCTGGGCGCCGACATCCACGAACGGCCGGACGGTTTCACCATTCACGGTCCTTGCCGCTTGCGCGGCGCCGAGGTGGATGCCGGCGGCGATCATCGTCTGGCCATGGCATTGGCCGTGGCGGCGCTGTCGGCCGAGGGCGAAACGGTGATCTCCGGCGCGGAGGCGGCCTCGGTCTCGCATCCCGACTTCTGGTCGGACGTGGCGCGCCTCGCCGGTCCCGATGCCGTGCGCCTCGAGGAGGAGAACGCGTGACCGTTGGCGGCGCTTCCCGCGTATACGGCCTCATCGGCGACCCCGTGGCGCACAGCCTGTCCCCGCGCCTGATGAACGACGCCTTCGCGCGGCTGGGCATCGACGCGGTGTACGTGGCCTGGCGCCTGGCGTCCGACTACGTGGGCTCGGCCGTGGCCGGCCTCGTGACCCTGGGCGTGGCCGGCGTCAACGTGACCTACCCGCACAAGGCCGCGGTGCTGCCTCACGTGGCGTCCCGCTCCAACGCGGTCGCAACGCTGGGCGCGGCCAATGTACTGGCCCTCGACGCCGACGGTTTCCGGGCCGAGAACACCGACGCCGGGGGGACCGCACTGGCCTTGACCGAGTTGCTCGACTGGCCGGTGACCCACCGTCGCGTGGTGATCCTCGGCGCCGGCGGCGCGGGCCGGGCGGCGGCGCTGGGCCTGCTGGTCGCGGGAGCCGAGCGCGTCGACTTCCTGGTGCGCGACCGTTCGCGTGCCGAAGCCGGACTTGTCGGCTTGCGCGCGGCTCATGAAGCGGTCGCCGTCCACGTTCTCGACAGCCGCGACGCAGCCGGGTGCCTGGACGCTGCCCACCTCGTGGTGCAGGCCACCCCGGTGGGTCTCGACGATCCCGGCGCTGCTTCCCTAATCGACCCGGCACAGGCGCCGAACGCCGCGGGATTCGAACTGGTCTACGGCGAACGCCCCACCGCGTTCGCCGCCGCCTGGCGCGGCGCCGGTCGACCGTGTCTCGACGGACGCGATCTGCTGGCGGCCCAGGCCCACCTGGCTCTTCATGTCTGGCTGAACGACGCGCCCGACCTGGCCGACATGCGCCGGGTCATTGCGCCCGAGGAGGTCGCGTGACCACGACGAAACGCAACGTGGTGCTCACCGGATTCATGGGCACCGGCAAGACCGCCGTCGGCCGCGTTCTGGCCGACCTGCTCGGCCGCCCCTTCTGCGATCTGGATGCGGTGATCGAGGAGGCGGCCGGCTGTCCGGTGGCCGAGATCTTCGCGGCCGAAGGCGAGGACGGTTTCCGACGCCGCGAGCGGGAGGCCGCCGCCGCGGTTGGTGCCCGGCGCGGCCTGGTGGTCGCCACTGGCGGCGGCACCCTCATCGACCCGGCCAATCGCGAGGCACTCTCCGCCGGCGGCGACCTGGTCCTCCTGACCACTGCGGCGCCCGAACTGGCCGACCGCCTCGGCGACGGCGCCGGGCAACGCCCGCTGCTGGCTGGCCACGATGACCTGCGCGCCCGCATCGCTGAACTCCTCGCCGAGCGCGCGTCCGTCTATGCCGGCTGCGACCACGAATTCGACACGACAGCGCTCGATGCCGACGAGGCCGCCGCCCTGCTGGCTGCGCGCCTGGCCACGCCGTTGACGGAGATCGACATCCCCGTTCCCGGCGCCGCCGGTCTGCCCGTGCTCGCTGCCCGCGAGCTCACCGGATCGCGCGTGGTCACCGGCCGCGGCACGGTCTGTCGGCTCGGCGCCGAACTGCGCGACCGCGGTGTCACCGGCCGCGTGGTGCTGGTCATGCCCGAGGTGGTGCGCGATCACTACCTTCCGCGCCTGGTCGCCTCTCTCGACGCCGCCGAACTGTCGTGGGGCCTGCTGGGAATTCGCGACGGCGACCAGGAGAAGACCTTCGCCCAGGTGGAGGATCTGGTGGACGCCCTGGCCGGCCTCAGCGCCGATCGTGGCACCTGCGTGGTGGCCGTGGGCGGCGGCGTGACCGGCGACCTGGTGGGCTTCAGCGCCGCGGTCTACATGCGCGGCGCGGCCCTGGCCATGGTGCCGACCACCCTGCTGGCCCAGGTCGACGCCCACATCGGCGGCAAGACCGGCGTCAACGGTCGCCGCGTCAAGAACCTGGCCGGCTGTTTCCATCCGCCCATTCTGGTGGTGGCCGACCCCTGCATGCTGGCCACCCTGCCGGACCGTGAGCTGGCCGGCGGCATGGCCGAGGTGGTCAAGTCGGCGCTCATCGGCGACCCCGCGCTCTTCGACCAGCTCGAGGCGGCGCTTGTCGATCCGGCCGAGAATCGCGACGGCGATCCGCGCCGCGACCCAGAACTGCTCGAGACCTGTGTGGCGGCTTGCGCCGCCGTGAAGGGCGGCGTGGTCAGTCGCGATCCCTGGGAACTGGGGGAGCGGCGCTTGTTGAACCTGGGCCACACTCTCGGCCATGCCCTCGAAGCCCAGAGCGCCTACGGTCTGAGCCATGGCGAGGCCGTGTCCATCGGCACCGTGGCGGCCCTGCAAGTGGCCGTGGCGCGCGGCGCCGCCGAGGCCGATCTCCTCGACCGTACCCGCCGCCTGCTGCAGGCCTGCGGGCTGCCCACCACACCGCCCGAATACGATGCCGCCGACCTCCTCTCGCGATTGCATCTGGACAAGAAGCGGCGTGACGGTCGACAGTTCTTCGTGCTGCCACTCGCCGCGGGCGACGTGGTGGTCGTGGACGACGTCGACGATGACGAGGCCCTCGCGGCCCTGGCCAGGGAGCAAGCGTGCGCATCCTCGTGATTCACGGACCGAACCTGAACCTCTTGGGCATCCGCGAGCCGGAAGTCTACGGCAAGACGACCCTGCAGGAGATCAACCGGAGCCTGCGGGCGCGCGGCGAGGAGATCGGCGCGGCCATCTCCGATTTCCAGAGCAACCACGAGGGCGACATCGTCGACCGCATCCAGGCGGCGGCCCTCGATATTCCTCGGGCCGACGGCATCATCCTCAACCCGGCGGGCTACACCCACACCAGCGTGGCCATCCGCGATGCGCTCACGGCGGTGAGCCTGCCCACCTGGGAGATCCACATCTCCGATCCGTCGAAACGCGAGAAGTTCCGCCACGTGTCGCTGGTGCGCGACATCTGCGTGGGCTGCACCGCCGGCCGCGGCTCGGGCGGCTACATCGAGGCACTGGACGGGCTCGTGGCACACTTGAATTCCGGCGGGGAGGCGTCGTCATGAGTAGCGTCTTCGGCCGCCTGTTTCGCGTGAGCACTTTCGGCGAGAGCCATGGCGCCGGCCTCGGAGCGGTGGTGGACGGCTGCCCGCCCCGGCTGCCCCTCTCGGTGACCGACATCCAGGCCGCTCTCGATCGTCGGCGTCCCGGCCAGAGCGCGCTGACCACGCCGCGCCAGGAGCCTGATCAGGTGGAGATCCTCTCCGGCGTTCAGGATGGCGCCACCCTGGGAACGCCCATCGGCCTCCTGATCCGCAACACCGACCAGAAGCCGGCCGACTACAAGGACACCGACGAGGTCCCGCGGCCGAGTCACGCCGACTACACCTACCAGATGAAGTATGGTATGCGCGCCCGCAGCGGCGGCGGTCGGGCCAGCGCTCGCGAGACGGCAGCCCGGGTCGCAGCCGGCGCCGTGGCCTCGCAGCTCCTGCGCTTGCGCTGGGGCGTGGAGGTGGTGGCCTGGGTGGACGCGGTGGGCGACGAGGATCCCGCCCTCGTGGATCCCGCGACCGTCACCCAGGATGCCGTCGATACCAATGCCGTGCGTTGCCCCGACATCGACGCGGCCGATCGCTTCACCGATCTGATCACCAGCGCCCGCGACGCCGGCGATTCGGTGGGCGGCGTGGTGGCCTGCGTGGTGCGCGGCTGTCCTGCCGGCTGGGGCGAGCCGGTGTTCGAGAAGGCCGAGGCACGCCTGGCCGGCGCCATGCTGTCGCTGCCGGCGAGCAAGGGATTCGAGATCGGCAGCGGATTCGCCGGCACGCGGTTGCGCGGCAGTCAGCACAACGATGCGTTCGTGGCGCGGGCCGATGGTTCTCTCGGCACGGCTACCAATCGCAGCGGCGGTGTGCAGGGCGGCATCACCAACGGGGAGCCGGTGGTCATCCGGGTGGCGTTCAAGCCGACGTCGACCATCGCCATGCCGCAGCCGACGGTGGACTACGAGGGCAAGGCGACGGTGCTGGAGGCGAAAGGGCGCCATGATCCCTGCGTGTTGCCGCGGGCGGTGCCCATCGTGGAGGCGATGGCGGCGCTGGTGATGGCGGATCTGGGGATGTTGCAGGCGGGGCGGGACGACTAGGGCCAGCCAGTGGGAAGCCGGGCGGCGGTCATCCGACCTGCCCCGCGATCTTGTAGAGTACAAAGGTCGAGCACCCCGTCCTGCCGCGCAGTGCCTCGAGCCGCACCTCATCGAGCTGAATCCGGCACCGGCGCACGGACTGCAGTTTCCGCCAATTGGGGGCGTCATTGTTGCGGAGCCAGGCCGTTCGGGCTCCGATTCCAGCCTGTGAATCGAAGGCACACTGGGCAGGGCGCGCACTCGTCGGCAAGCCTGGTCGGCGTCATCCGGTTCATTATGTAACTCATATAACAACAAAGTTTTGCGGTTGCCGTGGGACGTGTCGTTCACGATGGCACGACCGCTGCTTTGCCGGCTGGTGAAGCAACGGTTCCTCAACCATCGACTCTGTGGAGGCAACACCATGCAATCCTTCGTCGCAGAATTCTTCCGCTCCGGCGGCCCCCTCATGTGGGTCATCCTGGCGGTCCTCGCGGCGGCCGCCGCAGTCATCGTCGAGCGACTGCACTTCTACCTGGTGGTCTGCCGCGACGACGCCGACCACCTCGCTACCGGCGCCATCCGCCGGCTCAACGGCGGCGACTTCAAGGGTGCTCTCGCCCAGGTCAGCGGCCGCCGCAGCCCGGCGGCCGCGATCCTCGGCCAGGCCGTCTCGCGCTTCAATGCCGGCCACTCGCTCACCGAGGTCCGCCACGGTGTCGAGGAAGTGGCCATCCGCGCGGTGCCGCTCTACGGACGGCGCGTGGGCTACCTTGCCATGCTCGCCAACATCGCCACGTTGACCGGTCTGCTGGGCACCATCTTCGGGTTGCAGAAGAGCTTCAGTTCGCTGGCCATGGTGGAGGCGGCGGAGAAGGCGTCGGTGCTGGCCGGCGGCATCAGTCAGGCCATGAACACCACCGCCTTCGGCCTCATCGTGGCCATCCCCTGCCTGGTGGCCTACACCCGGCTGTCCAGCCTGCAGTCGCGCAAGACCGAGGAGTGCGACGCCGCGGCCGTGAAGCTGCTCAACTACCTGGAGGCCCGTCAGGACGCCGACGATGTCGAGACCGAGACCGTGCGCTCCCTGCAGCGCGCGGCGGTGTGATCACCATGAGCGCGCGCCAGGCATCGATCCTCTCGCGGCGGCCGACCGCACTCGGTGATTCCGTCGAGATCGACGTGACCCCCATCATGAACATGTTCATCATCCTGATCCCCTTCCTGGTGAGCATGGCGGTGTTCACCCACCTCGCGACGCACACGTTCAGCCTGCCCGCCGAGGATGGTCCGAGCCAGGCCCGCACCGCCGACGAGGTGCCGCTGACGGTGGCCGTCACTTCCAGTGCCGTGGCCGTGGTCTGGGGTGACGTGGAGGTGGCGCGCTTCGTCGTGGCCGCCGACGGCTCTTTCGACACGGTCGCCCTCGAGACCGTGCTGGCTGCCGAGCGCACGCGCCGCCCCGAAGTGGACCAGGTGGTGGTCGCCGTGGACGACGGCGTGATCTGCGCCGATGTGGTGCGCTGCCTTGATCATTGCAAGGCCGCCGGATACCGGGACGTGGGGCTGGCTGCCGGCGCCAATCTCGGCTCTTCGCAGGACCCGGAGGTGACGCCGTGATCGCCGCCCGCAACGCCCTGCCGCGTTCCCGGCCGAAGACCAACGGTATTGCGCGGCCTCAGCTCACCTCGCTGGTCGACATGATGGTCATCCTGCTGGTGTTCCTGCTGAAGAGCTTCTCGGTGGAGGGCCAGCTCGTCACGCCGTCGCCCGATCTGCACCTGCCCGAGTCCGCCGCCACGACGCCGGTGGAGTCGGCGTTGAGCCTGGAAGTGACCACCGGCGGCATCGTGCTCGACGGTCGCCACGTGGCCGACCTGCCCACGGCGAGCACCGACAGCCTGCTCATCGCGCCGCTCGCCAGCGCGCTGCGCGACCTCGGGCCCGGTGGCGAAGGCCAGGCGCTCTCCATCCAGTGCGACCGTCGCGTGGACTTCGCCGTGCTCAAGCGGGTGCTCTTCACCTGCGACCGCACCGGACACGACGACCTGTCGCTGCTGGTGATCCGGGAGGATGCGTGATGTCGGCCCATGCGAGCAAGCTCGCCGTCTACGCCCAGCCGGCCGCCCGCCACGGCCGCGGCGGATTCCTCTCCGGCAGCCTCGGCACGAGCCTGCTGATCTTCGGGGGTCTCGGTCTGTTGCTACTGGCCGTGGACCTGCCCGAGGTGGTCCGCAGTCCCCAGCGGGTCGCCCATCGCATCGCTTTCCACGCGCCGACGCCGGCACCGGCGCCGGTTCCCGACATCAAGCCGGTAGTGGCCGAGATCGTTCCGGATACCCGGCTCGCGCAACCCATCGACCGACCGGCAACCGTGCCGGTGATCGAAACGCCCGTGGTGGCTGCACCGGATCCCGAGCCGGTGCCCACCGCGCCGGCGCCTCGTCGCGTCTATGGCGTGCGCAAGGTCATGGCCCGCGGCCTCGGCAGCGGCAGCGGCGCCGGGTCGGTGGGCCTGGTGACCAGGCGCGGCAACGTGCTCGACGGCGTGGCCGACACTCTCACCGCCACCGCCGGCGACCTGCGCGGCGATCTGGCCGCCCTCAGCACCGTGGAGCGCGCGCCCGAGCCCGTGCACCAGGTGAAGCCGCGCTACAGCGAGGCGCTCATCGCCGCCCGCGCCGGCGGCGTGGTCACCGCCAAGCTACTCGTCGACGCCGAAGGATCGGTGGCCGACGTCGTGGTGCTCGAGCACATCGGCCACGATTCGGCCCAGCTCGCCGCCGACGCCTTCCGGCAATTCCGCTTTCACCCCGCACTGCGTCACGGTGAGGCCGTGGCGGTGTGGATCGTCTATCGCATGCGTTTCGAGTTCCAGAAGTGAGCCAGAACATGATGCTTCGCACCCTGATCCCCGTCGTGCTCCTGCTGGCCCTGCCTGCCATGGCGACCGCGCAGGACGATGCTCCCGAGATCCTCGAACCCGACGTGGCTCCCACGCTGAGCCACTTCGCCGAGGCCGTCTATCCACCGGTCGCCCTGCGCGAGGGACGCGAAGGCGCCGTGTTGCTGGAGATGCTGGTCCTGGAGACCGGCCGGGTCGACTCGGTGATCGTGGTCGACGGCCTCGCGCCTGACCTCGACGCCGCCGCCGCGGCCGCCGTCGCAGAGTTCGTCTTCACGCCGGCCGAGGCCGGCGGCGAGCCCGTACCCGTCTGGGTGCAGTTCGAGTACGTCTTCTCCATCAGCGAGCAGACCCGATTCATCGCCGAGTACGTCAACGTCCGTGGCCGGCTGCGCGAGATGGGCACTCGGGTGCCGCTGGCAGGCGCCATGGTGGTTGCCGCGTTTCCGGATTCGTTGGCGCGCCCGGCGCTGGACGTTCCCTGGGACGCGTACCTCGACCGCATCGGACACTTCGCCGGCCAGTACCTGGAGGAGGGCCGGCTCGTCGCCTTCACTGACGATGACGGGCGCTTCTCGTTCAAATCGCTGCCGCCCGGCGAGGTCGTGTTCTCCTTTCCCAACGCCGGCTACGAGGCTTTCCAGGAGACCGTCCTGATCGCGGCGGAAGAACTCGTGGAGGTGGATTCCTGGGCCCGCCGCAGCGCCTACAACGAGTACGAGGTCGTGGTCTACGGCCGCGGCGAGGAAACCGAAGTCTCGCGGCAGACCCTGTCGGTGACCGAGGTCGAGCGCATCGCCGGCTTCGGCGGTGACGTCATCAAGAGCATCCAGGCCCTGCCCGGCGTGGCTCGGCCCACCATGGAAAATCCCGCGGCCATCGTGATCCGCGGCAGCGGCAACTACGACACCCGCTTCTTCCTGGACGGCATCGACATCCCGTTGCTCTTCCACTACGGCGGCCTCAAGTCCACCTACAACTCGCTGTCACTGGGTAGCGTCGACATGTATCCCGGCGGCTTCGGCACCTCGTTCGGCAACGCCATCGGCGGTGTGGTGGAGCTCAAGGGTCGGCCCGGTCGCAAGGATCGCTGGCGCACCGTGCTCGACGCCAGCATGCTCGACGCCAGCTTCCATACCGAGGGGCCCCTGGGCGACAAATTCTCCCTCACCCTCAGCGCCCGCCGCAGCTTCATCGGCGAAGTCATGGACGCCGCACTCTCGGGCAACGACGATTTCAACATGGCCATGGCGCCCTACTACTGGGACGCGATCGGCCGGCTCGACTACGACCCGGCACCGGGCCACCACCTCTTCGCCACGGCCTTCGCGGTGAAGGACAAGATGTCCATGGTGGTGGCCGACGCGCAGGAGGGCAGCGCCTCGGTCAACGCGGCCACCGACGAGGTCGCCATGGACATTCGCTTCAGCCGCTACATCCTCGGCTACGACGCGCGGCTGGGCGAGCGTGTCCAGAATACATTCCGCGCCGCCTACGGCCGTCAAAGCGAATCCGGCCACGTGTTCGGCCACTTCGACTGGGAGGGCGGGGGACCCTTGTGGCAGCTGCGCGACGAGCTGTCGGTGTCGTGGAATCCCTGGCTGGCCACCGTGGTGGGCGGCGAGTGGATCCGCACGCCGTACACCTATTCGGTGGCCGCCGAGGGCTGGCGTCGCAGCACCGTGGAGCAGACGTTCGGGCTGCAGGGCGTCTGGGCCAATCTCGAGCTGCGCCCCACCAAGAATCTTCTGCTCATCCCGGGCGTCCGCTACGACTACTACGACCACCTCGACAAGGACGAGGTGTCCTACCGGTCGAGCGCCCGCTGGCGCTATCATCCCGACCGCTCCTTCACCGCGTCCTACGGAACCTACAACCAGATGCCCGCTCCCTCCGGCCAGTCCACCGATCCGGTCTTCGGCAATCCCGACCTGCCGCCCACGCTGGCCCGCCACGCGACCCTGGGCCACGAGTGGCGCATCAACGACCGCCTCTCGCTCAAGGTGGAGGGCTACCACAACACCCAGGAACTGATCCCGTCGGAGACCGACAGCCTTGGCCTGAACTTCGCGCCCGACACCGACGCCCGCATGTACGGCTTCGAGTTCATGCTCCGCCACGAACCCAGCGAGCGTTTCTTCGGCTGGATCAGCTACAGCCTCGGTCGTAGCGAGCGCCAGTACTCGCGCCGACCCAGCACCTCGGTGACCGAGTGGGATCCGGCGGACTGGATCCTCTTCGAGATGGACCAGACTCACCACGTCGAGGCCGTGGGCTCGTGGAACCTGGGACGGAACTGGAGCTTCGGCACCCGCATCCAGTACGTCAGCGGCGTGCCCGTGACCCCGCTGCTCAGCTATTCCTCGGGTCTCTTCGAGTTCGACGCCGACTCCGGCGAGTACATCGAGGTGGGCGGCGAGTACCTGTCCGACCGTATGGAGCCGTACTTCCGCACCGACCTGCGTCTCGACAAGAAGTGGATCAACAAGCGCACCATCTGGACGGCGTATCTCGATCTGCAGAACGCGAACTACTTCGTCCACAACAGCCCCGAGGGCTTCACCTACAACTACGATTACTCGGAGCGCGAGGAGTACGGCTGGATCTTCATGCCGTCTCTCGGGCTGCGCGTGGAATTCTAGGAGGCGCGAGCCATGAAGACCCTGCTGACCGCGATCCTGCTCGTGTCCGCATTGCTGACCGGCTGCGGCGACGGCTTCCCCGGCCAGGAGATGAGCCTGGGCACCGAGGACAAGACCCGGCCCTACGCCGTCACCGTCGAGCCGCCCGAGGTGGCGCCCGGCGACACCGTGACCGTGCGCCTGCGGTACCAGGCGGCGCGACCCAGCGACGTCGTGTCCACGTGGCGCGTGGCCCTCGACTACGCCACCGGTCCCTACGAGGCCGACGAGATCGAGCGTAGGCTGGTGCCGCTGCCCGACGTGGCGCCGCCGGTGGTCGACCAGTTCGGATTCATGACCCAGGTCTTCCAGTACGCGGTGCCCGATTCGGTGCCGCTGTGGTCGACCGCCATTGCCGACGTGATCACGGACCCGTCCATGCTCTACATCCTCGACCTCCTGGAGCCCGACGGCGTCGGCGAGCCGCCGCACAAGACCGAGGTGGACGCCTGGTTGCGCGGCCTCACTCCCGACGACCTCGCCGCCATGAACCCGCTCGAACGCACGGCCACCCAGCGCCTGGCCGACCTCTTCAGCTGCTCCATCCGGTTCCGCGTCACCCTTGACGCCAACACGTCGGTGGACGTGACCCGCAACCTCACCGTGCGGTACAGCAGTCGGCTGGGCAGCGACAACGTCAACGTCAACGCCGAGATTACGCGGTTCGAGATCGGCGTGATCCCGGCGCCCGACGTGGACATCTCCGATCTCGAGGAGTGGGAGGACCGGATCGTGTGGTACGCCTTTGATGGTACGTCGGAGAACGGCCTGCCCGAGGCGCGGGTGCCCAACGAGCCGGGTAATACCTACCTCGTAAGCGTGCGACAGGATCCGCAGCTATACACGTCGCCGTTCGAACTGGACCAGACGCTCGAGGAGCAAGGTGACTACCGCTGGTACTTCCTGCGCCTCGACGCGCCCGAATCCGGCCACGATCTCTACGTGGACGAGGAGGGTGAGCCCACCGAGATGTTCATGCTGGACGAGGATGTCCGGATGCTGCTGCCGGGAGGCGACTCGAACTTCCGGCTGCTGTCGGTGGTGTACGACAAGCGGCCCGAGTGGATCCAGTACGCGGCCGTGCCCGGGGCTACCGTGACGGTGGGGGAGGTGGTGTTCGAGGCGCCCTGATTCCGGACGCCCCGATGATGTTCGGAAAGAGCCCCCGCCGGTCGGCGGGGGCTCTTCGTGCAATCGTCGGTCGCGGATCAGTGGGCGATCTCGTAGCAGACGACCGCTGGCAACGCGGGCTCGCCGTCCTCGCCGCCGTAGGTGCTGCCGTCGCCGAACTGGGCGGCCAGGGATTCGAAGTAGCTCTCGATCACCAGGATGCGATCCGGTCCGGCCAGGACGATGCCCACCTCGCTGGCCCGGTGCGGCGCCTTCAGCGCCACCTGCTCGGCAAACTCGCCGCTCGGCTCGAACACGTCGTACACGGCCATCACGCCGGGCGCGTCGGGTCGCGCGCCACGGCCGCTGAGGACCCAGAGGCGTCCGTCGACAGCCACCTGGATGCCGCGGGCCAGGCTCATGACGGCGGCCTCCTGACGCTCCACCTCGATGCGGACCTCCATGGGCATCCCGGTCATCGCCGTCTCGATCATGCCGTAGAGCGCCCGATACTCGCGATCGGTCCGTTGCAGCGGCTCGTAGTCCCGTTCGATGACCCGGCTCACCGAGCCGTCCGGCGCGTGGACCGTGATTGCGTAGCGGTCGCGGTCGTGGACCGTGTAGACCGAGCCGTCGGCGCCGGCGGCGAAGCAGAACCAGAACGGGGGCAGGTGCTCGCGCTCATCGAAGACGAAGTCGTTGAAATCGTACTGGGAAAGGGCGCTCACGAAATGGGCCTTCAGCGTGCTGTCGGAGTCGTAGCTCTCGAGAAAGTTGTCGCGAAGACTGATACCCGGGCCGCCGTCGCTCTGGTGGGTTCCCGAGAGCACGACCCGATCGCCGGCGCCCTGGCAGGCGGTGAGACTGTGGGCGCCGCCGTCGGTGCCGCCGACCCTCAGACGCCCGGCCGGCAAGCCCTCGCCGTCGACCATCACCACCATGCCGGGAAACTCCTGGATCAGCCCCACGCGACCGTCGTCGAGCAACAGCATGTCGCGCGGCCGCCGTACCTCGCCCGGTCCCTCGCCCTCGCGGAACAGGGTGCGCACCAGCTCGCCGTCGGTGTCGTAGACGGAGACCTGGCAGAGCTGAGAGTCGAGGACGTAGGCATGGCCGCTAGCGTCGGCGGCGACGCGGGGGATGAGCCCGAAGAAAGCATCGTCGTCCTCGCCGCCCACGCGCCAGACTTCACGCAACTCCACGGTGCGCAGGCCGTCGCGGGATTCGGCGCCGTTGCGGACGTGGGGGACGCCGTCGATGATCGTCGTCTCGGCGGCCCTGGTAGGCTCGACGAGGCCGATGATTACGAGGTGGATGAGCAGCAGTCCGGCGAGCCATGCCGTCAACTGGGCGGAGACGCGGGGATTCATGGTGGGTCCTCTCTGCGGTCGGTCGGTGATGGAACATCACCGAGACGCACCGCCGCCATACCGGGTTGCATCAGGTGAGGAGACTGAGCAGCCAGAGCGCCGCCATCCCCGCCGCGAGCGTGGCGAAGATGCTCCGAGTGCGTACGGCGGTCACCGTCGCCAGCACTGCGGCCACGGGCCGAATCCAGCTTGCCCAGTCCGCGGCTCCCGCGCCGGTGTCCGGCACCACCGCCGGCACGACCAGCGCCGCCAGCACCGCCGCCGGCACGAGCCGGAGGATCCGTTGCACGAGCAGCGGTACGTCTCCACGCACCAGGGCCAGGAACGAGAGCCGCAGCAAGAAGGTGCCGGCGCCGGCGACCAGCATGAGAGACCAGGGGGTCATGCCGCCGACCTCCGGGATTCGGTCGCCTCGACCGCCCGGGTGCGGTTCTCGACCAGCAGCCCGACCGCAATGCCCACCACGGCCGCCACGATCAACCCGAGGTTCCAGGGCAGTCCGCGCCCCACGAGCGCCACGGCGCCTGCGACACCGGCGGTCACCAGGCTGGCGCGGTCGCTGACCAGCGGCACCAGCAACGCCAGGAACGCCAGCGGCACCGAGAAATCCAGATGCCACGACGCCGGCACCAGCGAGCCCACCAGCACGCCGACCACGGTGCCGGTCTGCCAGGTCAGCCACAGCGAGATCGCGGCGCCGAAGTAGTACCACGGCAATCCGGCCGCGTCGGGGCGGCGCCGTTGCCGGGCCACGGTGACGGCGAAGGCCTGGTCGGTGATCAGGTAGGCAAGCACCGCCTTGATGCGAAGGGGCAGGTGCGACAGCCAGGGCGCCAGCACGGCGCTGTACATGACGAAGCGCAGGTTGATCACCAGGATGGTGAGCAGGATCACCGGCCACGTGGCCTGCTGGGCAAGCAGTTCCACGGCGGCCAGTTGCGATGCCCCGGCGAATACGATGGCCGAGAACCCCGCCGCCGGCATCGGCGCGAGTCCGGCCGATACCGCGGCTGCCCCGGCGATGATGCCGAAGGGCAGAATTCCCGGCAAGATCGGGGCGGCGTCCCGGAGGCCTTCGCGGAGGGCGTGAGAGCGGGTCATGGTCTCTCCTGATCGAGTCGCGGGATTCACTTTGTCACAATTACCTTGACTGTGACAATGAGTGCAATGTATTTATTGTCACCATGACAATGTGGAGCCCCACCATCAAAGGCCTGACCGGCCCCCGCTACAAGGCCATCGCCGACACCCTGGCGGCCGATATCGCCTCTGGGCGCCTCCTGCCGGGTGATCGCTTGCCCACGCACCGCGAACTGGCCGACCAGCTCGATCTCACCGTGGGCACCATCACCCGCGCCTACGCGGAGGCGGAGCGGCGCGGGCTGCTCCGCGGCGAGGTGGGCCGCGGCACGTTCGTCGCCGAGACGGAGGCGCGGTTCGACCCCTTGCTCGAGCCGGCTCGCGATGCCGGTGGCCTCATCGATCTGGGCCTCAACCTGCCGCTCTACTCCGAGGACCCCGATCTCGCCCGCGCCCTGCGCGACCTC
>PIVY01000378.1 GCA_003353795.1 bacterium
CAGGCCCCGCCAGCGACTGCGCTTGAAGTGGTACCGCTCGGCCGCGGCGAACGAACCCTCGGCCCGGATCTTCCGACGACGCATCAGCCGACGACGTTGCGGCCCAGACAACAACGTGTCCGCCCAGTCGATCTCGTCCTGCTTCATGTGACGTTCCACCCGTCGCCCACCGGCCGATGTCGTGCATCGCCGGCGCAACGCGCAGGCGGCGCAGACTTCCGCCGCCGCACGATACCGATTCCGCTGGGCCGCCCGGTTGCGATGATACAGGTCCAACCGCTGACCGGCCGGGCAGTGGAAGCAGTCTTCCTCCCGGTCGTAGGGGAAGGCGGCATGGCCGAACCGACCCCCCCTGCCCTTTTGCGTTCCGTGTGGAATGCAGGGATCGATCCCTTCGCGATGCAGGTGCTCGTAGTTGTCGGCCGTGCCGTACTGCTTGTCGGCGACGACCGTCTGGGGCTTGGCGCCGGTGTGGTCTTCATGCGCGCCCAGCAACTCCGCAAGCACATGCCCTTCGTGGGTGGCCGCGTCGGTGGTCACCGTTGCCGTGACCACGCCGTGAGCGTCGTCGACGGCCCGATGGTCCTTGTAGCCGCAGATCGTCTGGCCGTTCTTGCGGGTCACCCCGGCTTCCGGGTCGCTGCAGGCGGTCAGACGACTGTGGGGATGGGCCGGCTCGAGGCCCTCTTCCAGACGGTCATACAACGCCTGGCCGGTGTGCTTGATGACCGGCCGAAGACGGTCCATGTCCACGTCGCCCTGAATGCAACTGCCGTCGAGGTGGAGCACGTCGCCGCTGACCAGGCCAGCCTGGATGCACTGGATCAGGATCTGGCCGAACAGTTCGGCGAATACCTCCGGCCCCCAGCGGCGCCGGGCCTTGGACAGAACCGAATGGTTCGGCACCGTGTCGTCGAGATCGTAGCCGCAGAACCACAGCCAATCGATTCGGTACGGCAGGGCCTCCATGAGCTTGCGTTCGGAAGGCATCTGTTCGAGATAGAGCAGGATCATGAGCTTCATCAGGACGATCGGGTCGACCGACTCCTGGCCGTTGACGCCGTAGCACTCGGCCACGGCCGACCGGACGAATCCGAAGTCGATCGTCTCGGCGATTCGCCGGAGGTGATGATCGTCGGGCACCCGATCGGCCAAGACGATCCCTGAGTAAAAGAGCTTCGGCGTCGCTTGCTGCCGTGGTCCCATCATCGCGTGGCCTCCCTGCCAGAGCCCCCGTATCATACCACACCTGTCAACCCCCGATTTGGGCAACACGCCCCGGAGGCCGGGGCTATAGCCCCCGGCTTCGCCGGGGGGTGCTGTTGGGGGG
>PIVY01000072.1 GCA_003353795.1 bacterium
CGCTTGGCGGATCTGCTCGAGCGGTCTTGTTGTATGCACCCCCGGACGGACTACTTGATCAGCGCCATTCTCCCGACTGCTTGGTGGTCGCCGCTGGTGACGCGGTAGAAGTAGATGCCGGCCGAGGCGGAGCGGCCCTGGTCGTCGCGGCCGCGCCACTGGAAGGTGTGGGTGGCGGCCTCGAGTTCCGAGTCCACGAGGGTCTTGATGGCTCGGCCCTTGACGTCGTAGATGACCACCGAGGTGCGGGCCGCGGCGGGCAGGGCGAAGCGGATGGTGGTTGCCGGGTTGAAGGGGTTGGGGAAGTTCTGGTCGACGCGGAAGGCCACGGGCACGGCCGGGTCATCCACGGCGTTGACCGCGCCGCAGTCGGCTTCCAGAGCGCCGATGAGGTCGCAGCCGCCGCTGTGAGCGGGAGCGCAGGGGCCGTTGGGGCTCACGCGATAGTCTCCCTCGCCGCGGTCGCAGAACTGCGGGTCCAGGGCCACGTTGCCGTCGGTGCCGGTGGGGTCGCTCACGCCGCCGTACGCGGCGCCCTCGTTGCCGAAGACGTCATTGCACGACAGGGTGGCCGCGCCGGTGATGTACATGCCGTTGGCGATGGCGCCCGGTCCGGTGTTGAACGCGCTGATGGTGCCGGTGACCGTGGTCGGCGTGTTCACCGAATAGATGCCCGCGCCGCCGCCGGGACAGCTGTTGTCGGCGATGGTCAGGTTGGTCATCGTGCTCGACGTGCAGCCGGTGAGGTAGACCGTGCCGCCGAAGATCAGGGCGCTGTTGTCGGTGAACACCGTCTCGGACATGGTCACGTCCGGGCAGACGTTGAACTGGGCGCCCGAGCCGCTGTGGGTGCTGTTGCCGTCGAACTCCAGGCCGGTAAACGTGATGGTCGAGCCGTCGGCGTAGAACCCGCCGCCGCCCATGAAGGTGGCAGTCGCGCTCTGGGAGTTGTCCGCCACCAGGACGTCGGTCAGGTCGATGGTGCCGCCGCTGGCGCAGAAGCCGGCGCCGTTGGTCTTGGCGGTGTTGCCGGAGATCTCGCCGCCGATCATGGTCACCATCACCGAGCCGTTTAGGTCGGCGGCGTAGATACCGCCGCCCTTGTCGGCGCCCAGGTGGTTGGTGCAGGTGACGCCGTCGAGGGTCACGTCGGCGTCGATCACGTGCATGGCACCGCCGATGGGCACGTTGGCGATGTTCTCGGTGATCAGGGTGTTGCCGTCGATGGTCACGTTGGTCAACGTGGGCGAACCCTGATAGATGAACACGCCGCCGCCGTAGATGGCGGTGTTGCCGCTGATCATGACGTTCTCGAGCACGGCATCGGAGTTGTACATGGCGACGCCGCCGCCGAGGCCCAGGGTGTTGTTGTTGCCCACCGAGTTGCCGGTGATGGTCAGGTTGCGCAGCGTCGGCGACTTCTGGTTGAGCATGAGACCGCCGCCGTACCGCCCGGAGTAGGGGATGTTGGCGAAGGTGCGACCGCCGCCGCCGGTGAGGTAGAAGCCGTCCACTACCGTGGTGTTGGTCACGTCGCCGTAGAAGTCGAGCACCGGCGTGGTGGGCAGAGACTCGACCATGGTCGGGGTGCCCATGGGATCGCGGGAGCCGTAGCCGGCTGCGTAGGCGCCCTCGACCAGGAGGTCCTTACCCACGACGGTGAAGAGGCCAAGCGTCTCGCTGGCCAGCACCTTCACGACATCGCCGGGGGTGGCCATGTTGATGGCGTCCTGGATGTCGAAGAACTCCTGCGGCACGAGCTGCTCGTTGTCGCCGAGCGCCCGCAGCAGGTTGATGCGGCCGGAGCCGAGCCATCCCTCGTATCCAGGATTCAGGTGGTCGATATCATCGCAGGTGTCCTGGATCAGCGCGGCGACCTGCGCGGAGGAGAATCCAGGTTCGGCCGACCAGATCAACGCACAGGCTCCGGCCGTGATGGGGCTGGAGAAGCTGGTGCCCTGCGTGGTGCCGTAGGTGCTCTCTCCGGTTTCGTGGGAGAAGGCCGTGGTGTAGATGCTCGAACCCGGGGCGGTCACGTCGATCCAGGTGCCGTAGCTGGAGAAGTCGCTCTTGCCGTCGCTGCTGTTGGAAGCGGCCACGGTGAGGACGCGATCGTCGGCGTGGCCCTGCAGGTAGCCGGCCTCGTCGTTGTTCTCGTTGCCCGCCGAGACGCAGATCACCAGTCCGGCATTGAGCGCGGCCTGGACGGCGGAAGCGAATGCGGAACTGTAGCCGGTGGAGTACGAAAGGTTGATGATGTCGGCACCGTTGGCGGTGGCGTAGACGAAGGCCTGGGCCATGTAGGTCGGGTAGGCGTAGCCGTTGCCGTCGTTGGAGAGCCAGCCGATGCGGACGGCCATGATCTTGCAGCCCGGCGCGATGCCGGCCAGACCGATGCCGTTGTCGGTGATCGGCGAGATGCAGCCGGATACCAGGGTTCCGTGACCGCCGAAGTCCATGGGATCGTTGTCCGGCGGACCGTAGTCCTCGCCGGGCCAGACGCTGCCGGAACCGATGTTCACGTAATCCCAGCCGCGGAAGTCGTCGATGTAGCCGTTGCCGTCGTCGTCCACGCCGGCGGTGCCGTAGTATTCGGTCCAGTTGGTCCACATGGCGCCGTTGACCTTGTCGGGGTGGGGGCCGCCGAGGTCGGGGTGGTGCCAGTCGACGCCGCTGTCGAGGACCGCGACCACGATGTTGGTGTCGCCGAGGGATTCGGCCCAGCCACCGAGGGCGCGGGTGTCGCCGCCACCGAGGGTGGCGTTGCGCAGGTGCCACTGCGGCGTGACGAGGTCGTTGGGCATGTAGGCCGTGCCGTGCTGCTTCATGGGCACGTCGGACACTGCTTCTTCCACCATGGCGAGCGCCTGCAGGTCGGCGTTCAGGCCATCATCGCCCGCCTTGTCGGCGTGCAGGACGATGTAATGCCTGGCGAGGTCGGCGCGGGTGGCCGGATCGTCGAACATCTCGATCATGCCGCCGAACAGGGGTTCGAGGGTCACGACGCCATGCCGGTCGAGTACGGCGTCCAGGCTGGATACGCCAGTCCGCGGCACGCCGGCGCTCTTGTCCACCGTGATCTGCGTGCCAGGCTCGAAGCTCACGACCACGCGACCCGACGCGGGTGGCGTCTGGGCTGTGGCGAAATCGGTAAGCGGGCCGGCGAGGACGCTAAGGGCGATCGCGAGAACCAGAATCGGCTGGTACCTGTTCATCGACGACTCCAATCGTGGCATATCGATTCCCATGCGCGACCGTCGCCCGCACGGGACATCCGTAGACAGCAGGTGAATCACCCGTCAGAATACCGCAGAACCGCGAAAGTTTCAATTCATCAAACAGGCTGACCATTGGCGATATCTCGCCGGGCAGGGGCAAAGCACGGTGTCAGACGGTCGCAGCACCCTCGAAATTGCATTTATCGAGTCGTTCGACGGCGGATCCCATCGGAGTTTCCGGGAGGGACTCACCGCCCATTCGAGGCACCGATACCGTGCCTTCACCCTGCCGCCGCGGTACTGGAAGTGGCGCATGCGCGGCGGTGCGGCCTGGTTCGCCGACGAGCTGACCGCGGCGTCCGGATCCTTCGACGTGCTGCTGGCCACCAGCCTGATCAACGCCGCCGATCTACGCGGACTCCTGCCGCCGCCGCTGGACCGCGCGCCGCTGGTGCTCTACATGCACGAGAACCAGCTCACCTATCCGCTTTCGCCCCACGAGGAGTTCGATTTCCACTTCGGCTTCACCAACATCATCAGCTGCCTCGCAGCCGACCTCGTGGTCTTCAACTCCGAATTCCATCGCGACCTCTTCCTCGATGCCCTGCCCGAGTATCTCGGTCGCATGCCCGAGGCCGTGCCGCGCGGGATTCGCGGTCGGCTCGAACCGCGCATCCGCGTGTTGCCGGTGGGCCTGCATCGGGATCCCCAAGCCGCGGCGGCCGGTGCCGTCTGGCGCGGCGGGCCCTGCGTGCCGGAATCCGGTCCGGCGTGGCCGCGAGATGGACGCCGACCGGTGATCCTCTGGAACCATCGCTGGGAGTTCGACAAGCGCCCCGATCAGTTCGCCGCCGCCGTGGGCGCGCTCCTCGAAGCCGGCCATGACTTCGCCGTGATCCTCGCCGGCGACAGCCGCCACCAGGACGACGTCTTCGGCCCGCTCGCGCAACGGCTCGGCGATCGCTGCCTCCATTGCGGCCACGCCGACCGACCGGTCTACGAGGCCTTGCTCGCACGATCGGACATCGTCGTCAGCTGCGCTGAGCAGGAGTACTTCGGCATCGCGGTGGCGGAAGCGGTCCACGCCGGTTGCTATCCGGTGCTGCCCCGCCGCCAGGTCTATCCGACCCTTTATGGCTCGCTCTGCCGCGGTCGGCACTTCTATTCCGACACCGATGAACTCACCGCATTGCTGGCCGGTCTGGTCAGCGGCGCCGATGGCGGGCACATGTGTTCGCTGGCCGCCGATGTCGATCCGTTCTGCTGGCCACGTCTGGCCGCGCGGTACGACGATCTGTTGATCGAGGCAGCGGAACTGCGGCCCTCGGACGCACGTTGACGGCGGGTACTACCCTCGCGCCGTAGGCCGCGCGGAGTCGCCGCCGGGCGACCAGCACGCTCAAATCACTTGGCGCATTACCCACAGAGGCGCTATTTATCAGCGGTGATTCACACCGTCCGGATCTGGTCCCGCCTGGGACCGCCCAAGTGCGAAGGGACACGGTTTCGTGAAGTCCGACAACCAGGTCGAGAACCCCCGGAACGAACAGCGTCGCGAGCGTCTGAGCGCCACGGCCCTGTCCGCCTGGGACCTTCAGCGCACCCGGAGCCAGATCGCCCGTGACGGCCGGGCGCGGCTCATGGTGATGAAGTCCCAGGAACGCCTGCGGGCCCTTTCGGAGGCCGAACTGGGAGTGCCCAAGCACATGCGGTCGGTCCTCAAGTCGGGTGTCGATGGGGCGCCCGGCGTGCTCTTGATCCACGGTGCCGATCAGTCTCCCGCCGAATTCGTACCCCTGGCGCGGACCCTTCACGAAGCTGGTCTCACGGTCCACGCGATGCTGCTCACGGGTTATGGCCACGGGGTCACCGACCGCCCCGAGGCTCGCTGGCGAGCGAATCTCCAGCAGGTCCGGCTGGGCTACAAGCTTCTGTCGGAGACCTGTGGCGACGTCCTGGTGATCGGCATGGGATTCGGGGCCGCGCTGGCGCTGAATCTGGCCGAACGCGAGCGCGTGTCCGGACTGGTGCTGCTGTCGCCGGCCCTGGTGCCGCGGGTCGGGCTGGGTGTCCGCGTGCTTCAGACGCTCGGGCTCTTGCATTTCCCGCCCATCCGTCGCCGACTCGGACTCGTGGTCGACGCCCTCGACGGCATGAAACTCGCCCAGGACCTGGCCGGGAGCCTCGATGTTCCCGTGTTCGGCGTCCAGTGCGACGACGATGAACAGGTGTCGCCCGAATCGTTGCGCGTGCTCCAGAAGCGGGCCAAGCATGGGGGGAGCCGTTTCCGGGTCTTTCCCACCGGTGGGCACGATCCGCTGGCCGCGCACGGCTCGAGCGGACTGGACGACGACATCCTCGCCTTCATCCGCGAGACGCGCTGAACCGACGCTGAACCGACGCTGAACCGGACCTCGCGCCGATCCCGCCTCAATTCCTGCTACGGTTTCTCCAACTCCGGTCGATATGCCACGGGAGACATGGCTTCGACCCTAGTTGTTGGAGAGAGGTACGCGGCATGAGCGACCGGGATTTCCTGGATCTGGATGAGGATCTGCTGGACGACGGCCCCGACGCCCCGGTGGGAGAGTGGGACGACGACCTGATGGACGACTTTCCGGCGGACGATCCGGCGGCTGGCGACAGTTCGGCGGCGCCGACGGCCGCGGCTGCGACGGCGGCCGCTTCCGGCGCCAAGGCGTCCAAGAAAAAGCCCAAGAAGGCCTATCGCGGGCGAAGCCGCCCCGGCGGAGGCGGTGCCGGAATCGGCATCCTGTGCTTCTTCCTGGTCTTGCTGGCCGGCCTGACCCTCGGGTCCGGCCTGCTGACGGCCGTCGGCGGTGCCCCGGAGACCCTGATCGACTTCAGCGGATTCTCCGATTTCAAGGCCATCGGCGACTTCCAGGCTCACCCCATCAACGCCTTCTGGCTGGCCGCCGCGGTCACCCTGCTGGCGGCGATCACCGCCGGCGTGGCTGTCAGCCGACGCATGCGTGGCCTGGGCGATTCGAGTTCGAGCCAGAACGACATCCTGGAGGCCATCCGGCATCTCGATCCCGAGAAGCCCGAGTCCTGGGAACGTGAGGAACTGGAATCGGATCCCGACCTGGCTGCCGCGACCAGTTCATTGCTCGGCCACTTCAATCTCCAGCAGGCGAAGCTGGAACGATACGTGGGCCTCGAGGGCGAACTGCATCGTCTGGAGAAGGCCCTGGTCGACGAGAGTCTCGACGACCTGCAGGGCAACTGGGAGAGTCCCGCCGCCGGCAGTCTGGCCGACCAGGCCGTGCGGTTGCTCCAGGCGAGCGCGGATCTCGGTCGTGACGCCGACCGCAATCAGCAAGCATTTTCCGAACAGGGTCCCGACCTCGTGGCCGGGCTTCGCGACGCCCGCAGCTGGCAGGCTTCGACCACGGATCAGGTCAAGCAGCAGGGCTCGGGAATCGAGCGCATCTTCCGCCGCCTGGGCAAGTTCGCCGAGGTGGCTCCCGCTGCCGACGATGATCTGGCGCCGCGCCGGGAACGCCTGCGTCAGGCCATTCAGGCCGTCCGTCAGGAGCTGGAATCGCTGCCCGCGCGAGCCGGCGGAGACGATCAGGGCGCGGACGGTTCCCTGGGCACCCTCATCGAACGGGCCAGCCGTCTGGCCTTCCAGATCGCCATGGAGGTCGCCCGCCTCGGCGCCAAGGGCGAGCGTCTTTTGCCGCTGACCCAGGACCTCGAGGAGCTCACCACCGAGTTGCGAGCCATGGTCGACGGCAACAAGGGCAAGGCCGACCACGACGACCCCCGCGACCGCATTCTCGAGAACGTGCGCGGTCGCCTGGCCGAACTGGACCCCGCGGTGCTCGAACCCACGAGCGACGACGACCAGTCCGCGTCCATCGCCGAGCTGGCCCCCGTGGCCGGCGAGGTGGCTGCCGGACTGGCCAATCTCACCAAGAACTTTGCCGTCCAGGAGCAGCGGCTCAGCCAGATGCTGCAACTGGCCTCGCTCCTCACCGGCGTTCAGGCCGATCAGGGCGGCGATCCCGGTGCGGCGCCCGGATCCGGCATGCTGGTCGACCGGTTCGATCCTTTCGCCAGCGGATCCGAGTCCGACAGCGGCCTGGTGGCCGATCCCTTCGCCACCAAGAGCTCGTCGTCCATCTTCTCCCCGGATGCGGCCGCATCCGAGGATTTCGCGCACAGCAATCTGCCGGGCCAGGAAGAGACCGGTGTCACGCCCGAGGCGCCCGCGGCGCCCACGGCCGAGCCCGACCCGGGGTTCGTCCCGGGCAACGAACTGGTCCTCGACGAATCCCCCGCTGCGACTTCGGCGCCGTCGATCGAGCCCGTCGTCGAGCCCAGCGTGGAGGCAGCGGGCGATCCCGTTCCCCCCGCACCGGTCGACAGCCCCCTTCCTTCGGACGACGAAAAGGTTTATGATCTTTCAGAATTCGACGCGCTCCCCATGCAAGACGGACAACTCGCGGCCGAACCCGCCGAAGAGCGCATCTACGACCTGAGTGAGTTCGGAGCCGTGAAGATCGAGTGATCGCTGCGCATGAACCTGTCCGAGTCCAGCCTGACTGATCTGGTGGCGGAGTTGCGGGAGCGACTCCGCCATTTCACTGCCGGCCCTCCCGGTGAGACCGCCGCCGCCGACACGCCCGGACCCCTGGGGCCGGGGGGCCGCGCCGCCCTGGCCGCACGCCTGCTCGGCGTGGTGCTCGCCGCTCGTCAAGGCCGCGACGCCGCCCAGGCCGCCCGGTCGTTCGAGGAACTCGCCGAATCGCTGAGCGCCGCTCCCGCGCCCCTGCCGGGCAGCGCCTGGGAGGCCGATCTGGCACTTCTGTCCAGCGCCTTCGAGACCATCGCCAGCGCCTGGGACCGGGGTGACAACCGTGCGCTGGCCAGGACCTGGCGCGACCTGCGAGTGGTGGGCGACCGACTCTGGACCGATCCCACCGAAGTTCCTCCCTCGACAGCTCGGCGTACTCCAGTGGTGAGCGCCGCACCTCGCCCCGTCGGTGACGATGACTCGCCCCCGGCGGTTCGTCCCGAGGTCTGGCTCCTGGTGGCCGGATCGCTCCGACGCACGTCGTTGCGCAAGCGTCTGGTGGCGGCCGGGCTGGTGGTGGATTGCCCCGCCGACATCGAAACGGTCACCCGCCGGCTGCAGGATGAACGGCCCGCCGCGCTCATCTGCGACGACGCGGCACCGGCCCGCTTCCGCTCGCGATTGCTCGGCGTGCTGCCCGAAACGGCGCCGCAGGTGATCCTGATCCGCAGCCGGACCTCGGCAGTCGATCCGGGTGGCGCGGTGTGGCTGCCACCCCACGACATCGACGATCTGCTCGCATTCCTGGCCGAGTAGGACGGTTCGTGCGGCTCGCGCGGTGGCGGGCGTGCAGCCCTTTCGTGCCGCCTCATTCATGCAGTTTGCAACTCCAGGTGCGGTCGTCATGGTCGGTGACGTTCCCACGAAGGCGTGTGATTCCCTGATAGGACCCGTTTTAACCCACACCACCCGGGGTCGTCGTCGGGGGCATGGGGTTTGCTGAATTGTTGCCTGCACAGGTGGCACTGAATGCTTTGCAAGCGCGTCTGAGGAGTCAGCCAATGCTCGACCAGAAGGACCGCCAGAATATCTTCATCGGCGCCGAGGAAACCACCACCCAGGTGATGACCTCGGTCGAGGCGGCCGAATACCTGAAAATGCACGTCAAGACGGTCTGCCGTCTAGCGAAGGAGGGGAAGATCCCCGCGAAGAAGGTTGGTAGCGAGTGGCGCTTCCTGCGAGCCGTGCTGGACAACTGGCTCGCCGAGACCATGGTCTGATCCGGAGGCGAACCCTTGGCCACCCGTTTCGAATCCCTCGATCTCGTCGACCGTAGCCTCTTCGGCATCCGGATCCACGGCGCCTTCGGCCGCGGCGATCGCCAGCGTCTGCTGGACTTCGCCTCGCGGTGCTTGGAGAAGGACAAGACGCGGCTCATCTTCGAATGCGGCGACCTCGATTCCCTCGGCGGCGGCGGCGCCGCCGTGCTGGCCGACCTTCAGGGTCAGCTGGTGGAGCGAGGCGGAGAGGCCGTGTTCGTGGGGGCGGGCGAGGTGATCCAGCGATTCCTGGCCAAGAAGTTCGACGAACTCCCGTTGCGGTTCTTCGATGATCTCGACGGTGCCGCGGCGGCGCTGTCACCGGGTGCGACGTCGTCGGCGGCCAGAGTGGCCGCGGCGACCGAGGAACCGGAGGAGACCACGGAGGACGCAAGCGATGCCGGCGGTGGTGGGAGTCTGGATCAACTTCTGGACGACGTCGACGGCGACGCAGCCGAACCCGATGCCCACACCCGGCGGGCGGCCGATCTGGTGACCGCTGCGTACGTGTCGGTCGACGACACCCTGCTCGCGGCGGGTCCGGAAGGCAACCCGGCCGTTCTGGGCGAAGCCCTGGCCGTGCTTCTGGACAGCCACGATCTCGCCGCCGAGACCGTGTACTTCGGTGCGCAGGGCGATCAGTACGTCTCGGGCGACGGGACGCTCCGTTTGCCCGTGGAGGGCGGCATCGCCGAGACCCTGCTGCGTACGAAACGACCGCTCACCCTTCTCGACGTCGAGGAAGGCGGGCTCTGGGACGAGGAGTCGCAGGTCCTGGAGGATCTGCAACCCGATCTGATCATGCCCCTGTTCCGCGGCGTTGCGCTGGAGGGTGTGGCCTTCCTGTACCACAGCGGCGAGGACCGGGAGTACGGTCTGTGCGAGGTCTTCGCGCTGGAGCTGTTGCAACGAATCCTGTCCGACGCCGGTCGCGAACCAGCGACGCCTACGGATCCCGAACAGCGACCGGTAACCGTACCGGCGCCGGCGAGCGGCAACGCGAACCTGCTGAATGCCAAGCTCGAACTGTCACGCGGTCTGCAGGACGCCCAGGACGAGCCGCACTTCTGGCAGGTGTTCATCTCGAGGCTGCGACTGGCCGCCGAGGTCACCAGTCTCATCTATCTCGATACCGAGGATCCCGACGGCAAGCCGTTCCTGGCCGGAGAGATCCGCCGTGATCCCGGCGATGCCGATCTGCGCAGCGAGCGCATCACCACCTTCTTCCGCACCCTCGAGCGGCCGGTGGAGATCGCCAACATGCCGGCGTCTTTCCAGGCCGTCCGCGACTCGCTCCTGGAGCGCGGTCTGCAGTGGATCGTGGGACTCCGGGCGGACGACCAGGTCCATCTGGGCATGGTGGCGCTCGGGCTGAAGTGGCGCGGGCAGCAGGGTGAACCCTCGGACGAGATCCACGAGTTCATGGAGATCACCGGCGAAGCTCTTCTGCGCCTTCGCGAGGGACAGTGCCGGGCCGACATGAGCCTGGAACTGCTGGAGATCCTGCTGGTGGGCGAGGATCGCGCCGATCATGAGCCCGACCGCGTGACCCAGGAGACCGCCGCGGCGGTGCGCCTGCTGTCCCGCGAACTGGGTCTGCCGCCCGATCAGGAACGCGACCTGGTGCTGGGCGCTCTGCTCCGCAACCACGGTCAGGACCAACCCGCCATCGACGACCTCACGGCCGACCGCCTCACCGGCGACGACTGGGAGCGATTCCGGGCGCACCCCGACGCCGGCCTGGCGCGGGTGTCCGACCTCAATGCTCCAGCCGCCGTGCGCGACGCGGTGCGCCACCACCACGAGCGCTTCGACGGCCGCGGTTTCCCCCTGGGTCTGAAGGCCCGCGATATCCCCCTGGTGGCCCGTCTGGTGGCCGTGGCTCAGCTCTACGCCCAGCATCAGGTGCGCGGCGGACCGGCCAAGGCCCTGGCTGCGGTGCATCAGGAAGCCGGCGAGTCGCTGGATCCGGATCTGGTGGATATCTTCGCCAAGTCCCTGCAGCGTACCGAACCGGTGCCCGTTCCCGCCTGACCGTCATCCAGTTGTCTCCAGCGTCCATGGCGTGACCCGCGGGTGACACCCCGCCAACGTCCCTGTCGTGCGGATTCCATACGTCTGGCGCCGGACCCTGCGCTCGCGGTGACCGGTGCCGGCGCCAGGCGAGACACGTCCAGCAAAGATCCCACGCAGGATGGAATCAGGATCTGGCGCGTTCACAGGCCGGCCTGGCGCCAAATTCCGGTCGCCGGCTCCACCGGGCAAGGCTCTTGCGGTCTGTCGGGTGGTCCGGGGTTGCGGAATGGGAGGCTGCGGCTGCGGACCGGGCAGGGCCGCTCCGATGGCCGGGCGCCAACGCCGTCGGGCGGCCCTCCCTGCTTCCAGCGATCAGGTGGATGCGGTCTCGGTTTCCTTGGCCTTGCTGCGATCTTTGCTGACGAGGATCCGACCGATCTCGGTCTTCAGATCCTCGAGGGAGAGGCCGCGCTTGATCTCGCCGTCGTAAACCAGGGAGATGGCGCGGGTTTCTTCACTCACCACGATGACCATGGCGTCCGAGACCTCGCTCAATCCGATGGCGGCGCGATGCCGCAGTCCCAGGATGTAGCCGATCTCTTCCCGCTCGGTGGGCGGAAGCGTGCAGCCCGCCGCGGCGATCTTGCCGTCGCGGATGATCACCGCGCCGTCGTGCAGCGGGGCCGGCACGGTGAAGATGGTCTCGAGCGTCTCGGCGGTGATCTCGGCCTGCAGCACGGTGCCGGTCTTGAGCCAACGATCGAGGCCCACTTCCCGCTCCAGGACGATGAGCGCGCCGAGGCCGCGGCGACTGAGGCGTCCGACGGTCTTGAGGATCTCATCCTCGGCCGGCAACTCGTCGTTGCCGCGAAGCGCGCGGAGCCGCCGCTGCATGCCGAGGTTCGCCAGGGCCGACCGCAACTCGGGCTGGAAGAGGATGATGAAGGCCACCACCCAGACCGTCTGGAGCGAGCGGATGATGCGGCCGACGACGATCATGCCGAGGCTGCTGGCCACGAAGCTCAGGACCAGCAAGATGGCCAGGCCGGCCACCATCTGCACGGCGCGCGTATTGCGTACGAAGAGCAGCAGGCGGTAGAGCAACCAGGCCACGATGAGGATGTCGAGGACATCGATGATGGGGCTCTGGGTGATGTTTTCCCACATGGGTCAAACCCCGTTACGGTCTCGATGGAGTGAGCGGTCGCGTCCGCACGATATCACGCCGATGACATGGGCTCAACGGGTCAAACGAGCCTCGGCGACGGCTGCCAGGACATCCAGGAACTGCACCGACGCCGCCACGTCGTGCACGCGCACCACCGTGGCTCGTCCGGCGAAGGCGGCGGCCAGCGCGGCCAGGCTGCCGCCGAGGCGACCGTCGACCTCGGCGCCGGTGAGGTGGGCGATGAATCGCTTGCGCGAGGCTCCGAGAAGGAGTGGACGACCGTCGGCCACCGCGGGTAGCGACGCCAGGAGGGCCAGGTTGTGCTCGAGGCGTTTGCCGAAGCCGATGCCCGGATCGACCAGCAACCGTCCGGGGCCGACACCGGCGGCTTCGGCCGTGGCGGCGCGTTGCGACAGCCAGTCGGCCACCTCGGTCACCACGTCGTCGTAGTGCGGATCGTCCTGCATGGTGCGCGGTTCCCCGCGCATGTGCATGAGGACCAGGCCGCATCCCGCGTCCGCCACCAGGGGCAACATGGCGGCATCCCGCCCCCCTGAGATGTCGTTGACCGCATCGGCGCCCGCGGCCAGCGCCAGCCTGGCTGTCTCCGCGCGGTAGGTGTCGACGGAAATGGGCAGCGAGGTCTCGCGGCGCAACGCCTCCAGCACCGGCAGCAGGCGATCCTGTTCCTGGGCGGCCGGAACCGGCGCGGCTCCGGGGCGGGTGCTCTCGGCGCCCAGATCCAGCACGTCGGCGCCCTCGGTCGCAAGATCCAGCGCGGCGGCCACGGCGCCCTCGGTATCGGCGCGACGCGAGGACGGATAGAAGCTGTCGGCGGTGAGATTGACCACGCCCATGACCAGGGGGCGTCGAACAGGATGGAGGGTGCGGCTGCCCAGATCCCAGGCGGGAGCGAACGGTTCCCCTTCCCGGGCGCGGGCGGCGTCGGTAGCGCCATCCTCGTGCCCGGAAAGGGGGAAGCGATCGTTCATTGCCCGGCGGTCTCCTCGGGCTCGGTCTCGTCGTCGGGGCCGTGATCGGCCTGCTTCTCGGCCTCGCGCTGCTGCCGCACGGTCTCGGCGAGTTCGGCGAGATCGAGGGGCAGTTGCTCGCCGTCGCCGTCGCCCTCGCTCGGGGGCGTGGCCTGGGGCGGGCTGACGACGCGGTCGGGCAGCGGTTCGCCCTGGACGATCATCTCGACCTCGGCACGGTCGATGGTCTCGCGGTCGAGCAACGCCGCGGCCATGACCTCGACCACGCCACGATGATCGCTGAGGATCTGGTGGGCGCGCTTGTACTGCTCGTCCACGATCCTGCGGACCTCGTTGTCGATGGCCTGCAAGGTCTCTTCGCTGTGGGTCTGGCGACGAGAGTAGTCGCGACCCAGGAAGACCTGGCCGCCGGCCTCCTCGTAGGCGATGGGGCCGAGGTTCTCGCTCATGCCGATGCGGGTGACCATGGTCCGGGCCCTGGCGGTGATGGCGCGGATGTCGCCATAGGCGCCGTCGGTGATGGTGCCCAGGAAGATCTCTTCGGCAACGCGGCCGCCCAGGGCGACGCAGATGCCGTCGAGGAACTTCTCCTTGGTCTCCAGGAACACGTCCTCGCCGGGGGGCGTGAACGTGATGCCGAGCGCCTGCCCACGGGGGATGATGGTCACCTTCTGGGCGCTGTCCGTGTTCTCACAGAACTCGGCGACCACAGTATGACCGGCCTCGTGGTAGGCCACCGTGCGCTTGACGTGGTCGGTGAGGACCCGGCTGCGGCGCTCCGGACCCATCATCACTTTTTCCTTGGCCTCGACGAAGTCCTCGGGCAGCACCTCGTCGTGGTTGCGACGGGCGGCCAGCAGGGCGGCCTCGTTCACCAGGTTCTCGAGGTCGGCACCGGCCAGTCCGGGCGTGCCGCCGGCGATGAGCTTGATGGACACGTCCTCGGAGTGGCGCACCTTCTTCATGTGCACCTTGAGGATCTCCTCGCGACCCTTGAGGTCGGGCAGGTCGACCACCACCTGGCGGTCGAAGCGGCCCGGGCGCATGAGCGCGGGATCCAGCACGTCGGATCGGTTGGTGGCCGCCAGCAGGATCACCCCGTCGTTGCTCTCGAAGCCGTCCATCTCCACGAGGAGCTGGTTGAGGGTCTGCTCGCGCTCGTCGTGACCGCCGCCCAGGCCCGCGCCACGATGGCGGCCCACGGCGTCGATCTCGTCGATGAAGATGATGCAGGGAGCGTTCTTCTTGCCCTGCTCGAACAGGTCGCGCACGCGACTGGCGCCCACGCCCACGAACATCTCCACGAAGTCGGAACCGGACATGGAGAAGAACGGCACCCCGGCTTCGCCGGCCACGGCGCGGCCCAGCAGAGTTTTACCCGTGCCCGGGGGCCCGACCAGGAGGGCGCCCTTGGGAATGCGGCCGCCCAGGCGCTGGAACTTCTTGGGCGAGCGCAGGAACTCGATGACTTCCTCGAGCTCCACCTTGGCCTCGTCGCAGCCCGCGACGTCCTCGAAGGTGACCTCGGGGCGATCCATGTTCACCAGCTTGGCCTTGCTCTTGCCGAACGAGAAGGCGCGATTGCTGCCCGACTGCATCTGGCGGAAGAAGAAGATCCACACCGCCACCAGGATCAGGATCGGCAGCATGTAGATGGTGAGGAACTGGGTCAGCCAGGGTTCACGCGGACGCTCGACCTGGAAGCTGACGTTGGGATTGAAGGCCCGCAGCCACTCGTAGTAGTCGTCCTTCTTCTGCAGCCCGACCTGGAAGTCGCGGACCGGGCGCATGTTGCCATCCTTCAAGGGGATGGTGACCTCGGCGGTGAGGCGTCCGATCCCCTCGTCGCCCACGATGGTGAGCTTCTCGACGTTGCCCTTCTCCACCTGCTCGGTGAAGGTGCTGAACGTGATGATGCTGGTGGTCCGCTGCTCGCCCGTGTACCACCGGAAGATCACCAGCAACAGGAGGAACAGCAGGAGCCAGAACGCCACGCCACGACCCGAGAAGCTGGGTCGCGGTCCACCGGATCCCTGGGGCGGCCGGTTGTTGTCGCGCTGGGGCTTTTTCGACATCGAAGTCCTTTCCAGACATCTAAATTCGCGCGGGGCCGACGGATACGCGGCCAAGGCGACTATTATTCGCCCGGTTCCTGGCGTCGCCGATCCACGCTGATGGTAACCGCCTGTCGGGTGGACGGCAAGACACGGGTACGCTCTGCCTGGCCGATTTCCGGCACCCAGAGGATTCCGGCGTCGTCCTCGACCACGAGCAGTCCCGCGCGCCGCGCGGTAGGGATACGTTTTTCCTGCATAAGATCGCTCAGCTTCTTACTGCCGTCGAGCCCGAACGGTTCCAGCCTGTCGCCGGGCCGCGGATTGCGCAGGCGCAGGCTGCCCTCCATGGCATCTGACGGGCAGATCAGCCGCCAGGTTCCCTGGTCGCAGCGAGGCGGCTGTGGAGGCGACGGGACCTCGCCGAGCGGTTCGACGCGCAGACGCCAGCGGTCGGCATGGTCGCTGGGGGGCGGGGCCCCGGCGATGCCGACCTGATCGAAGACCCGTTCCAGGCGGACTGGGCCGGGAAGATCGAGTCCGGTGCCCGACTGGCCGCCGGCGAGCCAGTCCAGGATCGCGTCCACGTGGATCTGCTCGAGATCGTGCGCGATGGCCTCGCGGAGCCAGCGCCGGATCACCCGCCGAGCCACGGCTCGCTCCAGGTTCACCAGCGGCGGCACGGACAGGCTGGCGCCGACGTGGTCCGGCAGCGGCGGGGCTGCGACCAGTTGCCACGCCGACTCGGTGAGCGCATCGAGGTGGGCGAGGTCGGTCTCGGCCAGGTCCGCGAGGCGCGCGGGAACGAGTTCGCTACCCTCGCCGAATATGTCGCGCACCAGGGGCAGCAACTCGCGGCGCACGCGGCTGCGGCGATTGCTGCCGTCGAGGTTGCTGGGGTCGTCGCGCCAGGAGAGACCGCTGTCGGCGAGGGCGGTGAGGATCTCGGCCCGGGTCACCACCAGCAGAGGATGGATGCGCCGACCGCTGCGGGGACGCAGGCCGCGCAGACCGTCGAGACCGGTGCCGCGGAACAGGCGCAGGATCACCGTCTCGGCCTGGTCGTCGCGGTGGTGTCCGGTGGCGACGGCGGCCAGGCCATGCTGGACGCGCACGCGTTCGAGGAACTGGTGGCGCAGTTCGCGGGAGGCGTCCTCGAGACCGCGTCCGCGCTGGCGCGCCACGGCGCGAGGGTCGCCCGAGCCGCATTCGAGAGGAATGCAGAGCCGACGGCAGAGGTCCTCGCAGAACATCTGGTCGCGGTCACTGTCGTGGCTACGGAGGCGGTGGTTGAAGTGGGCGGCCACGAGGGGACGGCCGTGGCGTTCGGCCCAGGCGGCGGCGGCGGCGGCGAGGGCGACGGAGTCGGGACCGCCCGAGAGGGCCACCACGAATCCGGCAGCCTGCGGATCCTCGCCGTGAGCACTCGCAGCGTCGGCGACGAGGACGTCGAGTTGACCGCCGATCCGATTCTCGAAGCTGCTCGCGTCCATGGCCGCTCCGGTCTGGTGCCACCGGCAATAAAAAAAGCCGCGTCTGCGGCTCAGCGTGGGCGGTGGGTTGGTGGCGCCTCAGGGATTCGAACCCCGGACACGCGGATTATGATTCCGCTGCTCTAACCAACTGAGCTAAGGCGCCACCCTGGTTTATGGCTGGACGTACCAACGTCGTGACGGGCCAGGCCCGCCACCCCCTGCGGGGCAGGGCGAGAATCTAGGCGCTGGTCCCGTTCTTGTCAAGGCGACCCGGGGGCCCTAAGGTGCGGTCAGGATCGGCGGATGCGCCGCCGGTCGCACGCCTGGAGGTCACTCCGTGTCCAACCCCTGGCAACCGGCGCCCGGACGCCCCGTGGAGGAGGCCGAGGCGAGCCTCACGCCCCTCGAGAGCCGGACCGTGGCGGTGATCGGTTACGGAACCATGGGCCGGGCCCAGGCGCTGAATCTCAAGGACAGCGGCATCCGCGTGGTGGTGGGGGCCAGGGAGGCTTCCCCGCGCGGGACTCTGGCCCGTAGCGAGGGATTCGAAGTGCTGTCGGTGGCCGGAGCCGCCGCCGCCGGTGACGTGGTGGCGCTCATGCTGCCCGACGAGGCCATGGGGTCGGTCTACACCGCGGACGTGGAGCCCCATCTCGCGCCTGATACAGCTCTCGTCTTCGCGCACGGTTTCGCCGTGGCCTTCGGTCAGATCGACCCCGGTTCGCGGCCCTGTTTCCTGGCCGCGCCGAAATCCCAGGGCGATATGTTGCGCGAGGCGGTCGCCGGTGGCGGTGGCGTCCCCGGTCTGCTCGCCGTCACGGATCAATCTCCCCCGGACACCTGGGCCCTGTGCGCCGCCTACGCCCGCGCCGTGGGCTGCCTGCGTGGCGGCGGCTGGCCCACCACCTTCCGCGCCGAGTGCGTGGCCGATCAGTTCGGCGAGCAGGCCGTTCTGTGCGGGGGAGTGATCGAGTTGCTGCAGGCGGCGTTCGACACACTGGTCGATCGCGGCTACGATCGCGCCAATGCCTACTTCGAATGCGTGCACGAGTTGACGCTGATCACCAACCTGCTGCACCGCCACGGCATCGACGGCATGCGCCGGCGCATCAGTCCGACTGCGGTCTACGGCGGACTCACACGAGGTCCGCGGATCATCGACGCCTCGGTGCGGGAACGCATGGCCCGCCTGCTCGACGAGATCGAGGACGGACGTTTCGCCGCCGAGTTCCTGGACAAGCACGACCATCCCGTGACCGGTGTGCGGGCGCTGGCGGACAAAGAATCCGAAACCGGCCTGGCTGCCGCGGGCCGTGATCTGCAATCCCGGCTGGATGGGCTCGAGGGCCTTCGCGAGCCGGACGTTCAACCCGACGAGGAGTCCCGAGATGAACGATAACCAGGAACCGATGCCCGAGGCCGAGGCCCACGCCGAACCGACACCGGTGAGCGAACGATTCGTGGACGTGTTCACGGCGCCCGGCAAGGCCATGGCCGCCGTGGCGGAACGACCGATGTGGTTCCTGCCGCTCCTGGTCGTTTTCGCCATCATGTCCCTGTACGTCGCCGCCAACATCAACATCATCATTCCCGAGGTGATGGAGCGGTCGATCGACAATGCGCGCGGCGATCAGGTCGAGGCCATGGAGAAGATCCTGGACATGTTCGTCGATCCTCCCGCGTGGTTGCGGGTGGTCGCCGGAATCGCCGCCGGTATCTTCGCCGTGATCTTCTCGATCACGCTGCCGACCCTCGTGGTGCACATGTTCCTGAAGCTCTCCGGCGGCGTCGCCGTGATCGGCCAAACCCTCGGCGTGACGGCCTGGGCGAGCCTCATCGTCCACGGATTCCGCACGCTGTTGAGCTGGATCGTCATCGTGGTCACCGGCTCGGCGCAGAACGCCAACCTGACCGCGGCGTCGCTGCTGCCGGAGTACAATCCGGAGGCGCCTCTCTCGGTGATCGCAAATCTCTACGGCGACCCCTTCATGTACTGGGCGCTGGCGGTAACCATCCTGGGCCTGGCCAAGGTGCACCGTCTCGGGCTGATTCCCGCGGCCACCGTGGTCGTGGCCACGTATGTCCTCCTGTCGATCTTTCCCATCGGCAAGGCCCTGCTCGACCAGAAGCTGGCGGGAAACTAGCGGTACCAATCGAGGCGGCTGGGCGAGCCGCCGGAGGTGAATCGTGAAGAAGTGGCTTCCCATCGTGCTGGTCGTGATCGTGGTCGCCGTGCTCGTGGTTGTGAGCCTGAGCAAGCGGGACAGCTCGCAGCCCGTGGACACCGACAAGGTCGAGCGCCGCGACATGACGTCCGTGGTGCGCGCCTCGGGCACCATCCAGCCCAAGAAGAAGGTGGACGTGTCGGCCAACGCCATGGGCACGGTCACGCACCTGGCCGTGGTCGAGGGGCAGCGCGTCAACCAGGGCGACCTGCTGCTCGAGATCGACCCCACCGAGTACCGCGCCGTGGTGCAGGCGCTCGAAGCGTCGGTGAACACCGGATTGGCGGACGTGCGCCTGGCCGAGGCCTCGCTGCGCAAGGCGGAGCTCGATTTCAACCGCCAGTCCGAGCTCTACCAGCAGGGCATGGCCTCCGAGGCGGAGATCGAGAGCTCGCGCACGACGGCGCAGGTGGAGGCGGCCCGCGTGGAGGCGGCGCGCCACCGCCTCGAGCAGACCCGCGCCAACCTGGAGAAGGCCCGCCACGATCTGGGCAAGGTCACCATCACCGCGCCCATGTCCGGACTGATCACCCGCCTCAACGTGGAGGAGGGCGAAAACGCCATCATGGGAACCCTCAACAACGCCGGCACCGTGCTGCTGACCATTGCCGACATGGGCACCATGGAAGCGGTGGTGGAGGTGGACGAGACCGAGGTGGTGCAGGTGCGGCTGGGACAGACCGCCAGCGTGGAGATCGACGCCTTCCAGGGCGAGAAGTTCCCCGGCACGGTGACCGAGATCGGCAACAGCCCCATTCGTTCCGGCGGTGGCCAGCAGGCCGTGGACTTCGAGGTGAAGATCACGCTGGAGCAGGCGCCGGAGAACATCCGGCCGGGTTTGTCGGCCAAATCGCGGGTGACCGTGGCAGACCGCGAGCAGGCCGTGGCGGTGCCCCTGGGCGCGGTCACGGCGCGCGACTGGCCGCTCGTGGAGGGCGCCATCGCGGAGTTGAAGGGCAAGGATCACAAGTTGCGCGAGGCGGCCCTCGAAGGCCTGGGCTTCGTGGACGAGGCCGCCGCCGAGAGCGTCGAACGCGAGGAGATCGAGGGCGTGTTCGTGGTGCGCGACGGCTGGGTCAAGTTCGTGCCCGTGGAGCTGGGCATCGCGGGCGAGGAGCACTTCGAGGTGATCAGCGGCCTCGACGAGGGCGAGACCGTGGTGTCGGGTCCGTTCCGGATCCTGCGCGAGTTGAAGGACGGCGAGAAGGTTCGCTCGAAGGACGACAAGAAGAAGAAGCGGGGCAAGCGCGACGATCGCGACGCAGCCGCAGATTCCACGGCCGCCGCCGAGGACGAGTAGCATGGCCCGCGGGACGCACTTCACCGGCGTCCGGATCGCCATGGAGAACCTGTGGGGCCACAAGCTCCGCACGTTCCTCACGCTTCTCGGTAATATCGTGGGCACCATGTCGGTGATCGCGGTGGTGTCGCTGATCTACGGAGCCGACCAGTACGCCCGCCGCAAGGTGCTCGACGAGGGCACCGACGTGTTCACCATCGCGCGGATCAACCCCATCGAGTTCCTCACCGACTTCGACGCCTTCCTCGAATCGCTCAACAATCCCGACATCACCCTCGAGGACCGCGACTGGCTGGAATCGCGCCTGACCCTGGCGCGGGCCGTGGGCGCTTCGGTTGAGACCACGGGTGATCTGCGGGCCGGCCGCGCCAACTTCCGCGGCTGCGAGGTCCGCGGCAAGACTGCCGAGTATCCGCTCATCGAGGACCTGCCGCTGCTGCTCGGACGCCACCTCACCGACGTCGACGTGCGCACCAGCGCGCCGGTGGCGGTGCTGGGATTCGACGTGGCTCGCGATCTCTTCCCACGCAGCGTCTCGCCCCTCGGCCAGGAGTTCCGACTGCGCGGCCGCCATTTCCGGGTGGTCGGCGTGGTGGAGGACAAGGGCACGGTGCTCGGTAGCAACCAGAACACCTTCGCCGTGATGCCGATCACCACCTGGCAGAAGGCGTTCGGCGCGCGCGAGTCCATCGGGATCAAGGTGGCGGTGGCCGACCTCGCCACGTTCGAGGAGGCCAAGGACGAGGCGGCGTTCCAGATGCGGGTGCGCCACCGGTTGCGACCATTGCAGGACGACGACTTCGGGATCCAGACCGCGGATCAGCTGCTGCAGATCTGGAAGGGCGTGGCGGGGGCGATCTATGCGGCCATGACGCCGCTGGTGGGGATCTCGCTGGTGATCGGCGGCATCGTGCTGATGAACGTGATGCTGGTGTCGGTGACCGAGCGCACCCGTGAGATCGGCGTGCGCAAGGCGGTGGGGGCCAAGCGGAGCAACATCGCCGGGCAGTTCCTGATCGAGGCGATCACGCTGTCGCTGGTGGGCGGGGCGCTGGGGGTGCTGTCGGGGTCGGCGATCACGTACGTGATCACCAAGCTGAGTCCGTTGAACTTCGCGATCCCGCTGTGGTCCATCGGGCTGGGGCTGGGGTCGACGTTCCTGATCGGGGCGTTCTTCGGGGCGTGGCCGGCCTGGAAGGCGGCGGGGTTGGATCCGGTGGAGGCGCTGCGTCATGAGTAGGAAGTTCGCCCACGTTTCAATCAGCGAGGCCTACCGCCAGGCCTGGCACACCGTGCGCGGTTACAAGATGCGCAGCGGGCTGCTGATCCTCGGCGTGGCCATCGGCGTGGCCACGCTGCTGGGCATCGTGACCATCGTCAGCGGGCTGAGCGGCCGCATCCGATCGGACATCGTGTCGGCGAGCCGACCCTACCTGTACGTGGCGCGATACACGGGGCTGGGCGGCGAGGATGTGGATTCCAAGCTGCGCCGCCGCCAGCTCGATCCCGAGCTGTTGCCTTTCGTGGAGGGCGTCGAAGGCGTGGAACAGGTCGACTACTTCATTCAGACCCACGTCGGCGACGTGATCAGCTTCGGTTCCGAGCGCACCAACTTCGTGCAGACATTCGGCGCCAGCGAGAACTTCGCCATCATGTACAGTTACGACGTGGGCGAGGGGCGATTCTTCCATCGCCAGGAGGTGGAGGCGCGCGAGCGGGTTTGCGTGCTGGGGTATGGTCCGCGCAAGGATCTGTTTCCGATTCTGGATCCCATCGGGCGCACGCTGAACATCCGCGGCAAACCTTACCGCATCGTGGGGACCATGGTGGAGCGTAAGAGCATCATGGGGGCCATGGGCGAGAACTACATCGTGGTTCCGTGGACGACCTACGAGAAGGACTTCCTCGATCGCGGGATGGAGGATCGGGCGATTGCGGCGACGGTCGCTGACGGATACACCATGGAATATGTGCAGCAGGGGCTGATCGGCGCGTTGCGGGCCGGACGGCGGCTGCGGCCGAGTCAGCCGGATGATTTCGATATTACTACTAGCGAGACTTATGGCGAGATGGTGGATGGGATCACCGGGGCCATCGCGGTAGTTTTGACGGTGCTGGCCTCGATCGGGCTGCTCGTCGGCGGCATCGGTGTCATGAACATCATGCTGATCTCGGTGACGGAGCGGACGAAGGAGATCGGGGTGCGGATGGCGATGGGTTCGCGGCGGCGCGATGTGTTGATGCAGGTGCTGCTGGAGGCGGGGACGTTGACGATGTTTGGTGGGGTGGTGGGAATCGTGCTGGGGTATGTGCTGTCGTATGGGATGACGAAGGTGCTGGCGTTCCCGTTCAGGGTGGATCCGGTGACGACGTTAATTGCGGTGGTTTTCTCGGCTGGGATCGGGGTTGTTTGCGGGATATATCCGGCGAATCGGGCGGCGAAATTGGATCCGGTGGAGGCGTTGCGGTCGGAGTGAGTTTTGGATTTTCTTCGTGTTGGTGGTCTCTATTTTCTCCTGACATGGACGTTGTTCGCGGATGCTGATCGTTAGGGGATTGGCGGGTTATTGATGGCGTTGGGCAAATGTGATAAGGTGTATTCGTCTTCGTTGCGGAGGGTTTTCATGGACATTCTAGCGGGGGAACTTGCTCTGGGGAACGATGGGCGCGGGACCTGGTTGGCTGCTTAGTTGACTAATTAGGCGGGTCGAATTGGTGTTAGATCCACGAGTGAAAGGTCTTGAGGATGGCCAGCAAGGCAGCATTGGTAATAGCGGTCTTCGCTCTCTTGCTGCTTTCCGCCTGCAGCGGCTACCGCGAACTATCCAAGCCCTGGAATTTCGAGCCAGTTGAAGGTGATTTCGAGTCAACGGTCGTGGTGCAAGCCGGCGACCAGGTGCGCGTCACGATAGGCGACGGGCAAGTGCTCGAAGGGCTGTTCGTCGAAGTCGATGAGGGAGTTGTCGCCATCGCCGATACCTCGGCGGAAACTCGTATCGTGTTCACGTCGGTGGCCGAGGTAGAGCGATTTGAGGTATACCAGAAGGGTTCAGGTAAAGTCTTGCGCACGGTCGCGCTGGTTGCCGCAACCACGGTCGTCGTCAAAGCGATCGTCGACGCAGAGTCTGGCCCAACGTTCCATCCGGATGATGATTGGAGTCCGGCGAAAGCGCGGTAATGGATGGGGAATCTAACAAGCCGTTCAAGCTGACAGTCGGCTCTGTCACGGCTCATGCAGAGCCATGAGCCGCGCCAGAACCGCCCGCAGCTTAACGCCAGGGTGTTATACAGACAAGATCGAGTGCTGAAGCCACGTGTCTAGAATTGGGGCGCAAAATGAGTGTTACGAATACCGATGATAGCCTC
>PIVY01000379.1 GCA_003353795.1 bacterium
CGTGGTCGCGACCACCGACACGATGGGCAGAAGCGCCAGCACCGGATGGACCGATCGCGCGCCCTGCCGTGATTGTTCCTCGGGACGATTCGCCTCACCCAGGGTCTCGCTGGCCGGTCGCGCTCCCGGTCGGAGCAGTTGACCGGTTTCCATGGCGCGCTGTTCGGCGGCCCGCATGGGCCCGAAGTCGCGGCCGGTGGCGGCAACCAGATAGACCATGAGCAACGTCAGCCAGGGATAGAAACTGTAGGGAAGGGTGCGCAGGAAGAACGTGTAGGCCGACTCCGAGGTCGAGCCCAGGGCGGCCATGGCATCCTGGATCAGGCCCATCTCGAAGCCCACCCAGGTGGAGATGACCGCCACGGTGACCACCGGCGCTGCCGTGGAGTCCACCAGGTAGGCCAGTTTCTCGCGGCTGATGCGCAGGCGGTCGGTCAAGGGACGCATGGTCGTGCCGACCAGCAAGGTGTTGGCGTAGTCGTCGAAGAAGATGAGCGTGCCCATGCCCGCGGTGGCCATCTGGCCGGCGCGGCGGCTCTTCACCCGTCGCGCCAGAGCAGCGACCACGTCCTCGCTCAGACCGCCGCGCGCCATGATCCCGACCATGCCGCCCAGGATCGACGTGAACAGGATGATGGTGGCGTGATCCGGATCGGCCAGGGCGTTGACCAGGAAATGGTCGCCCAGGCGCAGCAGCCCCGTGAAGGGATTCCAGCCGGCCAGCATGGCGCTGCCGAACCACGCGCCGAGCACCAGCGAGACCAGCACCTGACGCGTGAGCAAGGCCAGGGCGATGGCCAGGAGCGGCGGCAGGATGGACGTCCAGCCCGCTAGGACGCGGGGTTCGGCCCGGGCCAGTTCGCGACCGGCGAAATCGGTCACCAGAACCGGCTGGCCGCTCTCCACGCGCAGGCCGGAGACCGCGCCGCGGGTCGCGATGGTATCGCTGCCCGCGGCCGTGGTCACCAGAACCGGGAACGCCGCGGCGGGTCCGGAGATCGTGGCCTCGAATGCGATACCGTCGAGGACCACGTTCGGAACGGTCACCGACCAGTCGGCCGTGGCCGTCCCGGCGCCGCAGAGGACCAGAATCGCGGCCGCAACCGCCGCGCGCCTCAAGCGCACGTCTCCCCGTACGCCCAGTCGAGATAGCCGGGATCGGTCCAGGCGACCGGCCAGGCCAGGATCATGGGCGTGTCGTAGGGGTGCATCTCCTGCAGGCGCTGCCGGCAGGTCGCCAGGCGATCGGCGCGCACCTTCAAGTGGAGCACCACCTCGGACGCCTCCTCCAGGCTACCCTGCCAGCGGTACCACGACCGGCAATC
>PIVY01000380.1 GCA_003353795.1 bacterium
CAAGCCGTGCTTCGTTCCACGGAGCTGGCCGTCGAGCGGTTCGGACCGCCCACGAGCGAGGTGGCCGATCTGAAGCGACAGCGACGCTGCTATGTCTGCGGCGAGCCGTTTCGCGAGGTTCATCGCCGCTACCACACGATGTGCCGATCATGTGGAGACCTGAGTCTCGAGGCCCGAAGCCGGTCGGTCGACATGAGCAGCCGGCGGGCGCTGGTCACCGGCGGGCGGATCAAGATCGGCCACTCCGTGGCGCTGGCCTTGTTGCGGATGGGCGCCGAAGTCCATGTGACAACCCGGTTTCCGTCAGACGCCGCCCGGCGGTTCGCGGCTCATGAGGATCGCGCCAGCTGGTGGGAACGCCTCCACTTGTACGGGCTCGATTTTCGCCAGCTTCCCCAGGTCATGGAGCAGATCGAGCGCTGGCGGGTCGGAGAGCCCTTCGACGTGGTCGTCAACAACGCCGCCCAGACCGTGTGGCGACCGGCGGCGTACTACACGGCACTGCTTCGGGGTGAGCAGAACGCGCCGCAGAACGCCCGAATCCACAGCCGGGTTCGCGCCAGCACCGATGGCTTGACGCTCAGCAAGGGCCAGGAGCTGTTCCCTCTGGGGATGACGGATGTCCAGGGCAATCCTCTGGATCTTCGCCGCACGAACAGCTGGGTAGAGGAACTCCAGGACGTCGATCCGGTCGAGATGGTGGAGGTTCAGCTGGTGAACGCGATGGTTCCGTTCCTGCTCTGCAGCCGGCTCGAGGCGTCGCTACGGCGATCTCCCCATCCAGACCGGTATATCGTCAACGTTTCCGCGGTCGAAGGCATGTTTGCGCGAGACGCCAAGCTGCCCCGACATCCCCACACCAACATGGCAAAAGCCAGCTTGAACATGATCACGCGCACGTCGGCAACCAGCTACGCCGAGCACGGCATCTACATGGTGAGCGTCGATCCGGGCTGGATGTCCCACGAGGGACCGGCGCATCAGGTCGACAAGGCCTACGCCACCGGCTTCCACCCTCCCCTGGATGCCGAAGACAGCGCCGCGCGAATACTCGACCCGATCCTCCAAGGGATGGCCGGCGACCCGCTGCACGGCGTGCTGCTGAAGGACTTTGCCGTCGTCGATTGGTAGTGACCCGAAGCCTGTTGCTCGTGTGCCATCCATCGCTCATCCAACACCGATTCGACCTAAGAGATGCGAGCGCCGAGGCAGAGGCGTTGATGCAGCACCGAGCTGGACGGACGGTCAGGGCGAGCTTTTCAACGCTACTATCTCCAGACGACCTCCACCCTCCAGCCCGACGATGCCTGGGATCTCCTTCC
>PIVY01000245.1 GCA_003353795.1 bacterium
GTCATTCATGGTATTGATCTTTTTTTCATGCAAAAGTAAATAGGTATCTTCCAGGTGAACCTGCATCTTTTTCGGATCAGTGACAAAGTATGGGCTCAGGTAACCGCGGTCAAATTGCATCCCTTCAACAACATCAAGAGTTGTTTCCATGACTTTGGCTTCCTCTATGGTAATGACTCCCTCCTTGCCGACCTTTTCCATGGCCTCAGCGATAATTTCACCGATGGTAAGGTCGTTATTTGCCGATATGGTACCGACCTGAAAGATATCATTTTTGTCCTTTATAGGTTTGGATATCTTTTTCAGCTCTTCCACCACCAGTTCAACAGCCTTGTCAATGCCCCGTTTAATGAACATGGGGTTGCCTCCGGCGGTCACCAGTTTGGAGCCCTCACCACAGATGGCCTGGGCCAGTATGGTCGCAGTGGTGGTTCCGTCGCCTGCGGTGTCGGATGTTTTGGAAGCCACTTCTCTGATCATTTGTGCACCCATGTTTTCGAACCTGTCTTTCAGTTCAATCTCTTTGGCAACGGTCACCCCATCCTTGCTAATCTTGGTGGTACCCCATGAGGCCGACTTCGATAGCGTGAGAATCCACAAGCGATTGCCATCACCGCCGGTCTCCCGCGGATCCCCATGGCGGTGTGAGATCGATCCGCGATTCCTGGCGTTTGCCGGTAGCTGACTCCTGCCCGGAAGCTGGTATCTGCAACACGCCACGGTTCTCCCCTGCAGCGCGCAACACGGGCCCGGCCTTGCTGGTTTGCATAGCGGGTGGCGCCCCGCGTCCGTCGTTGGTTGCACAGTCGGGGCCGGCGACAGTGCAGACCGTCTCGGGGTGGGGGCTGGGGCCCCGCAACTCCTTGGTCCGGGGAGGCGACAGGCTGCTCCAGGGGCCATCCATGGGAGCCCGAGCCGAACGGAGAAGGGCCCGGCCAAGGCGCTACCCACAGCCGGGCCCGGGGGCCATCCACGGTCGCCTTCGCGTCGCGGAGAGATGAGATTCAGTCGATGTCTTCGTCGTCGAGCTCCGGTGGTCGCTCCGGTGAAGCCTCCGGGCCCTCGACGCGGTAGCTGCGGCCCTTGCGGATGTTGATCACGTGAGCCTGCTCCATCAACCGGTCGACCATCGAGGCGGTCAGGGCCGGGTTGCCAAGCAGCTTTCCCCAGGCCTTCACCGACAGGTTGCTCGACACCACCGTCGACCTTCGGAGATGACGCGCTTCGACGAGGTCGAACAGCAGCGTGGCGTACTCGGGCCGCACCGGGACGTGACGCAGATCGTCGATGATCAGCAGGTCGAGCCGGGCCAGCTTCCGGACCAGCCGGTCGGTGGTGCCGTCGGCGAGGGTGGCGTAGAGGTCGGCCAGCAGGACGGAGGCCTTGTAGAAGCGCACGGAGTAGCCTCGCTGCGCGGCCAGGACGCCGTAGCTGACGGAGATGTGGGTCTTGCCCGTGCCCGGTCTGCCGAGAAGCAGGACATTGCGTCCCTGGTCGATGAAGTGGAGGTTCGTCAGGTCCTTGACGAGCTGGACGTTGAGCCCCTTCTGGAAGGTCCAGTCGAAGGAGTCGAGCGTCTTGATCGCCGGAAACTTCGCCATGGTCATGCGTCGCTTCGTGGATGCCTCGGCACGCGCGAGGACCTCGCGCTCGATGAGGCCGGCGATGAAGGCGATGTAGCCCTGCTCCAGCGTGGCGGCCTGGTCCAGGGCCTCGTCGAGGTGGGCGGCGATCGCGCGGAGCTTGAGCCGTTCGAGGTTGCGGCGCAGCTCGTCGAGCACGCTCGGGGATCCAGGCCTAGTCGTCATCGGAGCCCTCCTGGCCCTCGATCCAGGCGTCGTAGTCACCCAGATCCCTGCCCTCGACATTGAGTCCTTCGAGCCAGGCACGAACGCGCTCGGGGGGCATCGGGATCTCATCCATCGGCGTTACTGAGCGCTTCAGCGTCTGTCCGGCCAGCACACGGGTGACAGCGTCGGCGCTGTAGGCGCCGTAGCTGGCCGCGTGCTTCATCGCGCCGGTGACGGCGAGGGTGCCGCAGCGGTCGGCGAGGTTCAGCAGCCGCTTCATGTGGTAGCCCGCCCCCTTGCCGCGTTGGGCTCGCAGTCCTTCGTAGAAGGGCTTCGCGTCGGGCCCGAGGCGCAGGAACGCGCCCTCCAACAGCCGACGGCTGGGGGTCGTTCGCTTGTACTCGTCGGCGTGCTCGGGCAGCACCAGCCGCTCGTGCCGGCCGTGACAGCGCGCGTGGGTCGCATGGAGCGCCCCGTCGATCACGATCTCGATCCTCTCGGGGAAGACACGGATTGTCGCCGACCAACCGACGTACTTCGGGGAGACGCTGTAGCGGTTGGTGTCGACGGCGACACAGAAGTCCGACTGGACGTCCCTGCCGACGGTGTGGAAGGGCTCGACCCGGTCGCCGGGGAGCGCCTTGAGGTAGGCCCGCTCGGAGCGGAAACGGTCGACAGGACGCTGCCGGGTCGTGCCGTGAACCCGCACGTTCGCGATGTGGTCGCACCACCACCCGGCGTGCCCGTTGAGGTCTTCAAGGTCGGAGAAACGGAAGCGCCTCCGGCGCAGGCAGTTGTTCTCGATGTAGTGCATCGGCCGCTCCACCGATGCGTGATCGTTGGGCCTGCCGGGTCGCGTCAGCTTCACCTCGAAGTCGTACTCACCGGCGTAGGCGGCGAATCGGGGGTTGATCCAGACTTCGTCGGGGCCCTTGTGACGGCCCACCGTCGTCATGTTGTCGTAGGACATGACCTGGGGCACCGCGCCGAGCAGACCGAACGCCTCGTCGTGCAGCCGAATCAGCGTCTCGAAGGTCTCGTCCATCGCGAAGCGAACGAACATCCAGCGGGAGAACGGCAGCACCATGGAGAAGGCGTGGACATGGACGCGCTCGGTGCCGAACCGCACCCAGTACGGCGACCAGTCCATCTGGCCTTCGGCACCCGGAGGATGGTCCACCCGCGTCGTCACCCGCCTGCGGCGTGACGGGCGGAGCTCAGCAACGCCCCGCTTCACGATCGAGTAGCCTCCGTCGAAGCCGGCCGCGCGCAGCTCCTCGAAGGCCAGGATCGCCGTGAGCTCGTCTTCGACGATCAGTCGGCGCAGCAGCGGTCGGTAGGGGTCCAGCTTGCTCTTGCTCTTGCGCTTCGTCTTCGCCGGCGCCTTCGGCTCGGCGTCCTGGCCTCGCAGCACCTTGCGGATCAGCCCGATGCTGTGGCCCGTTTCCCGACGGGTCCCCCGAATGCTGCCGGTCTGGGCGTAGACCTCCAGGATCCGCCTGCGGCGCTCCTCTTTGTCGTCAGCCATCACGACCTCCAAGAGCGGTCTCCACCCGGTCCAGAGCCTCGGTGCTGTCGGTCACGGCGAGCTGGTGGGCGCCTTCGAGCACGGTCCGCCCCTCCGGATCGAGGGCGCCAAGACCCTGCTGGACCCGGCGAATCAGGTGGAGGCTCACGCGGCGGAGGGTCACGAGACCGCGGTAGACGACCTCCCCATTCGGCCCGAGCCGCGGATCGGACGACTCCTCGGTTTTGCCGCGGACCCGCTCGATCGCCTCCTTGGGGTGGGCCAGCACCCAGGCTCGAGCGTCCGGGTCCGGGGCGGTCTGCCACAGTCGGGCCAGCAGGCCGACCCGGGAGCCGTCGATCTCGCCGCGCTGAGCGGCAGCCCACACCTCTTCCTGGTTGCGGGTTGGCAACTGCGCCAGTCGCGACAGCGATCCGGCCGTCAGTCGACCGAGATCCACCTCGCCCAGCAACGCCGGGCTGAGCCGCCGGGCCAGAGCCAGCCGGCGGCAGACCCAGGACTTGTGGCGCTCGAGCAGGTCGCCCACTTCCACCTGTGTCAGCCCGTCGACCTCGACGAGCTCGCGCACCAAGCGGCACTCCTCGATGAGGTGCAGACCCCGTTTGCGGTTGCGCAGGTACATCTGCGCCTTCATCTGCGCAGCCGTCACCCGGACGACCTCGACTGCGAGCGCCTCGATGTTCAGCCGACGGGCCGCCAACGTGCGCACGAAGCCATCGATCAGCACCCACCGGTCGCCGTCGCGGGCCACAACCACCGGGCTGAGCTGTCCCTTCGACTTCAGCGAGGCCTCCATGCGGACCACCTGGCCTTCCGGGAGCCGCCGGAGTCTCCCCAACGACAGGTCCAGGGCGTCGAGGTCGAGTTGATGAAGCTCCACTCAGACCTCCAGGACCGCTGGGGGGAGGCTGGAGGAGCCGCCCGCAGATGGCGCACCGACGACCCTGCGACCCGTCGACCACCTCGGGCTTCGACATCGGGCGCACCTCGCCATCGGACCCGGCGCGGACCGGTCCATCGATCACCTCCGTCGGCGCTGGCTCCTCCGGCGCCTGACGATCGTGTACCGCACCCCGACCGGGGCTGTCTTGGTGATGCGTCATCTTGGCTGCGCGACGCCCGAGATACTGCTGCTGCCGCTTGGCGTGATTCGTCCGTCCATCAGGCGTTCGTTGGTACTTCGCGCCCGCCCGCCGAAGCGTCTCGGCCCGAGCAGCCGCTGCGCACTCCTTCGAGCAGTAGCGGCGCCGACGACGGCCACAGCGTTCGCAGAGCACGACCGTGCACCCGCAGCGCCTGCATTCGAACACATGGCCGCTGTCCTCGATCGCGTCCTCCCGGGGGCGGACTGGACGCCGTGGTCGCGATCGGTCAGTTTCTCCGGGGGGCTCCTCTGTCGATCGCGGGTGGCCTCCTGGGGGCCTGGAGCACCACCTCCAGGCCCCCGCCCGGTCTCAGGCTACGACATTGCCTGGACCAACGGCGGGCCCAACTGCCGCAGGGTGAAGCATCGATCGAGCACATGCGCCCGAACGGATCTCAGTTCGTCGACTGGGGGATGGGGGATCACGTGGTCGCCGCCGGGGGGGATCACGGAAACACCGGCGGTGAAGCGTTGGCCGAGATTGTCGTCGTGGAGGGGCAGCGAGCGCGCTCGGGGAGCTGTCGGCGGAGTGCAGGTGCAAGAATCGCGAGGAGTTCGGTTGAGCGTCCCTGTCCTACGGGGCATCCGGGTTCCTTTCGCCAACTCGGAGAGGCGGGTCGCGTGGGATTTCGACTGCCATGGACGCCATGGCCTGGTGCTATTGCTGCCGGCAAAGCATGTGGTGTCCGGGCTGCAGATTCCGTTGCCACCTGGGCCACAATCTGGAGACCGGAGGAGGATAGGAGGAATCAGGGCCAAGGTACTTGGTCATCGATCCGGTAGACCATGCTGTGCGCTGTGCGTTCAGCGGCGAACGGACGGTCGGAGCCGAAGACTTGATGTCCGGAGGAGCCTGGGTGGTGCATGATCGAGGACTCA
>PIVY01000381.1 GCA_003353795.1 bacterium
GAGCCATCGGCGATCTCACCCAGAATCTGCGCTACCTCCTCGGTTACCTTGACACCCCCCTCAGCGTTGTTGACCGACTCCTCGATCAGGTCAGCCGTGGTCTTGGCCGCTTCGGCCGAACGCTGAGCCAGGTTGCGCACCTCCTCGGCCACTACCGCAAAGCCCTTGCCCGCTTCTCCGGCTCTGGCCGCTTCGACCGCTGCATTCAACGCTAACAGGTTGGTCTGGAAGGCGATCTCGTCGATGGTCTTGATGATCTTGGCCGTCTCGTCGGACGATCCCTTGATGCTGTTGATGCTCTGGGTCATCCGCTCCATCGCTTCGGTGCCGCTGTCGGCCGACTCGCGCGCCGTCTGCGCCAGCGTCTTCGCCTGGTTCGAGTTCTCGGCGTTCTGCTTGGTCATCGACGCCATCTCCTCCAGCGACGAGGAGACTTCCTCCAGCGACGACGCCTGTTCAGAAGCGCCCTGCGCCAGCGCCTGGCTACCGCTGCCGATCTGACCCGATGCCGTCCCGGTAGGCTCTGCGGCATCGGAAGGCGCGACCTCGGAGACAGGAGGCCCCGAGTCAACGGCCGGCCCCGCAGGCCCGGCCGACAGGTCCGCCCCACATCTCGTACAGAAGGGTGAGTCGTCCGGATCCTCACCGCCACATCTGGAACACTTTCGCATCGCCTGGGATCACCTCGTTCAGAGTTGCAGCCAGGTTTCTACCACAGTTCGCGAACCCCGAACGGCGTGGCGCGATAGCCGTCGCCGGCGACACGTCTCAAGCAGATTCATGCACCACAACGCTCCGCTGCGCAGTCAAGGAGCCGAGGCCCCCCTGTCGAGCGCCGCGGCCATCAGCTCCACGGCGATGGGTGCGGCGACCTGGCTTCCCCAGCCGGCGTTCTCGACGATGACGGCGACGGCCACCTCGGGCTTGTCGGCCGGTGCGAACCCGATGAACCAGGCATGCGGGCGATCCTTCGCACCGATCTTCCCGTCGCCGTCCTGGTCGACCTGGGCAGTTCCGGTCTTCCCGGCGTACGGCACGGGGTCGCCAGCCGGATGCTGGGCTGCGACCACGGTGTCGCCGTCACGCCACAGCCGCGGCAGAAAGCGACCGGTCCCGCTCTCGACGACCTCGGCCATCATGTCTGCGAGCTCCCGGGCGGCCTTGCGCGAGCGCGCGATGTCCTGCTGACGAGACACCGCCTGATACAGAGGTAGGCGAACCACCGGTGTCCCTGGTTCGTCGTCGGCCGCAGCAACGTCGCTCGGCGGCGGACCACCGAGCGCCGCCAGGCGCAGACGTGTGCCTGGAGCCGGA
>PIVY01000246.1 GCA_003353795.1 bacterium
TCGGAACCGCGCACCGGAACCAGCGCCGGCACCACGAAGTTCGGGTCGTTGGCCATGGCTTTCCGGATTCCCGGATGCTGCATCACGGAATCGGCCAGGCTGCAGGCCAGCCATTCTTGAGCGCCTTCCAGACGATACGCGTCGACCAGTGCTTGACCGACATAGGCATTCGCGCGCGGATCGGCATAGAACTCGCCATGCGCGATGGCGCCGCGGATCAGGCGCGACGGACCGGCGATGACCACGTTCATGAACTCGCCCGACACGTCGAGTATCGTCTGCAGGCACGAGTCGGAATCGTCGCGCGTGTAAAAGACGATGGAGTCCGAGAAGTTGATGAAGGCGATATCCGTGTCCGCGACCGTGACGGACATGTCGGCATTGACGACGCTACCGGGCAGGCTCGCACGGATCATGAGATCGAGAAAACCACGGACGTACTTGAAGACCTCGAGCGAACCCTCGGCTTCGAGCCAGGCGCTGAAGCCGAGGAGATCAAAGAAGGCTACGAATCGTTTCCCCTCATCCACGAGCATGGGAACCTCCCCGGCTCGCAGCCGTTCTCAAACACCGCTCATGTCTTGGGACTCTCGCCGAATCCGGGCCAATGCTCGGCATGCTCCCGCGCGGCTGCCGTCAGTTCCTTGCTCACGTCGGCCTCGTCCCGACCCTCGCGTGTGAGCCCCCGATGGAGCCCCTCGATCACGTAGTACTTCCGGAACCACCAGCGCGACCGTTCTTCGAATCGGAACTGCTTGTTCGCGAGGAAGACGATACCCGGTATCGCCGCCAGGATGGCATTCGCGGTCTTGGACCAGAGATCGGTCGCGATGGAGATGGTGGCCAGGGCGCTGCATAGAACGGCCACGATGAGCAAGGAATATGCGGCGGTATAGTTCGCCTGACCCTGTTTGCGGCAAGCTTCGTAGCGACCCTTCAGGTCCTCGGCAAAGGTTTCGGGTGGGTTCATCGTGTCGCGCTCCCAGGATCGGCATCGGCTTCGTCGACGGCTGCAGCCTAACACGCCGAGGCCCAGTCCAGAACTCCCATCCCGCCGCAGTCCGCGGAGATTCAGCCGACCTCGGCCACGGCGCGCACCGGCGACCCGTCCGCCCCCGCCAGCGCCAACGGCAAGCACGACAGCGTGAACTCGCGGCCGACGAGCGGACCGAGCCCGGTAAGGTTCTCGATGATGACCTGCTCCCGGCCGAGCACGACCTGATGCACGGGGAAGTCGGTGGTATCGGCGCGGTCGATGGAGATCGTGTCCAGGCCGATGCCGCGGAGGTCGAACCGGCCGAGCCAGTGGGCGGCCTCGGGCGTGAGCGCGGGATAGTCCGAGAAGTACGACGCGTCCCCCCAGCGCGCCGACCAACCCGTGTGCAACAGCAGGAACGCCTGGCGCGCGATGGTGTCGGCAAGTGGCTCGAGCAGCGCCCGGCCGATGGCGCCGTCGGCCGCGTTCGACACATCGGCCACGGTGGCCGGTCCGACGAAGGTAGACGCCGGAAAGGAATCGAGGGTCCGCCCGCCTTCGATCATGTGGGCCGGCGCATCCATATGAGTGCCCGTGTGGGTGACCATGCTGATGCGATGCTCGAAGAATCCCTGCTCGGCCACGGTGGCCGCCACCTCGATCACCGGCTGGCCGGTACCGGGATAGACGGGCATGTCGGCGGTGATGGGGTGGGTGAGGTCGATGATGCGGGTCATGATCCAGGCTCCTTGCTCGTACGTGGGCGTCGGCAGGCATGATATCCTGCAGTCCACCCGCAGCACCACGCCAATCGATACCGGGAATGGTGGCGCCCGTTTAGGTGTGCTTACTTAGTCTTCATGGGCGCGGCCTACCGCCGACGTCTGTTCGTGCGCCTGGAGGAGCCCCTCGTGGTCGTCGATCTGAACCACCGCACCGTCACCCGCGCCCTGGCCGCCATCATCGCGATCCTCGTCGCCGCGCAACTCGCCGGCCGCATCTCCACGATCTATCTCGGTCGCGACACCGTGCACGGACTGGTGCCGCTGCTGAACTTGGACGAGGAACGCAACCTACCGACCTTCTACTCCGCGCTCGCCATCCTGCTGAGTGCCGCGCTCCTGGCGATCATCACGGCAGCCGGCCGGCGGTCGGGCGCGCCCGACGTCCTGTTCTGGGGCTTCCTCACGGTGATGTTCCTGGTCATGACTTTCGACGAGCTGTCCTCGGCCTGCCCCACCACGTGTACTTCGCCTGAACCATCCCCATGGCGGCGTACGTCGTCACCGTCGTGGCCATCTGCCTTCGATTCGTGTGGCGCCTGCCGCCCCCGGTCCGCCGCTCGATCCTGCTCGCCGGAGCTGTCTTCATGACCGGAGCCATGGGCATGGAAGTTCTGGGAGGCTTGCTCGACCGGGATCCGGGCAACTTCGTCCGCGCCCTCGTCATCACCCTCGAGGAGACCCTGGAGTGGTAGGTATCATGGTCTTCATCCGCGCCCTGCTGCTGTACCTCGGGATGCTCTCGGCGTCGGTCACGTTCGGTTCGTCGCCGGGCGAGATCGACTAGTTCTCGAGTTCGTCGTCCCCCTTGACCGCCTGCGGACACATCCCACACTCGTAAGGATCGCCGTGATCGGGCACCGGCCCCAGCGACAGCGGCCCGGCGTTCGCCGGCAATTCGTGCTGCCGGACGACGGTCTCCCACAGATCGGACAGCCAGCCGGCCAGGCCCGCCAGCGGCGACAGCGCGGTAGACGCGGTCAGGCGGTGGCAGAACGCCGGCAGCCACTCGCCCAGATGATCGGCGGCGAACCCGGCGAGCGCCTCGCGGCAGATCCGTACGCGCTCCTCGTCACCGTCCATGGCCGCCCGCTCACCCATGACGATGAGCATGGCCGCATACTCGAGTTCGCAACCAATGAAGTCGGCCTTCTCGCCGCCGCCGGCCACGTGCTCGAATCCGAACGCGTGATAGAACCCGCAGATGTCGGCGAGGATGGCGCCCTTGTCGCGGCGCACGTAGACGGTCTCGTTTGCCGGGCACGCGGCGGGGGATTCGAAGAGGCGGCACTGCTCGGCGCGCAGGTCCGACGTCGGTATCGCGCCCAGCTCGGCCAGGCAATCCACCACGGCGTCCGGCTTCGCGAGCCCCGCCCGTTCGGACAGCAGGCGCGCATCCTGGGGATCGACCTGGTCGGGCCGTTCGCCGGACTCGGCCAGGGTCAGGATCTGCGCCGCCAGGAGCAGGAGATCGGCCTGGGCCAGGGCGGTCACGTCAGCGGTGGTCGTCATCAGCGGCCTCCCATGGCGACGTCGGGCATGTTCTCGACCTTGAACTCGATCCAGTCCGAGTAGTTCTTGCGACCGCCGACGTTGCCGCCGGCACCCTCCCAGATCGCGATGCCCATGCGGCCGGTGACGCCGGGCCAGAACTGGAAGTCGGCCGAGTCCTGGGTGGACAGGGGCCGGGCGATGACCAGCGACCAGTAGCCGTCGTGCCAGGCGCCGCCGCCGATGGCCGCCTGCTGCCGCTGGTGCGTGAGCGTGCCGTAACTCTCGGCCGACAGTTCCTCGATGGGCTGGGTGCGATCCCAGATGGCCAGGGGATTGCCCGCCACCTGCGCCGGGAACCACTGACGCGACACGGGGTCCTCGAAGGCCTCGGGAATCGGGAAGGGGAACTCGCCGGAGGCGAACCAGTAGAGGTCGGTCCAGTAGTTCGGGTGCAGGTCCTGGACGTCCTGGTATCCGTTCTCGATGTCGTTCTGCCACAACGCCTTCCAGTGCAGGATGTGCACCGGCTGGTCGGGGCCGCCCATCATGAACGAGGCGTTCTCACCCACGGCGAACTGCAAGGCCGCCGCATCACAGAAACGCGCCGTCTCGAGATTCAGGTCGGGCGCCTTGTCCTTCCAGGTGAGCCGCCAGCCGATCATGTGGCCGTCGTGGAGCGCATCGACACGCACCGTCCTCACCGAGGCGGTGGTGAGCATGGGCATGGCCAGGTTCTGGGGTTTCACGGGCACCTCGAGGCTGGTCGCCTCGTCCCACTGGGGCGCGGACGGATCGGTCCAGCTGGGCATGCTGTCGATCAGGGGCACCATGATGGCCAGCTCGCCGAGGCGCGCGGCCTCGTCCGCCAGGAACTGGGTGCGGACGGAGGCCCGGTAGATCCGGTCGGCCACGATGGTGCCGGTGGTCACCAGCACCACGGTGAGACCCAGCATGGTCACCAATGCGATCAAGCCGCGATTTTTCTCACGCATGCTTCATCCCCTCACGTGGTGTTGTGACGATAGACGTCGAATCGCCCGTCGTGATGGTCGCGAATGATCGTCGGCTCGGTGAACGGCACCCGGGCGACCTCGGCGCCGGTGTCGTCCCAGCCCACGGCTTCCTCGCCCTGCACCTCGAAGCGGGTGATCATGCGGTTGGTGGCGCCGAACAGGAGCATGGCGCCGAGGAGCTGGCGATCGTTCTTCGCCTCGCGGTAGACAGCCTTGGCGGCGCCCACGTTGGGACCGTAGACCTGCTCCAGGAACCCGTCGGGCACGTGGACCGGCGGGATGTAATAGACGTTGGGACTGGTGCCGAACTGCGGGTACAGGGGCAGCGCCACCTTGCGGATCTTGATCAGGTAGTCGAGAGGATTGTCCGCGCGCGGCTCACCGTCGGTGGTCAGGAATCCGTGCTGGCGGATCTTGCCGATGCACGACTCCACGCAGAGCGCCACGTCGCCGGCCTCCACCCGCGGGAAGCAACCGATGCACTTCTCGCTGGCCCGACCGATGAGGTTGAAGAAGACCTTCTTGTAGGGGCAGGCCTTGATGCATTCCTGGTAGCCGCGGCAACGCTCCTGGTCCACCAGCACGATGCCGTCCTCGTCCCGCTTGTAGACCGCCTTGCGGGGGCACGCCGCCACGCACGCCGGGTGATCGCAGTGGTTGCAGATGCGCGCGAGGTAGAACATCCACATGGGATGCACGCCCTCGAAGGCGGCGCCCAGATCCACGGCGCCGGTGATGTCGTCCTCGCCCACGTTGGGCGCCGAGTAGTCGTCGACGCCGGGGTGGTGGCCCTTGGGCGGATGGTTGGCCGCCTCGGTCTCGAAGATGGTCTTGCTGGAGAGCTTGCCGCCCTCCCACTGCGCCGGGCCGAGCTTCTCCAGGAGCTTGAGATCCCAGCCCAGCGGGTAGCCGCCGTAGGGCTTGGTCTCGACGTTGTTCCAGAAGTTGATCTCCTGACCCTTGCCGCTGGTCCAGCAGGTCTTGCAGGCCACGGTGCAGGTCTGGCACTCGATGCACTTGTTGGTATCGAAGATGTACGCGACCTGCCG
>PIVY01000073.1 GCA_003353795.1 bacterium
TCGCCGTCGCCGTCGTAGCTGCCGATGCCGGCCACCGAGAAACCGAACTCGTTGTTCGCCGTAGCCACGGCGCTGCTCTGCAGCACGAGGTCCGCATTCGCATCGGGTCCGGGATTGGACGAGGTGGTACCACCGTACACATATACCGAACCCTGGATCGCCGTGGACCCGGTCTCATGGCTGGGCGCACCCACGGCCAGGCAGTTGGCGTTGCCGCCGAGGAAGTCGGCCACGCCGGCCACCGACCAGCCGAAGTGCTCGTAGGCAATGGCGCCATCCAGTGTGAGGTCGGGTGTGGTGTGGGGATCGCCATTGCGCCCGTAGAAGATGTAAGCCGACCCAGATTCGATCGAAGGGCTGTTGGCGAAGGGTGCGCCCACGATGAAGTCGTCACGGTCGTCGCCGTTGAAATCGCCCAGGGCGGCAACCGACCAGCCGAACTGACCGTTGACCAGGGGACCCTCGATGACCAGGTCGGCCTCCGTGGGCAACGGGTCGTCACCGTAGAACACGTAGACCCGGCCGGCGTTGTTGTTGATGTCGCTGGCCAGGGGCGCGCCGACGGCCCAGTCGCCCACGCCGTCGCCGTTGACGTCGCCGACCCGGGACACGGCGTGCCCGAATTTCTCGGGAAACAGGCCGGTCCAGGTCAGATCCGCATTCAAGGAAAACTGCCCGCCGCCGAACCAGAGGGAGACGCGTCCGCGGTCCTGGCCGGAGGCCTGATACCCGGGCGCGCCCACGAGCAGTTCCCAGGAGCCGTCGCCGTCCTGGTCCTCCAGGGCGCTGATGCAATTTCCGAGTTGCAGGCCGGCACTGCCGTCCTCGTCGCGCAGATAGATGGCGCCGTCGGCATAACTGGCCAGAAAACAGACAGTTGCCAGCGCGGTGATGGTCGCTCGCACGGAGGGCCTCCCGGAAATGGCCGGATCCGGCGAACGGGAACGATCGCCGCGGATCCGGAGTCCTGAGCCGCGATGCACCGCAGGCAGGAGCCAGAAAAGCCTTGCCCGCCGGTGGCGGCAGCCATCATCTTAGCAATTCGCCGGCCAGTTTTGGGGTCGGAAGAGCAGGAACGGCAGGAAGCCAGTTGGGACGATCATGAGAAGGAACCTCATCCTGGGCGCGACGTTTCTGGCTGCCATCGCCGGTGTGAGCCTGCTGGCCGGGCTGCCGGGGCTCGAATCCGGTTCGGCGACCACGGCGTCCCTGGGCGCCGGCGGACCGGTGGATCACCTCCCTCCCGCGCCTCCCCTGGTCCCGGCCGAACCCTCGCCCGCGGTCACCGATACCGGCGCCGCCGGGCCGGCCCTCGGCCGCGAGATCGAACTCACCATCCAGCCCAACCAGGTCTTCTACGAGGCACTCGCGGCCATCGACGTTCCCCACGAGGACATCATGGCCCTCGTGAAGGCCATCCGGCCTTTCCGCGACCTGCGCAAGGTCAAGCAGGGCGACCTGTTCCGTGTGGAACTGTCGGTGCGCGACGAGCTGGCCGCCTTCGGCTTCGACCTCGACCTCGAGAGCTGGGTGCGTTACGCGCGCGGCGAGGACGGGACGTACACCCAGGAGATGGGCGCGTACCCCGTGGAGCGCCGCACGGTCGGCATCTCCGGTTCCATCGAGACCAGTCTCTACGAGAGCCTCCAGCAGTGCGGCGCGCCCCTGAACCTGGCCGCCAAGATGAACGACGTGCTGGGCTGGGACATCGATTTCAGCCGCGACCCGCGCCAGGGCGACGTCTTTCGCATCGTCTTCGAAGAAGTCTACAAGGACGGCGAGTTCGTGCGCACCGGCCCGATCCTCGCCTGCAGCTATGACGGCAAGGGACGCAACCTGGCCGCCTACCGCTACACCCTGCGCGACGGCAAGACCGGCTACTACGATCGCGACGCCAACAATCTCCAGAAGCAACTCATGCGCGCGCCGCTCAACTACTCGCGCATCTCCAGCGGCTTCAGCCACAACCGCAAACATCCGGTGCTCGGTCGCTACATGCCGCACTGGGGCATCGACTACGCCGCGCCGGTAGGCACGCCGGTGTGGGCGGCGGGCGACGGCACGGTGGTGGAGATGGGCCGCAAGAAGGGCAACGGCCGCTACGTCCACCTGCGCCACACCAACCGCCAGTACGAGACCTACTACCTGCACTTCTCGCGGTTCGCGCGCGGCCTGAAGAAGGGCTCCAAGGTGCGACAGGGCGATGTGATCGGGTACGTGGGCGCCACCGGCTACGCCACCGGGCCGCATCTGGATTTCCGGGTGAAGAAGAGTGGGAGCTGGGTGAATCCCCGCACGCTGAAGCTGCCGCCGGCCGCGCCGGTTCCCGACGCCGAGCACCCCAGTTACCTGGCTCTGCGGCACGCCTATGATTCGGCCCTCGAGGAACTGTCGGGCGTGAGCGCGGCGCCGGCCACGGTGACGGCGCTGGACGCCGCCGGTCCTCCCTGGTGGGATCCGCGGGAACACGCCCGCCTGGCCGTTCCCCCCACGCTGCGGGCCGCCGACTAGCCGCGACCTACTCCGCTCGAAGATCGCCCCGGAGATTCCGCAGGGTGAGCAGGATCTCCTCCGGCACCGTCACCACCTTGCCGTCGGACGGATCCCAGGCGGCGGCGCGACCGTCGGTGGCCAGCCGTCCCAGCCAGACCTCGGCGAGCCGGCCACCGGCATATGCAGCCCGCACGCGCCAGCGTTGCTCGGGCAGCAGCGGCGACCCCATCACCGGATGCATCACCTCGAGGCACTCGAGGCGATCGAGGTGGGTCTGGATGTCGGCCAGATGGTTGGCCGTGGTCTCGGGTCCGAACGTGAGATTCCAGCCCGGCGGTATCACGGCGTCCCACACGCTCTGACGTTCACGGCGCCTTGCCTGCTGATCGGCCGCCTTGGTTCCCCAGAGCAGCGGTCGATTCGGCTCGTCGATCCAGAGGCTGTCGGCGTCCTCGGTCCGGAAACTGAGGGCGCCCAGGTCCAGGAAGCCCGATAGCGGTCCCTCGAGCGGATGCAGCGCCTCGCCTCGGGTCACCACCAGCGTGCCTCGCCTCAGCACCGGTACGAACGACCGCTCATCCACCTGCTCCTCCCCGAAATCGAGCCGCCAGGTCTCGGCGCCGCGGGCGAAGAGAACGGTGCCCCGATAGGGCGGCGCGAGGCCGGCCTCGGCCAGGGCGGCGGGGCTGTCCTGGCCGGGCACGGGAAACGCCACCACGTCGGTGTCGGTGGCGCGGAAGACCAGATTGCGCAGCCGGCGCACGTCGGCCAGGACCCAGGCGGCGCCGTGGTCATCGCGCCGGCGGTCCTGATAGCGTTCGTGGTAGAGGCTCGCCTTGCCGACCAGTGATTCCAGTCCGCCGGGCGGTCGCAGCCACCAGCGACCGTCGTCGAGGCGCGCGAACGGCAGGGCGTCGTCACCGCGACGCGCGACGTGGAGCGAGTCGAGATCGGCCAGCGACAGTTCCGGGAGCAGGCGCGGCAGGCGCACGCTGTCGGGTAGACGGGCCGCCGCCGCGTAGAGACCGCCGCCCACGGCGAACACGGCCGAGCGGCCGGCGCCACTGGCGTACACGCGCTCGGTCACGGGGTTGGCGTCGCCCAGTGCCAGCCGTCGCCGTTGGCCGTCGGCGAGATGGAAGACCAGTTCCAGGGAGTCGTCACCACCGAACCCGTAGCGTCGTTCGTCGGGTTCGGTGCCTGCGATCACGGGATCGCCGTGGCCACCGACGATCTGCGCCAGCACGGGCTCCAGGCGTTCGGGGTCCACGAGGTCGGTCACCAACCCCGTGAGCGTCCAGCCTTCGCCGCGGCGCTCGAGGGTGCTGACGCCGTCCGGGCGTCGAATCTCCAGCGAGACCACCTCGTCGCCGGTGAACTCGAACAGCGGACCACCCTGCACGCCACGGCCGGCGTCGTCATCGCCCGACCACATCCACAGCCAGGCGCCCAGGGCCACGGCCACGGTCACGCTCAGCACCTGGATCACCCGTTGGCGCACGTCAATCCTCCGTCCAGGTCCGCCGTCCGGTGCCGAGCAGGCCCGGCGCCAGGAGCCACGCGGCCCAGGTCAGTCCCACCAATCCGGGCCAGCCGAGCACCGCCACGAAACCGAGCCATTTCCGGGTCCCGTCGGTGAGCCTGAGCGGCTGATAGCTGGTGCGGCGACCGCGGATGCCGAGGAGGTCCTCCTCGGCCGCGAGCCAGCCCATCAGATTGAGCGCCAGATCGCGGTTGGCGTACTGCAGGATGTTGGTGTTGGTGACGAAGGCGCTGCTGCCGATCAGGATCAAGCGCCCATCGTCGGCGGTGCCGGGCTGCTGCCCCGAGGGCGCGAATCGCACGGCGGCGCCGAACAGCTGGGGCCCGCGCCGGTCGACGTCGGGATCGTAGCGCGGCACGCCCGAGTAGCGGTACTCGGGATCGGCGTCGGACCAGGTGTCCGAACCGGTCTCGATCAACTTCTCGCGCCGGATTCCGGGCGGGTCGTCGCCCACCGAGCCGAAGGTCTGCACCAGGGGGAAGGTGGTGGCGTTGCCCACCAGAGACCGCACCGCGGGGTGATCCTCGACGTAGCTGTCGATGACGACCACGGTGCGCAGTCCGACCCCGGCATGGGCGCCGGCGCGGTTGAGGGCCACGACCACGTCGTCTCGCTGGCGCACATTGAATCGTTCGGTCCACTGGCGCACCGTCGGCGGCGAATCCGGTCCGAAGAATGCGGCCATGGCGCCGCCGTCGCGGAGATAGCCGGCCAGCAGGTTGAGCACCTCCGGCGCGGGATCGAATTTGGGGCCGGCCCAGATCACCGCCGCCGCATCGCTGGGCAGGTGCAGGCGCTCGGGCAGGTTCAGTGGGCGCACGTCGTAGCCGGCGTCGGCCATGAAGTCGGCCAGGATCGAGGCACCGCCGCCCTCGTCCAGATCGGGCCGCGCCTCGCCGTGCCCCTGCAGCCAGTAGACCACCGGCCGCGTGTTGGTGGCCATGCGGTAGATCGCGCCGGCGAGTTGCCCCTCGTCGGGTTCGAGCAGCAGCCGCCGCCGGCCGCCGCTGAGAATGACCACGGTGCGCGCCTGGGTCACGCCGTGTTCGCGCACGAGGTCTGGATCATGCTCGGGATCGACCACCTCGAACGTGAGTTGCCGCGAATTGTCGGCGAACGCCTGCAGCAGAGCGCGAATGCTCTCCCGGGCGCCGTCGATATTGTGGTAGAACGCCAGCACCTCGACCTCGACAGCCGGCAGCGACTCGCCGCCCGGGCCGGTCCGCCGTTCGCCGAGGGAGCGCAGGATCTGCTCGGTCTGCGGCGCGATGCTGTGCAGCCGGGTCGGCGTCAGGTCGACCCGCATCGGCCGCCGCGCCGCCACCGCCTGCAGGAACACCGCCACCGCGAGCACCACCAGCACCCGGACCCACGGCCGACCGCGTCGTGCGGTCTGCAGCCGCCGCTGAGCCAGCACCGCCTCGGCCACCGCCAGACCCACGGCCGTCAATCCCAGGTAGTAGACCACGTCGCGCAGGTCGATCACGCCGCCGGCGAACTGCCGGAAGTGCTCGCCCAGCGCGGCCTGGGACGCAATCATCCCGAGCGTACCCGGCAGCAACCCTCCGAAGTAGCCCCCCAGGAAGAGCGCCATGGCGCCGGCGAAACCCACGAAGTAGGCGGCAGCCTGGTGCTGGAACGCCGCCGAGGCCGCCAGTCCCCAGGCCGTGACCGCCCCCGACAGCAGGACCAGTCCCAGCAACGAGGTCAACAGAGGCTGCCAGTCGGGGCGCACCACCGGGTCGGACAGGCCGCCCAGCACCCAGGTGAGCCCGAAGTAGAATGCCGCGCCCAGCAGCAATACCTTGGCCACCGCCATGGCGGACATCCACTTGCCCACGATCCAGTGGAGCTCGGGCACGGGCCAGCTTGCGATCAGGTCGTAGCGTCCGCTGCGGTACTCGGAGCTCACCAGCCGCATGGTGACCGCCGGCAGCAGGAAGACCAGGAAGACCACCACCAGGCCGTAGAGCCGGTGGAAGATCCCAGCGTGGAGGTTGAGGAAGACCGGCCGGCCGCTCAGTTCCGCAGTGGCGCTGATGCCGGCGTAGCCCAGCACGTAGAGGTACCAGAAGAGGCCGGTTAGCACGAGGAAGCCGGTGGTGATCACCGGCACCATGGCGCTGGCGAAGAAGGCCCGTTGCTCGCGGCGGAAGATGGCCAGGATCTGCCTCACGAGTCCGCCCCCTCGTCGGTGTCCCGCCGGCGGGTCGCGCTGCCGTCGGCACCGGTGAGCCGCAGGAACAGGTCCTCCAGGGTTGGGCCGCGGTCCTCCAGCTTCTGGAGACGACCGCCGGCGCGCAGCACCGACTCCACCAGTTTCGGTTTGATCTCCACGGGACTGCCGGCGATGGAGATCTCGGCGCCGTCATCGGTGAGCCGCACGGCGTCCTGGCCGACCACCTCGTTCAGAGCCTGGTGGACCTGTTCGCGATTGCCGTCCCAGCTGAGCAGCACCACGGCGCCGTCCTCGTCGCCGGCGAGATTCTCGGCACTCTCCTCACAGACCAGTCGGCCTTCATCGAGGATCAAGACGCGCTCGCAGACCTGCCCCACCTCGGCCAGGATGTGGCTCGAGAGGAGGACCGTCTTCTCACCCTGGAAACTGCGGATCAGCTCGCGGATGCCCACGATCTGGTGGGGGTCGAGGCCGCTCGAGGGCTCGTCGAGAATCAGCACGGGCGGATCGCCCACCAGAGCCTGGGCCAGGCCGGCGCGCTGGCGGAAGCCCTTGGAGAGGTGGCCCACGGGGCGGTCGGCCATGGTGGTCAGGCCGCAGCGGTCCATGATCGATTCGACGTGGGCGGACCGGTCGCCACGGGGCACGTGCTTGAGGTCGGCCACGAACTCAAGAAAGCGGCGGACCGTGTCCTCGCGGTAGAGGGGCACGTTCTCGGGCATGAAGCCCACCAGGCGACGGGCGGCCAGCGGGTCGGCCAGCACGTCGATGCCGCCGAGCCGGATCTCGCCGCGGTTCGGCGCCAGGCTACCGGTGAGGATCTTCATGCAGGTGGACTTGCCGGCCCCGTTGGGTCCCAGAAAGCCGGCGACCTCGCCCCGGGCGACGTGGAAACTCACGTCGTCGAGGGCGAGGACGTCACCGTACCGCCGGGTCAGCTTGCGGACCTCGATCATGGCGTCCCCCGGTCGCGGGATCTCGCGATCAGGCTCCCACCGTCCAGCGCAGGAGGGTGGCTCCCCAGGTAAATCCGGCCCCGAAGGCGCAGAGCACCACCAGGTCGCCGGGCTCGAGCATGCCCTGCTCGTGATAAATATGCAGAGCGGAGGGGATGGTGGCACTGGTGGTGTTGCCGAAGCGATGGATGGTGAGCGCCACCTGCTCCTCCGAGAGGCCCACCTTGCGGGCCACGTGCTCGATGATGCGCAGGTTGGCCTGGTGCGCCACGAAGAGTTTCACGTCGCTGCCCGCGACGCCGTTCTTCTCCAGGACTTCCTGGGTCACCCCTGCCATGCCCTTGACGGCGTACTTGTAGACCTCGCGGCCTTCCTGGTGGATGAAGTGCATCTTGGCGTCGATGGTCTCGTGAGTGGCCGGATGGAGACTGCCGCCCGCCTTCTGGTAGAGGAACTTCCCGCCCACACCGTCAATGTGGTTGATGGTGTCGATGATGCCCTCGCGGCCGTCTTCCAGCCGTTCGACCACCACCGCGCCGGCGCCGTCACCGAAGAGGATGCAGGTGTTGCGATCGGTGTAGTCGACGATGGACGACATGACCTCGGTACCGATGACCAGGGCCTTCTTCACCGCGCCCGATTCCACCTGGGCTCGCGCCGTCTGCAGGGCGAACACGAAGCCGCTGCAGGCGGCGATCAGGTCGTAGCCCCAGGCGTTCTTGCAGCCCAGCGCTTCCTGGATGATGCAGCAGGTGCTCGGGAACAGCATGTCCGGAGTCACCGTGGGCACCACGATGAGGTCGATTTCCTCGGGCTGAGCGCCAGCCATGGCCATGGCCTGCTTCGCGGCCTCGATGCCGTGCACCGATGCCGGAGTGCCGGGCTCGACGATGCGTCGCTCCTTGATGCCGGTGCGCTCGACGATCCATTGATCGTTGGTCTCGACCATCTTCTCGAGGTCGGCATTGGAGAGGATCTTCTCGGGGAAGGACATGCCGGTGCCGGTGATTCCGGCGGAAAAGAGCGTCCGTGCCGTCATGGCGTCCTTTCTTGGTCATGGCGAGGCGTGAAATTTGATTCAGCCGTGCAGAATCGTCCCGTCAAGATCGCCCAGCAACGCGGGAAAGTCCAGTGACGGGTGGTCTGTCGGATTTCGTTCAACCGGATGCAGAGATGGCCGCATCGAGCTTCTGCCGAAGATCCTGGGAGCGATAGGGTTTCTGGACGAAACCGGCGGGCTGCCAGCCATCCAGCTGCCGCGAAACTTCCTGCTCGTTGTAGCCGCTGGAGAGCAGGATCCGCACGTCCGGATTCAGGATCTGGAGCGCCGCCGCCGCCTCGCGACCGTCCATGACCGGCATGGTCAGGTCGAGGATCACGCAGACGATCTCCCGCTGGCGTCGGCGGTAGACCTCCACGCCCTCGCGCCCGTCGCTCGCGGTCAACACGTCGAAACCGGCCTGGCGCACCATCTGGCTGCAGACCGTCAGCACGTTGTGGTCATCATCCACCACGAGGACCGTGCCGCCGGTCTCCCGCCCGGTCATATCCGCCGCGACCGGCTTGACGTCCTGTGGCGGTGCCGCGGTGGGCGAAACCGGAAACAGCACCCGGAACGTGGCCCCCCGCCCCTCCGCGCTCTGGATGCGGATGGCGCCGCGATGGCCGCGCACGATGCCCAGCACGGCCGCCATGCCCAGTCCCCGTCCGGTGAACTTGGTGGTGAAGAAGGGATCGAAGATACGCGCCCGGGTCTCGTGATCCATGCCGCATCCGGTATCGGACACCTCCACGAACGCATGCCGGCCGGACTGGCAGTGTTCGCCGGCAAGGGTGCCGGCCATGTCGTTCGGATCGCAGTCGGCCACCCCGGTGCGCACGGTGATGTAGCCCTCCCCCTCGCCCAGGGCCTCGGACGCGTTGGTGATCAGGTTCATGATCACCTGCCGGACCTGGGTGGCATCGGCGTCGATCAACGGCAATGACGGCTCGATCTCGTAGCGCATCATCGCCTTCTTCGAGACCGAGACCTCGAAGATACGCACCATTTCCATGGTGATGGCCGACAGATCCACCGGCTCGATGACGAAGTGGCCCTTGCCGGAGTAGGCCAGCATCTGGTTGCAGAGGTCGGCCGCACGGAGCGAGGCTTTCTCGATCTCGCCCAGGCAGCGCCGGGTGTCGGGATCGAGATGGGTCGCGGTCAGGGCAAGGTCGGTATTGCCCAGGATGGCCACCAGCAGGTTGTTGAAGTCGTGGGCGATTCCGCCGGCCAGCACTCCCAAGCTCTCGAGCTTCTGCGTGTGCAGCATCTGGGTCTCGAGCAGATTGCGTTCGTTCTCCGCCCGCTCACGCTCCTCGATCTCGCGATCCAGGGCCAGCACCTTGTCCTCCAGTTCGCGGGCGTGGCTCGCCAAGAGCCGCTGCCGCTCGGCATAATAGTCGACCCGCTCGCGCAGGTCGTGGGGGTCGTCGAGCATGTTGCTGAGGAGCAGCGCGTACACCTGGGAGAGTTCCTGGGCCTCGCGCGGCGAGAAGCTCACGCCCTGCCGCATGGCCGCCCGGGCCGCGGCCGCGCCGATCACCCCGGCCAGGGACCGCTCCGCCGAATCCACCAGCGTGGCCAGTTGCGCCGCGGTGATGCGACCGCCGTTGCGAATCCCCATCTCGTCCAGGCTCGTCCGCACCACTTCGGCGCCGTGACCGGAATCCAGGAACTGGTCCAGCACAGCGACCATTTCGACCCGCTTGGCAGCGAGGTCGATGAACGCCTCCAGTGTGGGCGATCTCCGCGGTTCGGCGGGATTGAGGATACCCACGAACTCCTGGGCCATGGCCTGCTCGGTCTCGGACTGGCGCGTCAGGAGCGACACGCCCACGTAGAGTCCCACGTTCAGCGCCATCGACCAGAAGACCGCGTGACTCAACGGGTCGATGCCCGTGAGGCCGAAGATCGCCTCCGGCCGCAGCCAGGCCAGGTCCCATGGTCCCTGCTCCAGCAGTCCCTGCGAGACCCATCCGCTGCGGGCCAGCGCGGGCAGCAGCAGCGAGTAGCCCCAGACGACGAAGCCGGTGACCATGCCCGCCTTGGCGCCGGTGCGGTTGCCGCGCCGCCAGAAGAGGCCGCCCAGGATCACGGGCGCGAACTGCAGGGCGGCGGCGAAGGAGATCATGCCGATGTTCACCAGCATATAGGAATCGCCGATCCGGGTCTCGAACAGGTAGCCGAGCAGGAGCACCAGCGCCACGGCGAACCAGCGGATGGGCAGCACCCGCCGCCGCAGTACGGCCAGACCGCGCACCCGACCCGCCAGAGGCAGTACCAGATGGTTGCTCACCATGGTGGCCAGGGTCATGGAACTGATCATGATCATGCCGGTGGCCGCAGAGAATCCGCCGATGAACGTGAGCATGGCCAGCCAGGGTTGGTCGTGCGCCAGGGGCAATGCCAGCACGTAGGTGTCGGCGGTCTCCACGGGCATCCCCTCGAGGAGACCCGCCACGGCCACGGGCAACACGAAGAGGTTGATCAGCAGCAGGTACAGCGGCAAGAGCCACTGGGCGGTCCGGATGTGCCGCTCGTCGGAGTTCTCCACCACCGCGGCGTGGAACTGGCGCGGCAGGAACTGGATGGCCGCCATCGCCAGGATGGTGTAGTTGCCCCACAGGATGTAGTCCGACGAAAGGAGCGGGCCCATGTCCAGCAGACCCCGGTGAGGACTGTCCTCGAGGCGCTGGTAGATATCGCCGAAGCCGTCGAAGATCCCATACGTGACGAAGGCGCCAACGGCCAGGAAGGCCACCAGCTTGACCACGCACTCGGCGGCCAGAGCGGCCACCATGCCTTCGTGCCGCTCGCCCGGCGCCAGCCGGCGCACGCCGAAGACCACGGTAAAGGTGATCATGGCGATCACCACCAACCACTCCACGTGCGTCTGGGTGACCACACCCGCAGAGGCGTCAGAACCGCTGATGATCGCAAACGTGGTGAACACGGACTTGAGCTGCAGCGCCATGTACGGGGCCGTGCCTACCAGGGCGCCCACGGTGACCATGGCCGCCAGTCCCTGTGACTTGCCGTACCGGGCCGAGACGAAATCGGCGATGCTATTGATGTGGAAGATGTGCTTGATGCGAACCAGGCGCCGCAAGAAGGTCCACCACAGGACGATGGCCAGCGTCGCCCCCAGATAGATCGTAATGAACAGCATGCCCGACGTTGCGGCCTTGCCCACCGAGCCGTAGAAGGTCCACGACGTGCAGTAGACCGCCAGTGACAGGGCGTAGACCACCGGGTTGCGGATCAGGCGCCGGCCGAAGCCGATCTTGCGTTCGACGGCCACGGCGACCAGCAACAGCAGCCCCATGTAGGCCAGGATGAATACGATGACCGTCGCCGGGCTGAACATGGGCGCGGGTCTCCTCGCACTAACGCGAATCGTCGTTGCTGGTGGCGCAGGCCATCACGAACATCAAGAAGACCAGTAGGCCCCAGACCGCGAAGAGATAGGTGAAAAAGGTGGTGACGCCGCGGCCTGCGGCGATCGAGACGACCGGCCACCCGAGCATCGTGGCGCCCAGAAGGAAGACGACCGTACTGAAGCTGGAATCACCCAGCGCTTGTCGGATTCGGTTCACCGGTGACCTCGCCATTCGAGGTGAGGCAGCAACGCCACGTTGTGCCCGAATCCCGTTATACACCGATTCAATATTCCTGACCATATGTGTTTTCATTCGCGACCGGCCCGGAAACACGACGAGGACCCCGACCGGAAGGTCGGGGTCCTCGTGATGAACACGATCCAGAATCGATCCAGGCGCTACGAGAGAGGTCCGGAGGATCAGTCCTCCTTCTTCTCCTCGTCACCCGTCGGCTCTGCATCGGCCTCGGCGACCTCCTCGGTGGCGGTCTCGTCGACCGTCTCCTCGGCAGCCATCTCCTCGGCGACCTCGGCCAGGGCGGCCTTGGCCTCCGCCTTCTCCTCGGCCTTGAGGATCTGCCGCGCCCGTTGCCGCTTCTTGGTATCCAGCGACTTGGGCCGCACGGTGTTGTCCACCAGCTCCAGGATCGCCATCTCGGCGTTGTCGCCCTTGCGATTGCCGCTCAGGCGCAGGATGCGGGTGTAGCCGCCGGGGCGTTCGGCAAAACGAGGGCCGATCTCCTCGAACAGCTTCTGCAGCACCGCGGGATCGTTGAGCTTGCGCGCGGCCTGACGGCGAGCGTGCAGGTCACCCCGCTTGGCGAACGTGATCAGCTTCTCGGCGAGCGAGCGAGCTTCCTTGGCCTTGATGACCGTGGTCTCGATGCGCTCGTGCTCGAAGAGAGCAGTCACCAGGTTGCGCTTCAGCATCTTGCGGTGCGGCGCCGTGCGGTTCAGCTTTCGACCGCTGTAATTGTGACGCATTGTATTCCGTCCTTATTCCGCGACCCGTGATCAGTCGGACAGCCGCGTTTTGACCTTTTCGGCAACCTCTTCCTCGAACGCCATGCCGAAGTTGAGGCTCATGCCTTCCAGGATCTCCGCGATCTCGTTGAGGCTCTTGCGGCCGAAGTTCCGGAACTTCAGCATCTCGCTCTCGCTCTTGGTGACCAGATCGTAGATGGTGCCGATGTTGCCGCTCTTCAGGCAGTTCGCCGAGCGAACGGACAGCTCCAGCTCCTCCACGCTGCGCGCGAGCAGCTCGATCTGACGTTCCATCTCCTCGTCGACTTCGATCTCCTGGGCGTCGATGGGCGCCTCGTCGAAGTTGATGAAGGTCTGGAAATGGTCCTTCAGCAGCTTGGCCGCGAAGGCGACAGCGTCTTCGGGCTTCACCGCACCATTGGTGGTGATGTCGATGATCAACTTGTCGTAGTCCGTCCGCTGACCGACGCGAGTGTCCTGCACCCGGTAGGCCACCTTCTTGACCGGCGAGAAGTTGGCATCCATGCGGATGACACCGATCACCTCGTCCGGAATCTCGTGTTCCTCGCGGTCGACATAGCCGCGACCCATGTCCACGTAGACCTTGGCCGACAGGCCACCGGCTTCCGTCAGGTTGCAGATCACCATATCCGGGTTGCAGACCACGAGATCGGGGTGACCCTCGATCATGCCCGCGGTTACCGGACCAGGTTCGGTGGCCTCGATCGTCGCCCAGCCGGACGGCGCGTCGGACAAGGCGAAGACCACCTGCTTGAGGTTGAGCACGATATCCGTCACGTCCTCCAGCACGTTGGGGAGCGTCGACAGCTCATGCTGCACTCCCTCGAGTTGGACGGCGGTGATGGCGTGCCCGTGAATACTCGACAGCAGCGTCCGGCGCAGGGCGGTACCCAGCGTATGTCCGAAGCCGCCCTCGAGGGGCGCAATCTCCAGCTCGGCGAAGTTTCCGGCCTGCGTCTCCGGCACGACCGTCACTCCGTCGGGCATCATCATGTTGACCCAGCGCATACAATTCATCCCTTCCGCTCAGCGATCAGACTAGACCTTCGAGTAGAGCTCCACGATCAGGTTCTCCTGGATCGGGATCGGCAGATCGCTGAGCTGTGGCTCGGCGATCAGCTTGCCCGTCAGGGTCTGGTCATCCACCTCGACGAACGGAAGCCGTTCGCGCCGGGCGGTGTTCTTGATGGCCTCGGCCACCACGGGGATGTTCCGGCTCTTGGGCCGGATGCTCACTTGCTGGCCCATACGCATCTGAGCGCTGGGGATGTCGCAGACCGCGCCTTCCACGAGCACGTGCTTGTGGCGAACGAGCTGCCGGGCCGCATCCCGCGAGGGAGCCAGACCCAGGCGGTAGACGACGTTGTCGAGTCGCTTCTCGAGTAGATTGAAGAGGACCTCACCCGTCGGACCACTGCGTCGAACTGACTCGGCGTAGTAGATGCGGAACTGACGTTCCAGCACGCCGTAGATCGAGCGCACCTTCTGCTTTTCACGCAGCTGGAGCTTGTAGTCCGAGGGTTTACGCCCGCGGCGTCGGCCATGCTGCCCCGGCGGGTGCGGCCGGCGCTCCATGGCGCAGCTGCTGCCGTAGCAGCGCTCGCCTTTGAGGAACAGCTTCATCCCCTCGCGGCGACAAAGTTTGCACTTTGCACCAGTGTACCTTGCCATGAAATGAGACCTCCATGGCGCCTCACGGTCCTCGCCGCGGCGCCAGGTATGAAAACCCGAGTTACATTCGACGCCGCTTGGTCGGGCGGCAGCCGTTGTGCGGAATCGAAGTGCAGTCCTTGATCCGGATGACCTCGAGGCCTTCGGCCTTGAGGCTACGGACAGCGGCCTCACGACCGGAGCCCGGGCCCTTGATCCAGCACTCCACCTTCTTCATTCCACCCTGAATGACTTCCTGGGCACAGAACCGCGCCGCCAGCTGGGCGGCGAAGGCGGTCGACTTGCGACTGCCCTTGTAACGGCCCTGATGGCCACCCGAGGACCACGTGATCACGTTGCCCTGCAGGTCGGTCATGGTGATCAGGGTGTTGTTGAAGCTCGACTTGATGTGCGCGACGCCCACCGAGTCGTACTTCCGCTTCTTGGTCTTGCGGACCTTGGCCCGTTTGTCCTTGACCGTCGCCACTGAGAACCTCCTAGCTCTTCTTCATGCCGCCGGGGCGGGACAGCGGACCCTTGCGGGTACGCGCATTGTTCTTGGTGTTCTGACCCCGGCAAGGCAGCTTGCGACGATGCCGCAGGCCGCGATAGCACCCGATGTCCATCAACCGCTGGATGTTCATCGAAAGCTCCGTGCGGAGGGAACCCTCCACCTGGTAATCCTTGTCGATGATCCCGATGATGCGGCGAGTCTGGTCCTCGCTGATGTCCCTGGTCTTCATCTCGGGATCGATATCTGCCTTCTTGCAGATCTCGGCGGCCCGATGAGGGCCGATTCCGAAGATGTAGGTCAGGGACGTCGAGATCCGCTTCTCGTTCGGGATGTCGACGCCGGCGATGCGTGCCACTACCTGGCTCCTTTCGTCTTCCACTGGACAGTTCCGGACGGGCTGTTGCGCCGTCGCCCGCCTGGCCGGTCCTTCTTACCCCAGCCTTTGCCCGGCTAACCTTGCCGCTGGTTATGGCGGCGGGTAATGCAGATCACTCGCACCACGTTCTTGCGGCGGATGATCTTGCACTTGGAGCAAATCTTCTTCACGGAACTACGAACCTTCATGATGCTTCCACCTTCACGAATCGACCTGACAATCACCCAATGACTGCGCGCAGGCTCCCTACTTGTAACGGTAGGTGATGCGCCCACGAGTCAGGTCGTAAGGCGACAACTCCACAGTTACCTTGTCGCCGGGAAGGATACGGATGAAATGCATCCGCATCTTGCCCGAGACATGGGCGAGCACGACGTGACCGTTCTCGAGTTCCACCCGGAACATGGCGTTGGGCAGCGCCTCGATCACGATCCCTTCGACACTGATTCCCTCTTCCTTCGCCATTCTTGTGCGCTCCAGTTCTACTGCGCTTCTCGTACCGATCGGCGAGGCCGTTCCGTAAGGACACTCGCCCCATCTGCCGTCACGGCCACCGTATGCTCGTAGTGCGCCGACAGTTTTCGGTCGGCGGTCACGACCGTCCAACCGTCCGCCAGGGTCACCACCCGCTTCGTGCCCACGTTGATCATCGGTTCGATCGCGATGACCAGGCCTTCGTCCATGACCGGGTCGGGCATGCTGAAGCAGCGATAGTTCGGGACCTGGGGGTCCTCGTGCATCTGCTGGCCGATGCCGTGTCCCACGAGAGTCTCCACCACGGAGAAATCTTCCTCGCGAGCCAGGGTTTCGACCGCCGTACCGATCACCGAGAGCCGCCGGCCGGGCGCGATGGCGCCGATGGCTCGCCAGAGCGATTCCTCGGTCACCTCGAGCAGCCGCGCCGCCTCGCCGGTGACCTCGCCCACGGGCAGGGTCTCGGCGCTGTCGGCGTGCCAGCCATCCTTGATCAATCCAATATCGATCCCGACGATGTCGCCCTCTTCCAGCGTCCGGTCTCCCGGAATACCGTGGACGACCTCTTCGTTCACCGAGATGCAGGCCGAAGCCGGAAAGCCGTGGTACCCCTTGAACGACGGAGTACAGCCCGCATCGCGAATCATGGTCTCGAGGCGGCTGTCGATCTCGCCGGTTGTGATTCCCGGTTCGACCATGCCTCGAACTTCCATGAAGACGGAGGCCAGAATCTGGCCACTGGCCGCCATCTTGTCAATCTGCTCGGCCGACTTGCGCCGGATCTTCAACTTAGCCCAGGACATCACGCAGCCTCGTACCGACTTCCTCGGGGGTGCCGTGGCCCGACACCTTCCGCAGGGGATAGTGGCGTCCCAGGACCTGGACGACCGGATCGGTGCTGTGGCGGTAGACCTCCAGCCTCGTCCGGATCGTCTCCTCGCGATCGTCGTCGCGAATGAACAGTGTCTTCTCCCGGCAGACCGGACAGGCTGATTCCAGCCCGTCGGGCACCCGGGAAACGTGGGTGGTGGCGCCGCAGGACCGGCAGGTCAGGCGGCCGGTCAACCGTTCGAGGATGACCTCGTCCGGAATCGTCATCTCCACCACCGCATGGATCGTCTGATCGATCTCGTCCAGCAATTCCTGCAGCGCCTCGGCCTGGGCCACGGTGCGGGGGAAGCCGTCCAGCAACCACCCGGCTCGGGCCTCTTCGCTCTCCAGCCGCTCCCGGATCAGATTGACCATCAGGTCGTCCGAGACCAACTCTCCGGCCGCCAGCACCGCCTCCACCTTCTTGCCGAGTTCCGATCCGCTCCGGATGGCAGCCCTCAGCATGTCGCCGGTGGAGATGTGCAACATTTCCAACTTTTCGGCCAGCATCACCGCCTGGGTTCCCTTGCCGACCCCAGGCGGGCCGATGAGGACGACATTCAGCACGCTAGGTCCTCCGTGCCCTCAGTCGACCCTTGGCCATGAATCCGTCGTAGTGCCGCATCACCAGATGCGATTCGATCTGCTGCAGGGTGTCCAGCGCCACGCCCACGACGATCAGCAGACCAGTGCCTCCGAAGTAGAACGGCACGTTGAACCAGCTGATCATCAGGTCGGGCAGGACCGCGATGGAGGCCAGGAACACGGCTCCCGGCAGCGTCACGCGGGTCAGCACCCGGTCGATGTACTCGGCGGTCTTGTTGCCGGGCCGGACACCCGGAATGAAGCCGCTCTGCTTCTTGAGATTGTCCGCCACGTCCCGCGGATTCAGGATCACCGCGGTGTAGAAGTAGGCGAACAGGATGATCATGGCCGAGTAGATCACGACGTATACCGGATTCGGCGGCGTGAAGTACCGGCTCAAGGCCATCCAGAACTCGTTATTGGGGAAGAAGTTACCCAGCGTCGCCGGGAACATGATGATCGACTGCGCGAAGATGATCGGGATCACGCCGGCAGTGTTCACGCGCAACGGAATGTGCGTGCTGGCGCCGCCGTAGACCTTGCGGCCGACGATCTTCTTGGCGTACTGCACGGGGATCTTCCGCTGGCCCTGCGTGATCGCGATGATGCCCGCGATGACCACCAGCATGAAGGCCAGGATCAGGCCCAGCTTCAGCCAGTGCAGGCTTCCCTGCTGCAACTGGGTGATGGTACGCAGGATGTCCGACGGATATCGCGCGACGATGCCGATGAAGATGATCAGCGAAATACCGTTGCCGATGCCTCGCTCGGTGATCTGCTCGCCGAGCCACATCACGAACATGGTACCGGTGGTCAAGGTCAGCACGAACATCAACTGGAATGCGACTCCGGGATTGGCCACGACGCCGAGCCCGGCCACGGCGAAACTCATGCCGAAGCTCTGGACCAGCGCGAGTGCGACCGTTCCGTAACGGGTCATCTGGGTGATCTTCTTGCGCCCCTCTTCGCCTTCCTTGGCTAGCTTCTCGAAGTACGGCACGACTGCCTGCAGAAGCTGAATGATGATGGAGGCGCTGATGTAAGGCATGATGCCAAGGGCGAAGATCGTGGCATTCGAGAGGTTGCCGCCGGAGAACATGTCGTAGAGACCGGCGAACGTGCCCTCGAGGTTTGCGAAGAAGGCCGCCATAGCGCCACGGTCGATGCCGGGCACAGGAATGTGACTTCCCAGCCGGTAGACGACGAGGATGAAGGCCGTGAACAGGATCCGCCGCTTCAGTTCGGGGATCTTGAACATCGATTGGTAGCTGCCAGCGATATTCAAGGCTGCTTCCTTTTCTGGTGGTTCGCGCCCATGTTTCTGGGACTGACCGAGCTTTCGGGACTACTAAACTTTGACGGTCACACTGCCGCCGGCGGCCTCCACGGCCTTCACGGCGGTCTGGCTGGCCCGATCCACCTCGATGGTCAACTGCTTGCTGAGTTCGCCACGGCCGAGCAGCTTGATCGGCCGCGCCGCGTACTTCACCAGCCCGATCTCGGCCAGGGTCTCGCCGTTGACGGTCTGCCCCGCCTCGAAGCGATCCTCGATCTGGTCGAGATTCACGAGCTGGAAGTGCTTCTTGAAAATGTTGGTGAAGCCGCGCTTGGGCAGTCGCCGGTTCAGGGGCATCTGACCACCCTCGAACCAGGGAGGCACGCCGCCGCCGGACCGGGCCTTCTGGCCCTTGTGGCCGCGACCACCGGTCTTGCCCTGGCCGGAGGCCGGCCCCCGACCACGCCGCTTCTTCTCACGGTTGGCGCCTGCGGGCGCCTGGATATCGTTGAGCTTCAACATGCTACGTTACCTCTTCGACCCGCACCAGGTGCCGCACCTTGTGCAACATGCCACGAATGGCAGGCGAGTCGTTATGAACCACCGACATCTGATGCCGGCGCAGGCCGAGGGCCTCGATGACCCGACGGTGCGGCTGGGGCCGCCCGATGGTGCTCTTGATCTGAGTGACCTTCAGCTTACTCATCGCTGCCGGCCTCCTTGTTGTCGGGGGCGGCCTCGACGGGTGCGGTCTCGGCAGCCGGAGCTGTCTCGGTAACCGGAGCAGCAGCAGCCTCGGCAGCAGCAGCCTTGGCGGCGGCGACGGCCTTGGGATCCCGCTTCTCCGTGGCGTGGCTGAAGCCCAGCACCTGCGGCACGGTCAGCCCGCGCTTGGCGGCGAAATCCTCGACGGTCCGCAGCTGACGCAACCCGTCCATGGTGGCCTTGACCACGTTGTTGGGGTTCCGCGAACCCAGCTGCTTGGTCAGGATGTTGCGAATACCGGCCGCCTCGACGATGGCGCGCACGCCGCCGGCGGCGATGACGCCGGTACCGGGGGTTGCGGGCTTCAAGAGGACGCGGCTGGCGCCGAATCGACCGATCACCTCGTAAGGGATGGTGTCTTTCAGCATGGGCACCTTGGTCATGGCGGTGCGGGCTGCCTCGCCACCCTTGCGGATGGCGTCGCTGATCTCGTTGGCCTTGCCCATGGACACGCCAACGCGACCCTTGCCGTCACCGACGGTCACGATGGCGCTGAAACTGAAGCGCCGACCGCCCTTCACGACCTTGGCCACACGGTTGATGTTGATCACGTTCTCGAGCAAATCGCTCTGATCGCGATCACGACCGCCGCCGGGGCCACGCCGTCCATCACGGCCGCCGGGACCGCCGGGACCGCGGCCGCCGGGCCCACCAGGACCACGGCCACCGGGGCCACCCGGACCTCTGCCGCCAGGGCCACCAGGACCACGGCCACCGGGCCCACCAGGACCACGGCCACCCGGGCCACCAGGACCTCTGCCACCGGGGCCACCGGGGCCTCTGCCGCCGGGTCCACCAGGACCGCGACCACCAGGACCGCCAGGACCACCAGGACCGCGACCTCCAGATCCACCGGGACCACCAGGACCACCAGGACCACCAGGTCCACCGGGTCCACCAGGTCCACCAGGTCCACCAGGTCCACCGGGACGATTGTTATTGTTCATCTCCGCCATCGAATTCCTGCTCCTGTTTGCGTGCACCCGGACGTTCCGGGCCTGCGCCATTCTAGAACTCGAGACCGCCGTCACGGGCGCCCTGCGCCAGCGCGGCCACGCGGCCGTGATACAGGTAGCCGTTGCGGTCGAAGACCACCCGGGCCACACCCTTTGCCTTGGCCGCTTCGGCCAGGGCCCGCCCCACGCGGTATGCCGCAGCACGCTTGCCGTCGACACCCTCGGGAATCTCGCACTCGCCGGCGCGCTTGACGTCGCTGGCGAGCATGGTGTTGCCCTCGTCGTCGTTCACCAGCTGGGCATACATGCCCCGGTGGCTCCGGAAGACCGTCAACCGCGGTTTGTCCGCGGTACCATGCAACCGCTTGCCCACGCGCTTCTTGCGCTTGAGCCAGGCACTGCGCCTCGTCTTCGTGAACTCGCTCATCTTTCGACCTCCAGAGGGCGTCGCTTGCCGTACGGCTCGCTTACTTGCCCGCAGCCTTGCCGGCCTTGCGAATAATAACTTCACCCTCGTAGCGGATACCCTTGCCCTTGTAAGGCTCGGGCTTGCGGAAGGCGCGGATCTCGGCCGCGACCTGACCGACCAGCTGCTTGTCGGTGCCGGAGACCACGATCTTGGTGGGCTCGGGGCACTCGATGGTGACGCCGACGGGAATCGGGTACTCCAGGGGGTGCGAGAACTGCAGTTGCAGGTCGAGCACCTTACCCTTGACCGCGGCGCGGTAACCCACGCCCTCGATCTGGAGGACCTTTTTCCAGCCCTCAGTCACTCCCGCGACCTGGTTGGCGATCAACTGGCGCACCAGGCCGTGCCGTGACCGCATGGTCTTCGACTCGTCCGGACGCGTGATCACCAACTGCCCGTCGGACAGCTCGTAAGTGAGTCCGTCGGGGACGTGCTGCTTGAGCTCGCCCTTGGGACCCTTGACCACGGACTCGTTCCCGGCAACGGCGACAGTGACGCCGCTGGGGATAGGGATGGGATACTTACCGATGCGAGACATGTGTCTTCCTCCGCGGCTAGACGGCTTACCAGACTTCGCAGAGCACCTCGCCGCCAACGCCGCGCATGCGACACTGGTGACCGGTGAGAATGCCCTCGTTCGTGCTCAGAATGGAGATGCCATAGCCGCCGCACACCTTGGGAATGCGGTCCTTGCCGGCGAAGATTCGACGGCCCGGACGACTGATGCGCCGGATGCCTTCGATAACGCCGGTGCGCTGGCCGTCACGGTTGTAGTACTTCAGGTACAGCCGCAGCGTACCCTGCGAGTTCTCATCGATCTTGTCGATCTTCTGGATATAGCCCTGCTCCTGCAGCACCCCGGCGATGGCGAGCTTCGTGGTGGACGCCGGAACGTCTACCTTGCGCTGGCCTGCCTGGATACCATTACGGATCCGGGTCAGCATATCCGCGATGGGATCGGTCATGCTCATTGCTCTTCGACTCCTCGTACGCTACCAGCTGGCCTTCTTGATACCGGGGATCATGCCCTCAAGGGACAGTTCCCGGAAACAGATGCGGCAGATCCCGAAGCGCCGCATGTAAGCTCGGGAGCGGCCGCAACGGCGGCAGCGGCTATATGCCCGAACCTTGAACTTGGGCGGCCTGTTGGCCTTGGCGATCAGCGACTTGCGCGCCAATGCATTTCCTCCTTAAGAGTGCCGGAACGGCATGCCGAGCTGGCTCAAGAGTTCCCGGCCCTCTTCGTCCGTCTTGGCAGTGGTCACGATGGTCACATTCATGCCCCGGGGCTCGTCTACCTTGTCGTAGTCGATCTCGGGGAAAATCAGCTGGTCCTTGAGCCCAAGCGTGTAGTCGCCGTGGCCGCTCAAGCGCACCGGCACACCGCGAAAATCGCGGATACGCGGCAACGTCACGTTGATGAAGCGGTCCAGGAACTCCCACATCCGGTCGTGGCGCAGCGTCACACGCGCGCCGATGGTCATGCCCTCGCGCAGCTTGAAGTTCGAGATCGACTTCCGAGCCTTGGTGGGCACAGCCTTCTGACCGGAGATGGCCTCGAGTTCCTCGATGGCGCTTTCCAGCATCTTGGGATTCTGGATCGCGCGGCCGAGGCCCACGTTCAGGACCACCTTCACCGGCTTCGGGATCTGCATGGCACTCCCGTAGCCGAACTTCTCGAGCAAGGCCGGCCGCGCTTCATTCTCGTAACTGTCGCGGAGCCGGGGCTTGGTCTTCTCACTCATCGGATCTTCCTCCGTCTTTCTGGCCTATTGCCTTCTAGACGATTCGCCTTCTAGACGTATGTTGCCTTCTCGTCCTGCGAACTAGTCGTTCAGCATCTCGCCGCTCTTCTTGCTCACGCGAGCGCGGCTGCCGTCGGACAGGGTTTCCTTGCCGATACGGGTCGGCGTCTTCTTGCTCGGGCACACCAGCATCACGTTGGACGCATGAACGGGCGCTTCCTTCTCGACAATCCCGCCCTGGGGATTGTTCTGACTCGCGCGCTGGTGCCGCTTGATCAGGTTGATCTTCTCTATGATGACCCGGTCGGCCTTCGGGAAGACCTTGAGGATCTTGCCCTCCTTGCCCTTGTCGTTACCGGACACGACGCGGACGAGGTCGCCCTTCTTGATTCGCATCACAGTACCTCCGGGGCCAGGCTGACGATCTTCATGAACTTCTTCTCGCGCAGCTCTCTGGCCACAGGCCCGAAGATACGCGTGCCGACCGGCTCCTTGCCCTCTTCGTTGAGGATGACGGCGGCATTCTCCGAGAACCGGATGTAGCTGCCGTCCTTGCGGCCGATCTCCTTGCGCGTGCGCACGATGACGCACTTGACGACCTGCCCCTTTTTCACGTTGCCGTTGGGGATGGCCGACTTCACCGAAGCGACGATGACGTCACCGACGCGGGCGTACCGTCGACGGGTGCCGCCCAGGACGCGGATGCACTGGGCCGTCTTGGCGCCGGAGTTGTCCGCAATCGTGACTCGCGTGTATTCCTGGATCATTGCTCCTGCCTCCGGCCTACTTGGCCTTCTCGAGGATCTCCGAGACCCGCCAGCGCTTGGTCTTGGAGAGGGGACGAGTGCTCATGAGCCTCACCACGTCGCCGACGCCGCACTGGTTGTCCTCGTCGTGGGCCACCAGCTTCGCCGAGCGGGTGATGATCCGCTTGTAGAGCGGATGCGGGAATGGCCGGTTGATCGTCACGACCATGGTCTTGTCCATTCCGCAGGACAC
>PIVY01000382.1 GCA_003353795.1 bacterium
TCACCGCCATCGTCGGCACAGACGATGTAATGGTTGAACTGAGCCAGGTTGGGAATGTCGGCGGCGAGCCGCTCCGTGGACGAGGCGAGCACCAGCACCGGATGAGCCTCGATCCCGGCGGCGCGCAGCATCGAGATCAGCAGCGTGCCGAGTCCCTTGCAGTCGCCGAAGCCCAGTTCGTAGACCTCCGCCGCCGGCACCGGAATGAGACCGCCGGCGCCCTCGAACAGGCCGAGATAGCGGCAGCGTTGCTGGACGCTGGCATAGATGCGGTCGATCATTTCCCGCCGGTCGGTCACACCGGCGATGACGTTCTCCACGTGTTGCTTGATCGCCTCATCCGGCTCGAAGAGATGCTGGATCTCCCCGAGGTAGGCTCCGCCGGTCCGCGGCCAGTCGTCGCCGCACCAGGTCGCATCCCTCTGGTCGCGGCCCGCTTCCCGTACGTGAGGCTTGATTCCGACGCTGGGGTACCGGTCCCGGCAGGTCGGCAACGATCCGTCCGCGTCGGCATCCAGGCGCCAGGTGTGGACGACCCGGCCATCGTCCGGCCGTTCCGCGTGGGTCAGCCGTTGCCGGCTCGCGGCGGGTCCCTGCGCGGCCCAGACCAGCATGTAGTACACGGGGACCCGGATCTCGTATACGGCCTGGAGACAGGGGAGTCCGGAGAATCCCAGCTGGTGGGGCATCAGTCCCGAGATCCCCTTCAATTCGTACTCGTGCCGCACACGCACCCGGTCACCGACCTGAAGCCCCGGAATCCGAGCCTGGGCGATGGTGCCGTCGAGCGTGATCACTCCGTCGCCGCGGCTGGTCATTTCGATCCAGCGAAGGTCCTTGCGCCGGTACCGCTGGACGTCGTCGCCGCGACGGACCTCGACCTCGACGTCGTCGAGCCGGATGCGCGGATCGTCCTGCGTGGACACGACGCCGGCTTCATCGCAACCGGCGCGGGTCTGGATGCACGTCTCGACCACGCCCACCAGCCGACCGCTGAGCCCCTCGTCACTCTCGCGATAGTGCACGTCCAGGCAGGTCCATTGCTGGATGACAACCACACCGTCGACGCGATGACGATCCAGGAACGACGATACCAGGGCGCTCTCGGGAGACGCGGGGGCCGCCGGCGCCTTCCCCTGAACGATCGAGGGCGCGAGGAATGCCAGGGCGAAGCAGAAGATATCCAGCCGGCGCAGCCTCATTATCATGAGTCCCCCCGCCGGAGGACGACCGCGGAAGTCTCGAACTCGTGAATGGCGGATACCTCCCGGCCGACAAGGGCGACGCTCTCGGGATCTTCAACACTT
>PIVY01000383.1 GCA_003353795.1 bacterium
CCGGTTCTGCGATTCTCATCAGCGGCGCCAATCGCAGCGTCCGCCAGACGGTGGACCGACTCGGCGCAGACCTGATGGTCATTCCCGCTGGCGAAAATGTCGCCAGGGACTTCAACGAGGCCCTCGTCACCGGCAGACCGGCGGCGTTCTACCTGGACCCGGCCACGATTGGAAAGGTCGCCTCCGGACGGCGCGTCCGAGCGGCATCGCCGCAGACATATCTGGAGACGCTCACTAACGCCAGTTGCTGCGCGGGGAAGTTCTTCCTGGTGGGCTTCGATCCGCAGACGGACTTCACGATTACGCCCTGGCTGAGCGCTGGCGACCTGGAACACCGACCCGACCAGGAAAACTGGATGGTCGTCGGCGACCGGATCACGCTGCGTGTCGGTGACACTGCCCGGTTCTACGGCACGGAGTTCACCGTAATAGGCGTCCTGGCGCCCACGGGCATGGGAATGGACTGGACGGTCTATCTGCCCGACAAGGCGTTGCGGCGGATGGTGGCCGACTCCGGCGCCAAGGCGGACATGCGGTTGAGGATCGCTGACGGCGCGTCGTCGGCTGTCTTTATAAAAGCCGACCCGGGCACGGACGTGATAGATCTGGCCGAGCAGATCGAGCAGGACCACCCGTCCGTTCAGGCGGTCCTGTCGTCGACGGTGACCGGCATCGCACGCAAGCACCTCGGCGGGGTGACGCTGGTGCTGGTCTGCGTCATTACCGCCCTGTGGGTCATGGCTCTTGTGCTTAGCGGAGTGATGTTCTCCCAGGCCGTCAAGGAACGTCAGGGCGAGATCGGACTTATGATGGCCAAAGGCGCCACACGCCGATTCGTTTTGGGCATGCTCGCCCGAGAGACCATGACCGTAGCGCTGATCGCAGCGACATTCGGCTCGATGGTTGCTACTGGCGCCGTGGCCCTGTTTCGAGAGGCGCTGGCGGATTCACTGGGCACGATGGACGTCCTGCCCGCGGCGCCTGCAGTGGCGTCTTTCGTGATCGGATTCAGCATGATTGTCGCCGCCAGTTCGGTCGTTGCGTCCATTCTTCCGGCGCTCGGCGTGCTCAGAATGGAACCGTACGAGGCTATCCGAAGAGGAAGGACCGCATGATTGTCCGCGCATACAATCTGGCCAAGGCGTATCAAGGTCCGCGGGGGTTGACCGCAGCGCTGGACGACGTGAACGTTGAGATCGACCCGGGGCAGTTCGTCATGGTGATGGGCCATTCGGCAGCGGGCAAGTCCACGCTTCTGGGCGTTATCGGCGGTTTGCTAAGGCCATCGACCGGACAGGTGTATATC
>PIVY01000074.1 GCA_003353795.1 bacterium
CAGCGCAGCGTCTTCCCTTGCGACGGCGTGACGGCCCCGTTCCCATTACCAAGCAACCACCCCTAGGGAGAACTCACCCGAGCCTCCTCAGGATACTGCTCCCGAAAACAGTCGGGACAGAGGGTGTGGGAGAAGTCGGCCTCGGAGTTTCTGGAGAGGTAGGCCTCGACGGACTCGTAGTCGCCGTCGTCGTTGCGCACCTTCTTGCAGAACGAGCAGATCGGGACGATGCCGCGCAGGACCTTGACCTCGTCGAGGGCCGCACGCAGGCGGCGCCGCGCGTCGCGCTCGCGCTGGAGGACGCGGAACTGCCGCCGCCGCAGATTCTGGAGACGCCGCGACATGAGCAGACCGAGCACGTTGGCCACGGCGTAGGCCGCCATGGTCGCGAACTGGATGCGTCCGGGCGCCGCGCCCGCCGGCACGGCCAGGATCACCAGGTTCGCGGCCGAGAACGCGAGCACGGGAACCGCGATGAAACGGGTCGGCACCGGAAGCAGCGAGTAGGCCCCCAGCACGAGCAGCATGTTGATGATCTGCACCGGACTCCAGCCGACCGGCCGGAGCATGGCCACCCCGACCTGCATGGCCAGGACCGAGATCAGCCAGCAGGTGACGTACCAGTCGAAGACCCGCACGCTGCGCTCGCGACGGAGCACCAGGATGGCCGCGAGGGAAGTGACGAGCACGCCCATGCGGCAGAGCAGGACCTGGCCATTCTGCATGCCGTCGGCGTAGAAGACCACGTCGAGGAGAGCGAAGACCGTCGCGGCCACCGCGACCACGATGACCAGGAAGATCAGCAGACGGCGGTCCTGATCCCGGGTCCAGCGACGGAATCGCCGCTCCAGATTCGCGGATCGCTGGTTGTCCGGTTCGGGTCGCGCCACGGTGAACGGCTTCCGGTGGTTGGTCTGGCGAGGTGGTGCCGGCGGCGGTACGCCGGCATATCAACTAGTGGTGTCTTTAGTATTATCGGTCAACATCTGTAAGAACTGAACACGAATACCATCCATTCAGGTGGTCCCCATCCCTGAAAGCGCCGAGGCGTACATCGCTCCCACGATTAGGGTTACGACGATTGCCACGCCCGTCACCACCAGCATGGCTCTGGCAAAGTCGGTGACCTCGTGGATCTCGATCCGGTCGATCCGCTCGGCCGCGACGGGGGTTTCCTGCCAGCCGTAATTGCCCGCCTTGCCGAGCGTCAGGCCGTCCGGAGTCACGGCGAGGACATCGCCGGTGATCTTCTCACCGTCCACCAGGTGGACCGTCACCCGTTTGCCCACCTTCACGGACGCGTGCGCCGGATCGTCCGTGGCGCCGGGCAGCGACAGTTCCCGCGCCGTGGTACAGCCGGTGAGGTGAAGAACGAGGAGGGGTAACAGGAGGAGGATCCAGGGACGACACTTCACCATGGTGGCTCCGAACCAGGGGTGGGTTCGCAACGGCGCCGCGTCGGGCGGCCCTGACGTGAACTCGCATTCACCCGTCAGGTTCCCGGCGCGGCGCCGTCGAACGACCCCCGCGATATCAGAGCGCCAGCACCTTCTGGATCTCCTCCTCGAGGTGCTTCTCGTCGCCCTCGCTGAAGCCGACGTGCACGAAGAGCACGCGGCCCTGGCCGTCGACGAGGTACGAGGTGGGGTAGCTCCCCACGCCGAACGTCCCGCCGACGACGTCACCCTCACCCTCGCCGTTCTCCAGGCAGGGGTAGGTGAGGCCCTTCTCGGCGATGAACTTGGTGGCGCGGTCGGTGTCGGCCATGCCGTCGATGGCGATGACGGCGAAGCCCTGGTCGCGGTACTTCTGGTACAGAGGCTCGAGTCGTGGCAACTCCACGAGGCAGCCGCCTCAGGTGGGGAACCAGAAGGCCACCAGCGTGGCCTTCTCGCCCTTGAGTTCGTGGAAACTCTGGACGGTGCCCTGGTAGTTGCCCGCCGAGAAATCGGTCATCTCCGGAGCGTGCTTCGTGCGCACCGTCCAGGCGAAGTCGTCGAAGCTCTCACCCGGGCGGAACTCGGCGTAGCCCTTGCGGGCGATGGCGTCGGCCTCGTCGTCGCCGCCGTAGAGCGCAGCCAGGGTCAACTTCTCGAAGCCTTCCTCGGACTTGCCCTGCATCAGCAACGTCTGGCCCCAGAAGCGGTAGAGATCGTTGGTCGGCACGCCGAGGTAGCTCTTGCGCAGCATCTCGTCCGCCTGCTTGTACATCTTGATCGCCTTGCCGGCATCGCCCTGGTTGGCCTGGGACCAGCCGGCGAATGTCACGATGAGGCCCTCGCGGTTCCGGCCGGCGACCTCGATCTCCTCTGCGGAGAAGTCGCGATCGGGGTAGTCGGCAGCGAAGGTCTCGGCGTTGGCCTTGGGCATGGCGGCCTTGAACTGCGCGTCGACCAGCGACCACGACTCGGCGGCGGCGGCGGCCTCGAGCACATTCAGGTGCTGCCCATAGGTCATGGTGGCCGGGTCGTAGTGCTCAGTCACCAGGGTCTCGAGCTTGAAGGCGTAGACGGGGTGGGCGTAGAGACCCAGCAGCACGCCGCGGACGGCGCCGACGATCTCCGCATCGGTGGTCACGGTGAGCTGATGCTCGGCCAGGGCCACGGCGGCGGGCCGGTCGTCGCGATCCTCGATGTAGAGATCGGCACCGGCCTGCAGCACGTCGGGCGCCTCGGCGTGGTTGGGGTGCTCGCTCAGGAACTCCTTGAGGATGGCCATGCGGGCGTCGAAGCCCTCGGCGGCCATGAACGCTTCCCTGGCCTGCTCGAACGGGTCGGCGGCGTCCTGCGCCACCACCGGCACGGCGAGCAGGCAGAGCAGCGCGAGCCCGAGGGCGGTCCGGCCGCGGGGCGGAATCAACTTCATGGGGTCGTCCTTTCGTGTCGTGGGTTGGGGCGCTCGAAGGTCGATCATGCCATACGTGGCGGGCCGTGGCGAGGTTGCTCGATCAGCCGGCCTTGCGGGCCACCGCCACCAGCCGTTCGGACACGAGGCCATACGGGGCGCCGTCGTAGGCGCCGAACAACGCCACCTCGGCGAATCCGGCGCGCGTCATGAGATCGCGCAGTTCCTGCCCCGAGTAGACGGTGAGCACGAAGGTATACGTACTCACGTTGCCCTCGCGCAGCACGGACCAGCGGTTGCGAATGCGCGTCCAGTCGTCCTCGATGTCGTGTTGCTGGACCAGGACGGTGCCGTCGGGAAGCTCTTCGGCGGCGGTGGGCTGGAAGATCCGGGCCAGCCGCTCCTTGCCCATGACGTCGACGACGCAGACGCCGCCGGGCCGGAGGCTCTCGTGGAGGTTTCGCAGGACCGTGACGTCGTCGTCCTTGTCGGCGAAGTAGCCGAACGAGGTGAACATGCTGAGGGCCAGATCGAAGGCCTCGGGACGCACGAACTCGCGCATGTCGCCGGCCACCAGTTCCACGTCCTGGCCCGACTCGGCAGACCGCTCGCGGGCGCGGTCGAGCAGGTACGGGGAGCGGTCCACGCCGGTGACGCGGTAACCGCGGACGGCGAGGGCCACCGACCAGCGGCCGGGCCCGCAGCAGAGGTCGAGAACGTCGCCGCCGGGAGGGTCGGCGAGTTGCAGGAGGTTGTCGATCTGCTCGGCGGGCTCGTCGAGGCGCGACTCGCGAAACATGAACGGATAGAGGTCGCGCCAGAAGTGCTCGTCGGTGAACCACTCGCGACCTGGCATGGTCACTCCAGCCCCTCGAGCCGCCGCCCGGCGCGATGGCGTACGATCAGGAACGCGAAGAACGCGACATGGAAGGCGGCCAAAAGCCACCAGCCGACCTCGATGGCATTCCACTCCAGTTCACAGGCTGTCCACTCTGGCACCCAGTCGGGCACGGTCTTGCCCTCGCGGGTCCAGGTCTCGGCGCTGGCGTAATCGACGCTGATGTCGTGCAGAGCGCCGAACATGACGATGAGCGCGATGGTGGACACGATGCCCAGGATCACGGTGACGGCGGTGAGAGCTCGGATCATGATGTCCCCCTCGCGACCCGAAGACGGATTGCTCATGCAGGAACCGTGATCCTACCCTGGATTCGCCGGTGACGGCAATGGTCCGGGTACCCTACTTCACCAGTTGCATGCGTCTTCCCACGACCTGGCCACTCGCCGAGAGCCGGGCCAGATAGACGCCGCTGGCCATGACCGACCCCGCACCGTCGCGTCCATCCCACTGGACCACGTGCCAGCCGGCGCTCTGCTGGCCATGGACCAGCGATCGTACCAGTCGACCGTCCAGGGCATACACGTCCAGGCGGACCGTGCCCGCCGCTTCGAGCCGGAAGCGCAGGTTCGTCAGCGGGTTGAACGGGTTGGGATACGCCGGTGCCAGCTCCGCGGCCGCGGCGACGGTCGGCAGATCATCGACCGCCACGACATTACCGCCGCCATCGATGGTGCGGATGATCGTCCCGCCGGCGCCGCAGGCCACCCAGATGTTGTTGTTGTAGCCATACACATCGAACAGATCGGCATCCGTGGGACTCACCAGCCGACCCCAGGTGAGGCCGCCGTCGGTGCTCTTGATCAAGGTGCCCCCCGCGCCGCAAGCCACGACGTAGAAGGAGCTGGCTCCGCTGGTGGATGCGCCGTAGAGGTCGGCGGTGACGGTGGACGCGATCCGGGTCCAGGTCACGCCGAAATCTTCTGACCGTAGGATGAGGCCGCCCTCGCCCACGGCGATGATCGAGTTGCCGGGACCGCCGATCATGTCGTGGATTCCACGGGAGGTGCCGGTGGCCACGGTCGTCCAGTTGACGCCGGCGTCGGTGGTGCGGTACATGGCGCCGCCCTCCCCCGCGACGATGGCGTTCAGCCCGCCGATGGTGGGGCAGATGCCGGTGTAGAGGTCGTTGCTCGCGCCGGTGTGCCGGTTGTGCCAGGTCTGGCCCACGTTGCCGCTATAGAAGACCTTGCCCTGATCGCCGGCAGCGAAGGCGAGACCGCTGCTGCGCGAGAAGATGGCCCGCAGGTTGGCGGTGGGATCGCCGGGACCGCGGGGATCCCAGGACGTGCCCTGGTCGGTGCTCACGAGCACGGTGCCGCCCGATCCGGACAGCCAGAAGTTGCTGCTCGACGGCATGTGGGCCTTGTGCAGGTCGGCGCTGGTGCCGGGCGAATCGTCGACCCAGGAGACGCCGTTGTCGGTGCTGAGGAGGAGGGTGCCGTTGTCTCCCAGGATGCGCGATCCGTACCAGTTGTGGACGTCGTTGAGATCGACGGTGGTGCCGCTGGTGACGAATTCCCAGGTGGCGAGGGCGGGAGTGGCGGCGAGGACGGTGACGAGCAGGGAGAAAACGAGGGCGAATCGTTTCATGGCAGGTTCCTTCACTTTGAAGCATGACCCGGCGGCAGACGCTCGGGGCTGGTTTCACAGTACTGTTTACTCAACAAGACTGATCTTAGCCATTTTCTGAACAATCTTGCGGGGGATCCAAATCATTTAAAAATCATCACCTTCCAGCTGGTGCTGGTGCCGGACGAGGGGCACGACATACTCTTCGCAAACAACCACCTGAAGGCGTCAGGAGAATCCCACGAACTGTTGGGCTACCCTGGGGGACTTGTGGCTGTGTCGACATTTCCCAGGTCTACGGACGCCCGCTGCCGTACCCGTCAACCCGGGGGATTCAATATTTAACCTTGTTATTTCGGCATTCTGTGCCGATTATACAAGAATGATTACACGCAATTACCTCGCGACCGTGACCGAGCGGCTGAGCCAGTTCCCGGCCGTGGCGCTCATCGGACCTCGCCAGGTCGGCAAGACGACCCTGGCTCATCAGATCAGTGAGACCCGCGAAAGTCTCTATCTCGACCTCGAGACCGCCGCCGACCGCGAGAAGTTGCGCGATCCGGCCCATTTCCTGGCGCCCCACGTCGACAAGCTCGTCATCCTCGATGAGATCCAGCGAACGCCCGAGCTATTCGAGGAGTTGCGCTCCATCATCGACTCGGCGCGCCGTGACGGTCGGCGCCACGGGCTCTTCCTGCTCCTTGGTTCGGCATCCCTCGATCTCCTGCGTCAGACCACCGAATCGCTTGCCGGCCGGATCGCCGTCTGCGAACTCTCGCCTCTCGACCCCACGGAGATCGAACGGTCCGACGTCGAGCGACTCTGGGTTCGCGGCGGATTCCCGGACAGCTACCTGGCGAGCGACGATCAGGTCAGCGCGATCTGGCGCGAGAACTTCCTGCGTACGTACCTCGAGAGAGACATCCCGCAACTGGGGCCGCGCATCCCGGCCGAGACGCTGCGGCGATTCTGGACCATGCTCGCCCATTCCCAGGGCGGGCTGCTCAACGCGTCGCAGCTCGCGCGCTCGCTGGCTGTCGACGGCAAGACGGTGATCCGGTACCTGGATCTGCTGGTCGACCTGCTCCTCGTCCGACGTCTGCCTCCGCGCCACACTAACGTCGGCAAGCGCCTGGTCAAATCGCCACGGATCTACGTGCGCGACAGCGGTCTCGTCCATGCATTGCTGGGTCTGGACGATCGCGCGTCTCTTCTGGGCCACCCCGCGGCCGGCGCGAGCTGGGAAGGATTCGTCATCGAGAATCTGTTGCGCGTCGCCCCCGACCGCGTGCAGGCCAGCTTCTATCGCACCATTGCCGGCACCGAGATGGACCTGGTGCTCGACTGGCCGGATGGCGAGGTCTGGAACGTCGAGATCAAACGCGGACTCGCGCCGAAGACCGGCCGCGGATTCCACAACGCCCGCATCGACCTCGAACCGTCGCGAACCTTCGTGGTCTACGCCGGCGACGATCGCTACGGTGCTGCCGAAGGTGTGGAAGTAATCGGGTTACTGGAACTCTGCGAGGTGCTGCAGGACGCTCGATGAGGCACGCCTTCCCGGTCGCGTGAAACGCGACGATTTCCGGGCGCCCCGTGCCTCTGCGTCGAGAGTGTATGGAGATGACACGCAGGCGGGCCGCCCGTACGAGCGGCCCGCCTTGCCGAATCGTGGACGTCGTCCCTGGCTACTCCCCGCCCGGCAACTTCACGACCACCGTGGACACGTCCACCGTGATCTCGTCCAGCACTTCCTGGGTCTCCGGCCGCACGTCCTCCTGGTAGCGTCCACCGAGCTGCTTGCTCAGGAACCGCTCCATGGCCACAGCCAGGGCCTTGCGGTTACCGGGAGCACGGAATCCGTGGCCCTCGTCGGTAGCCACCACGTACTCCACGGCCTTGCCCTTCTCACGCAAGGCGACCACGATCTGGTCCGACTCGTGCTGCTTCACGCGCGGATCGTTGGCGCCGTGCACCACCAGCAGCGGGGCCTTGATCTGATCGCACTTGTGAAGCGGCGAGCGCTCGATGAGATCGGCGCGATCGGCCTCCACCGCCGGATCGCCCACCCGCTTGTACCACGAGCCCTCGAGGAAGGGCTTCCAGTACTCGGGAAAGCTCTCGATGAGGGTGATCAGGTTCGACGGACCCACGTAGGGAATGCCGCAGGCGAATAGGTCTGGCGTGAAGGTGACGCCGGCCAGGGTGGCGTAGCCGCCGTACGAACCGCCGAAGATGCCTACCTTGGCGGGATCGGCGACGCCCTCGTCGATGAGGTAATTCACCGCGTCGGTGATGTCGTGCTGCATGGCGCCGATGCCCCACTCGCGGTTGCCCGCGTTGAGGTACTGCTTTCCGTAGCCCGTGGAGCTGCGGTAGTTCACCTGCATCACGGCGTAGCCGCGGTTGGCGAGGAACTGGGCGTAGGGGTCATAGCCCCAGTAGTCGCGCGCCCAGGGGCCGCCGTGGATGTACATGACCGTGGGCAGATTCTTGGCTTCCTTGCCCTTGGGCAGGGTCAGGTAGCCGTGGATGGTCATGCCGTCGCGAGCGGTGTAGCTCACGGGTTTGACGTGGGCCAGGTGCTCGCTGGGCAGGTCGGGGCGCGAGCGGTACTGCAGGGCGGCCTTGCCGCTCGCCACGTCGTAGAGGTAGATCGAACCGGGGTCCACGTCGCTGGACACCGACACCAGCATGCGCGACATGTCGGTGGTGGTGCTGTTGACGGAGATCTCGCCCTCGGGCAACACCTTCTTGAGGTTCTCCCAGAGCTTCGCCGCGTCGTCGGTCTTGGGATAGACCCGCACGCGGTCGCCCACGTAGTAGGTGGCCAGCATCTCGTCGGTGTCGGGATGGAAGGTGGCGCCGGCGAAGTCCACCTGGCCGTCGGGATCGGTCTCCACGAACTGCATGACGCCGGTCTCGACGTCCATGAGCATGAGCTGCGCCAGGTCCACGTCCGGGCCGACGTTGGTGTTGACGTAGCAGTGGCGGCCGTCCTTGTGGAACCGCATGGGGCTGAGGTCTTCCTCGTAGTTCGACTCGGCGAGCTTGGTGTAGCCCTCGAGGTCCACGCGCAGCAGTTCCATGCCGCCGCCGGGGACGGTCTTCATGGCGAGGCGCATCTGGCCGTCGAGGTCGAAGATCCAGCCGGCGATGCCGTCGTTGTTCTCGCGCAGGAGCACCCGCTCGCCGCTGGCGAGGTCCACCTTGTAGACGTCGTGGAAACTCGGGTCGCGGTCGTTGAGGCCGACGATGATCACGTCCGGCGCGTTCTTGGGCACGGAGTAGATGTAGGCCCGCACACCGTCCAACGGGGTGAGGTCGCGCGCCGGCGGCACGTCGTGCTCGCCCTCGGGGGCGGCAGCGGGGTCCACGACCCAGACATGGAAGTTCTCGTTGCCGCCCTTGTCCTGCACGTACATGACGTGCTTGGCGTCGCGGCTCCAGAAGTAGCCGGGCACCGGACGCTCGTCGGCGGTGATGGGGCGGGCGGCGTCGAAGGGTTCGTCGGCGCCCTTGATCCAGATATTGCGCGCACCGTTGTACGGCTTGATGAAGGTCATCCACTGGCCGTCGGGCGACAGCTGCGAGCCCGACACCTCGGGATCGCCAAAGAAGAGTTCTCGGTCGAGAAGGGGAGGCATGGCCTCGGCGACCTCCTGGTCGGTGGACTGGTTGCCACAGCCGCCGATCGCGGCCAGCAGCACGGTCCCCAAGAGTAGGCACAGAATACGATTCATGACAGGGGGCTCCTTGCGGGGAATACGTCCAAGGCTCCGGACCTCGATACCCTACGACAGGCGTCTCAGAAAGTTGTTACGAAAAGTCGACGGCGGCCGCCAGGACCGCCGTCGAAAAGGTTGGCCGCCAATGGGCCGATCAGGGAGCCAGGGTCACCTTGGTGCTGCTCTGCCAGCCTTCGCCGCGAACGCGTACGAGATAGACACCGGCCGCCACCGGGCCTCCGAGCGCGTCGGCGCCGTTCCACTGCAGGCGGTGATCGCCGGCGGTCAGCGAGCCGCGGTGCAGGGTGCGCACATGCCGTCCCGCCAGATCGTGGACGCTGACCTCGATCCGCTGGGCGACCGGGAGCGCGAAGACCACGCTGGTGCTCGGATTGAACGGATTGGGCCAGGCGCGCACTACCGGCGTGGTCGCCGACGGGGTGGCGGGCACGCCGGTGGTCACGTCGGCGCCCGAGAGCGCGAACTGCCCGCCGTTGACGTTGACGAAGAACAGGACGTTGTCGATATCGATCGTTGTGCCGCTGAACGAGCCGCGCAAGGTATCGGCCGAGACCTCGGCGATCTGGATGCTGCCCGAGGCGCTCACCAGCTTGTGGACAGCCGGCAGGTCCTGGAGCCACTGCTGGACGTGTTCGGCGTCGAGGGTGTCGGGGAGATCGATGGACGCAGCGTCGTCGATGAAGCCGAAGAGGGCCGTGCCGCCCGTGGCGTCCACGGGGTAGGATCCCGCGGTGAGCGGTCCCACGGTCTGCAGGGCCACCACCGCCACGTCGAAGGTGCCGTTGGCGTTGGCGGTGACGCCGTAGATGGCGGTCGCTACGGTATCGCCCGCAGCTGTCGCCGAGCCGCCGCCCACGGCCTCGGTCATGCCGGGCGGCAGGGTTCCGTCGGGCGCCAGGCCCTCCCCCTCCGCGTCGAACGTGCCGCTGTAATTCGGGAACGGCGTCTGCACATACGAGAAGGACAGTGAACCGGCATCGTAGAGGGTGTCGGCATCGGCGATCTGGGCCGCGGCAGGACCTGCGGCGACGATCACCAGGGCGGTGATCAGGGCGATTGGGCGCATGGGTGCGGAGCCTCCGGAAACAGGGACACGTCAGGCGATCGGCCGGGCGATTATATCACAAATTATTGGACCCAGCGTAGTGCTAGCCCCTGTCCCATGGTCGTCAGTTGCAACCGCGTCACATCGGCCCAGGTCGCGAAATGCCCCCAGCGCCCGAAGTGATTGAACGACCAGGTGGCCACCAGCGACGGGATCTCGGGCAGTTCGTCGGGCAAAGGATGCGGCACGGCCACCCGGAAGAGGTGGCTCTTGATGAGAAAGTCCACCATGCCCACGGCCAGATCCGGACCGCCGTCGAACGCACCGGGATAGGCGTGGATCCTCTTCACCGTGACCACCGGGCGCGAAGCCTCGAACTCCGCCACGAACAGGGGATCGCCCGTCCAGCTGCGGGTGAAGATGAGACGGCCGTCGTAGTGAAAGATGTGCCACTTGTCCTGCATGGTCCGCGCGAGGAAGAGCAGTCCCTCCGGCGGCGCCTGGCCCAGCGGATAGGTGAGCCCACAGTTCATGCTGACCACGTCGTCGGGCAGTTCCTCGCGCTGGGAACGGGTCAGGATGGCGGTTTCCGGCGGAATGGTCTCGGCGGTATTGGCCAGGAGGTTGGTCGCGAACTCGCGGCAGTCCAGGACCGGTACTCCGAAGGAGTTCTGTTTGGACTCGATACGGCGGACCGTGGCCATGAGCTCGTCCATGCTCCGCAGGCGCGACCGGGTGGTCTCGCCGGCGTCGGCCAAGGTGGTTTGCGCGCCTCCGGACTGGGCCAGGAAAGCCTTCAGCGGATTCTTCATGTTGGCGCCCTCGTCGGAAGTGAGGACCGGCAGAGCCGGCGGGGGCTGCGTGATCGGCGCTTCCGGGAGGATGGGGGTCCCGGCTGCAGGCCGCAGTATAGCCGACGAGTCAGCGCTGTGGCGCAAAAAGTCACACGAAGATCACGAAAAGATTGAGAAGGGATCCTGAAAACGATAGCGCGAAGAGCGAACACCAGGCAGGGGGGCTGCGCCGATCACGGTCCACTCTTCGCGCCTATCGAGAAGCTGATCATGCGTCTGTCAGAGTGTATGACGCGCGAACCGACCCCGGATCACAAGCGAGAGGAACGTTTCTTCAGTGGGACGGCTATCAGCGCTCGTTGGCCCGGAACGAGGCGAAGAAATTGACGAACTCCGGGTCGGTGAACAAGCCGCCGGATTTGTCGAACGCCATGAGGATGAAGACGTCGGAGCCCGAGAGGAGACCTCTCATCCACACCTCGCCGGCGCCGTCCGGCTCTCCCGCCTGGACGTCTACGCCCTCGATGCCATCGGCCTGGAGGTGACGCTGGCGAATGACGGAGGTGCCGGATTTCTGGAGCTGGACCTTCACCATCTCGGCCACCATCTCCGCCGTCGGCGGCGCTCCGTCCGGGTCGTGGGCATCCCGGAAGACACGGATGCTCACACCCGCACCCATGGCGCCATCGCGATCGCAGGTGTAGATGAACTCCCGCTTCGCCCGGCGCGTCGACCCGCTCGAGGTCTGCTCCTTGAGACCACCGCATCCGGACGGCCAGAACACCGTGAAGCCGGCCTCGTCGAGAGTGCGAAGATAGCCATCCTTCTTCACCTCGGGCATGGCCGGCGACGACTCGGCGACCGTGTCGACGGCAGTCGTCAGATTGGCCTCGGCCAGCGTCTCCACGGGCTCCTCTGCAGCCGATTCCTCCTGGCCACCGCCGCTGCACGCGGCGAGCATCGCCAGGCAGATCAACCCGGTGATCGCTATGACGGCACGCATCAACGCCCCTCCTCCGTGATCAGGGATTCGATCTCGTCGAGCCGCTCGCCGTAGAGTCGGAACACGTCGCGGAAGGGAGCGCGGGTCATCATGTCCACGCCGCCGGTGGCGAGGGTTTCCACCGGATAGTGGCTACAACCGGAACGCAGGATGTCGAGGTAGCGCTCGCGCTCCGTCTCGCCGCCCTGCAGCACGGAGCGGCTGAACGCGGCCGCGGCGGAATAGGCCGTGGCGTACTGGTAGACGTAGAAATCGTAGTAGAAGTGCGGAATGCGGCTCCAGGAACGCGGACTGCGCTCGGGATCGAGCAGCGCCTCGGGGCCCCAGTACTGGCCGGCCAGGCCGACGTACAGCTCGCCCAGGTCGTCGGCGGTGAGGGTCTCGCGCTGCTCGCCCATCTCGTGGATCTTCAGCTCGAACTCCGCGAACATGGTCTGACGGACCACGGTGCCGGTCATCTGGGTGAGGTGATGGTCGAGGAGATAGAGACGGCGGGCGCGGTCGTCGGTGGTCTCCAGGAGGTGGTTCAGGAGCAGCAGCTCATTGAACGTGCTGGCGACCTCGGCGGTGAAGATGGGGTAGTCGCCGTAGACGTAGGGCTGGTTCTTCGCCGACAGGTAGCTGTGCACCGAGTGACCCAGTTCGTGGGCCAGGGTGAAGGTGTCCGACAGCTGGTCGGACCAGTTGAGCAGGATGTAGGGCTGCGTGTCGTAGACGCCGCTGGAATAGGCGCCGCTGCGCTTGCCGCGGTTCTCGTGCACGTCGATCCAGCCCTCGCGGTAGCCGTGGCGCAGGATGTCGAGGTAGTCGTCGCCGAGGGGAGCGAGCGCGCCGAGCAGCAGATCGCAGGCCTCCTCGTAGGTGAACTTGAACTCGGCCTCGCGGAAGAGCGGGACGTAGAGGTCGTACTCGCGCAGCTCGTCCACGCCGAGGATGCGTTTCTTGAGGGCGGTGAAGCGATGCACCGTGTCGAGGTTGGCGTGCACCTCGGCCAGCAGGTTGTGATAGACCTCCACCGGCACGGCGTCCGGGTGCAGCGAGGCGTGGAGGCAGCCGTCGTAGTTGCGGGCCTCGGCGCGGAAGACGTGGTTCTTGACGTTGGCGTCCATGGTGGCCGCCAGGGTGCTCGACATCGAGCCGTAAGTGTCGAGGTAGGCCTCGAAGGACTGGCGGCGCACGTCGCGGTCCTTCGAGCGGAGGTACCGGGCGAAGCGGGCGTGGCTCAGCTCGACGTCGTTGCCGTCCTCATCCTGGATGGTGGGGAAACGCAGGTCGGCGTCGGTGAGGGCCGAGAAGATGCGGGCGGCGCCGCGGGTGACGTTGCCGGCGGCCGCGAGCAGCGCCTCGCGATCGGCGTCGAGGGTGTGCTTGCGGGAGCGGCGCATGTCGTCGAGGTAGTGAGTGTAGAGGCGCAGATCCTCGCTGTCGGCGAGATAGCCGTCGATGACCGCGTCGTCCAGGGCCAGCAGCTCGGGCTCGAACCAGCTCACGGCCTCGGCGAACTGCGTGGCCAGGCTGCCGGCGCGGCCGCGGCGAGCGGTGTGCTCGGAGACGCGGGTGTCCTCGTCGTTGCGCATGCTGGCGTAGATCGACAGCACCTCGAGGCGCCGCTGCACGGCGTGGATGGCCTCGAAGGCGGCGAGCAGGGCGGCGGCGCCACCGGACAGGGTGCCGCGCAGTTCCTCCAGCTTCGGCAGCTGCGATTCCACGGCGGCGAAGGCCGCCTCCCAGTCGTCCCAGTTCGCGAAGATGCGGTCGAGGCGCCACTTGTAGCGGTCGTCGACCTCGTGGCGCTCGGGGGCGCTGCTGGCCGGAGCGGCGTCCTCGGCGTCGGACCAGAGGGGGCCGGGATGATTGCGGGGCATGCGGGATCCTCTCGCAGGGCTGTCAGGGCGAGGGGTTCGGGGCTTTCAACGGGGAGAAGTTACGCAACCAGGGGCGGTATTGCCAAGTCCACTACTTCCGCCGATACGCCGCCGGCAGCACGTAGCCGTACTCGTGCCCGTCCCGCCCGAGCGTCTCGGAGTGCCCGATGAACAGGTATCCGCCGGACACGGTGTGCCGGTGGAACCGCGATACCAGCGCGTCCCGGGTCGGCTTGTCGAAGTAGATCATCACGTTGCGGCAGAACACGGCATCGAACGGCTGCTTGAACGGGTACGTGGTGTTCATGAGGTTGTGACGCCGGAAGACCACCTCGCCGCGCACGTCCTCGGACACCTTCCAGGTGTCGGCCTGGGGCCCCTTGGCGAAGTACTTGTGCTTCAACTCCGGCGGCATCTGCTGCAGACGGTCACTCGAATAGACCCCACCCATGGCGGTATGCAGGGCGGTGGCGGAGATGTCGGTGGCCAGGAGCAGCGGCTTGAACTTGGCGTACTGCTCGCCCAGCGCCTCCTTCATCAGCATCACCAGGGTGTAGGGCTCCTCGCCGGACGAGCAGCCGGCGCACCAGATGCGCATGCGTTCGCCGGACTTGTCGCAGCGCTCGGCCGCTTCCGGAATCACTGTCTCGGCGAAGTACTTGAAGTGACTGTTCTCGCGCCAGAAGAAGGTGTGGTTGGTGGAGATGCGGTTGGCGAGTTCCTCGAGGGCCGTGCCGGTCTTGTCGTTGTGGAGCCATTCCAGGTAGGTGCGGAAGTCGGCCAGACCGCGTTGGCGCAGCACCTTCTGCAAACGCCCCACCACCAGCGACCGTTTCTGCTCGGTGAGATTGATGCCGAAGTTGTCGTAGACGAGCTGGCGAATGGTCTGGAACTCGTCCTCGGAGATCTTCAGCCCACTCGTCACCGGCGGCGGCGTTACCTTCAGACCCATGGTGTACCTCTACGCGGCGCGTCCGGCGCGAGTCAGACGCTTCAGACTGTGATTTGCAGACCGATCTCTTGCAGGGTCTCCAGGAATTTCTTCTTCTCGATGGGCTTGACCACGTAGCCGTCGCAGGCGTTGCTGAACGCCGCCATGACGTTGTCGTGGTCCTCGAGCGCGGTGGTCATGATGACCTTGGCGCGCGTGTCGTCGGGCACGCCATGCTCCTTTTCCAGGGCGCGCAGGCGCTTGAGCGTCTCCTGCCCGTCCATGCCCGGCATCATGATGTCCAGGCAGACCAGGTCGTAGAGCTGGTTCGACAGCAGGACCTGCTTGAAGGCGCCGACCGCCTCGTTGCCGTTGACCGCCACGTCGCACTCGCCGTGGGCCTGCAGGTAGCGGCAGAGGAGCCGCCGGCTGATGAAATCGTCCTCGACCACCAGAACGCGCATGAATTCGATCCCTTTATCCGGCCAAGCCGTGTGGAATTGAGCGCGGTCCGGCGGGGGCAGACCGCCGTTCGCGCAGATCTCTTTTACCTTATCGACCTTCCAGCAGTTGGCTTTACGCCCGAGTGGCGACATCGTGGAATCGGAACGGAGGGATAGGACATTGCCCGAGTTGCCCGAAGTCGAGAACGTGGCCCGCGCCCTGCGCCACCATCTCCTGAATCGCCGCTGCACCGGCTTGAAGGTGCGTTTCGGTGGCATCCTGGAACCATCGCCGCGCGCCGTCCGCCGGGCGGTGGTCGGCCGCACGCTCGTCGATGTGGAGCGCCACGGAAAGTACCTGGTGCTCACCTTCGACGACCCCGAACCCGCCCGGGTCATGCTGCACCTACGCATGACCGGCCAGGTGTTCGTACTCGACGGTTATCGGCCCGACAAGCACGTCCACGCCACGTTCCAGTTCGACGACCAGCCCGTGCACTACCGCGATATCCGTAAATTCGGCCGCTGGACCGTGGTGGGTCCCGACTGGCGAGAACGCGAACTGGCCCACGTCGGACCGGACATGCTCACGGTGCGCTTTCCAGAGTGGTACGAGGCGGTTCACCGGCGGAAGGCTCCGCTCAAGTCCGTGCTCCTGGATCAGGGCGTCGCCGCGGGCCTGGGCAACATCTACGTGGACGAGGCGCTCTTCCGATCCGGCGTGCACCCGCTGACTCGTCCGGCCGACCTCCACCGGGATACGCTGAAGACGATCCTGCGGGAGGCGCGCGCCGTGCTCCGCCTGGCGGTGAATCACGGCGGCACCACGTTCCTCAACTTCACCGACTTCCACGGTCAGCCGGGCAACTTCCGCAGCAAGCTGTGGGTGTATGGACGCACCGGCGAGGCCTGCCGGCGGTGTGGGGAGATCGTCGAACGGCTGGTCGTCGGGGGGAGATCGACCCATGTCTGTGGGACTTGCCAACCTCTCGATCGGCGCCGGAAACCCGGCAATCAGCGAAAGCGGTCGGCGTCGGAGTAGTGGATCACTCCGGTGGGCAGGTCGGCGCCGCGTCGTCGCCGGCCGGTTTGCGAACCGCTCGAACCGCCTCGGCAGCGGTCTCGATCCTCTCCATCGGGGCGAGTTTCCCGGCTTTCCATTCGCTGTCCTCGTGCCAGACCACGTACCGGTGATGGTCGGTGCACGGCAGCCAGAGGTTCATGGTCGGTTCGCGACGCACAGTCTCCTCGGCCACCTCGAAGAGGATGGCAGGGACGTCGATATCTGCGTGAATCGGGCGTGGAACGATGGAGTCGTCGTTCCGGATTGACAGCCGCAACCTGGGCGGGTCGGCCTTCTGGTCGATGCAGATCCGGAAGCGGGGTTCGGCGTGCAGATGCTCGCAGCGGCAATCCAGTCCCACGGCTCGACATGCATCGACGAGAGATCTCTGATCATCCATTGTGCTCTCCCCCAACGTCGGCCCGCGGCACGAAGCCGATGGCCCCAGGTTCCGGATGTCATCGTGCGCTCGACCGTGTGAGCGATCACGCGGTCCAGCCAGTGCGGACATGTCCGAAACCCCTCCGCCCCCCGGTGAAGAGGTCCGAGGGCGACGCTAACAAACCTTCCTTGTTTGTCAACGCTTCCCGACGCGCCCGAGGATCAATGATGCCGGGCCTCGAGGACCCCGAGATACGCGTAAACCAGCATGCAAAATAAAGAAAACATGAAATCAAGACTATATAACTCGTTGCTGATAAACAGTTTCAATAGATATCTCGGTTGAACAAAAAACCGTGGCGAGGTACACTGCGACCGCTTTCGAACCATGATGAACGATAAGTATTCTCGATTTCCACCAGCCTGCAGCAACACGGAAGTTCCTGCCTGGCACACTGGGAGGAGCAACCGTACCCAGCGACGGACCGTGTCTAGAATGGCGTTCGAAATCCCGGCCCAAAATCCTGATTTCATACGTGGACCGATATCGCAATCGCATTCGTTCTCACGCTCACGCGTTCGCACGTGATGTCGGTTCCCAACCTGACGAGGGGGACCATCCATGCGTCCAGGTATGCACCTGGCGGCCCTGTGCATCTTGCTGATCGCGGCAGGCACGGCGACCGCTCAGACCATCATCAACGTTCCCGGAGACTACACCACCATCCAGGCGGCCATCGACGCCGCGACGGCAGGCGACGAGATCGTCGTGGCGGCCGGCACCTACGTCGAGAACTTCGACCTGAACAAGCGCGTGTCGATCACCGGCGCCGGCAGCGGCGACAATCCCTCCTTCGACACCATCATCACCCAGAACGCGGCCGGCGCCGGCGACTCGCACATCGGCGTGATCCAGCTCAACACCTCGGGCCTGTCGGCGGTCGACCCGATCGTGGTGCGCGACCTGCGTGTCGAGCCCGTGGGGATCGCGGGCTTCAGCGTCGGGCGCTTCGTCGAGGCCACGGGCACCCTGGTGTCCTACCTCGAACTCGACAACGTGCAGGTGGTGGGCACCAACAACACCGCCACCACCGAGCAGGAACGCGGCCTCTTCGTCGACCTGACGTCGACCCTGCAGTACCTGGTGGTCACGGACTGCGCCTTCGACGACCTGGCGTACGGCTGGTACCTGATGAAGCAGGTCAGCGCCGATGCGAGCACGGTCCAGTACGTCACCGTGACCGGCACCACCTTCAACCACAACGACTTGAAGGGTCTCTACGCCGAGAAGCTGTCGGACGCGGGATTCGACGGCTGCACATTCGACGGCAACGGGTTCACCGACGTCGGCGTGCCCACCTACTTCGCGCCCTGGATGTCGGGCATCGACATCAACCTCAAGGCCGGCACCTACGCCAACCTGCAGTTCCTCGACTGCGCCGTGACCAACAACGCCCTCGGCGGCGCCAAGGAAGGCGTGGGCCTCACGGTGAAGGGGCGCGGTACCGGCGACAATCCGTCGGGCGGCTACACCACGTTCCCGGCCTGGGTCGACAACGTCCAGATCATCGGCGGCACCTACACCGGCAACGAGCGTGGACTGCGCTTCGGCGAGCCCGGCAAGGGTAACGCCAGCCCCACCAACGTGGTGGTGCGCAGCGCCGAAATCTCCGGCAACGTGCAGACCTACGTGGGTGTCGACGGCTCGGCCTACGGTGGCCTGGTCAACACGATGACCACCACCATCGACGTGAACGCCACATACAACTGGTGGGGCGACGCCAGCGGTCCGGCCCACGCTGCCAATCCCGGCGGCATCGGCGACGCGGTCACCGATCAGGTGCTGTTCGACCCCTGGCTGACCACCCTCGCGCCGTCAGTGGCCACCTTCGGCGTCACGCCCTCGGGCGACTTCTTCTGGGAAGGCACCCACAGCGTCGGCATCGACGGCGACTACGCTCCCGGCTACGACCCGGGCTGCTTCCAGGCGCCCAATGCCTACTCCAAGTACGGCTACGACCCCGCGGTCCTCTTCGGCCGTGAGGTCCTGGTAGGCGAGCTGGCCCGCATCACCTACTGGACCAAGACCGACGCCCTGCACTCGGTCGATGCGGCCGACTGGTTCTTCCAGATGTACACCATGCCCTACGACGGCAGCCCCGGCAGCAGTTGGTACGGTAACCGGATCGCCGCCGAGCCCTACTTCTCGCAGAGCATCGTGGAGACTCCGAACGAATGGACGCAGTGGCAGACCGACGCCGGCCTGGACAACCGGCTGCGGTTCTTCGACTCGTCGAGTGGCTACTTCGGCGGCTACACCGACGGCTTCCTCGCCGACCTGACCGGCGACCCGGCCTACGCCGCCCAGCCGATCATGGTCATGGCCTCCGGCCTGGGCACCGCCTGGGCCGCCGGCTTCGACGGTCTGCTCGACGGCCTGACTATCGAGCTGATCAACGGCGACACGGCGCACCTGAACTTCATCGCCGGCACCGTGCCCGTGGGCATCGCGCCCGCGACATCCGGTCCGGTGGCCTGTGGCGTGCCGGTCACGCTCACCGTCAGCATCACCACCGACGCGTTCACGCCGCCCGTGTTCGGCTACGGCACCAACATCGCCGCCTCGGCCGAGCTCGACTGGAGCAGCGTGGTGATCACCGATCTGCAACCCTTCGGAACTCCGAACCTGTTCCAGTTCAGCGACCAGGGCGGCGGCGTCTACCTGGTCTCGGGCTCCACGCTGGGCATGCCCACCAACCCCATCACCACGCCGGGCGTACACCCGCTGTTCGAGGTCACCTACGTCACCACGGCGGAGGGCGCCGCGCAGGTGTCCTTCGACAGCTTCGACCTGCGCGACCCGGATAACTTGCCGATCCCGGCGGTGACCAGCGGCGCCACCATAACCGTGGACTGCACGGCCTCGAACGCCGTGTTCGACATCGCGGCCGCACCGGCCCACGAGAAGGTCGCCGTGAGCTGGGATCACGACGGTCTCGATGTGGCCAGCTATGCGGTGTTCCGCGGTCTCTGGTACGACACGACGCCCGGCACAACGGCCTATCCGGAGTATGACGATCTCGCCGGCAACGTCATCCCGACCCGGCCGATCGACTACGCCGGCGCCGTGGCCAGCACCGAGTGGGAGCTCGCAGGTACCGTCGCCGCCGGCACCCTCGTCTTTACCGACACGGGCATGACCACCGGCCGTGGCGTCTACTACTACGAAGTCTTCGCCATCGACGCGGCCACCAACGGCAGCCTCGCCGCCGCCGACAACGACCGCGCCACCAACTACTGGCTCGGTGACGTGCACGACGAGGACGGCGACGTCGACATCTTCGATATCGACCAGCTCGGCGACGCGTTCGGCGAGTGTGATGGCGGCACCTACTACGACAACACCTGCGACGTCGGTCCCACCGACGACTGGAGCCGCGTCGGCATTCCCACCACCGACAGCTGCATCGACTTCGAGGACCTCATCGTCTTCGCCATGAATTTCGGCGTCGTCACCTCGGCCAAGGATCTGCCGGCCATCGACGACACGGTGTTCCTGGCCTGGGCTCGCCTCGACGAGACCCGCTACGCGTTGCGCCTGACCGGCGGTGCCGGCCTGCTCGGCCTGCGGGTGCAGTCGGCGACCGGCGTGCGCAGCGTGTCCGCTGGCAGTTTGCTGGCCGACCAGCGCGATCCTGTGTTCCTGCGCAACCTGGGCGGCGGGCTGGACGCCAACCTGGCCGTCATGGGCGGCGGCGTCACCGGCGCCGGCGATCTCCTGATCGTCACCTCCGGTCGCGAGATCGCCGCCGAGGATCTGGTGATCACCGCACGCGGTCTGGACAACCGCGAGGTCACCGTGAGCTTCTCCGCGGTCACGGGCGAGACGCTGCCCAGCGTGTTCGCGCTCGAGGCCAACTATCCCAACCCCTTCAATCCTCAGACTACCATCGGCTTCGCCCTGCCTCGCGAGGCGGACGTGAAGCTGGCGGTGTACGGCGTGGACGGCCGGCTGGTGCGCGTGCTGGTGGACGAGCATCGCGACGCCGGGCGCCACGACGTGATCTGGCGCGGCGACGACACGGCAGGACGCCGCGTCGCCACCGGTACCTATTTCTACATCATCGACGCGGGCGACTTCCACCAGGTCCGCAAGATGAGCCTGATCAAATAGCGATCGTACTGGGGACCCCGGCGCCTGTCGGGGTCCCGCATTCGTGGTCCGTTTCCGATCTCAGGAGGACTATCCCATGAACAAGATCAATTTCACGATCCTGACCCTGGCCCTGATGCTCGTCGCGAGCATCGCCGGGGCCGCCGGCCCCGTGGCCGCGCCCGAGCAATCCGTGGGCGACGCCGTCCGCGAGGCCGCGCCCCCTGCCGCCGACAAGGCGCTGGGCGATCCCACCGACTGGCTGGCCTCGTGCCTCGCCGGCGCCGACTACCTGGTCTACATGCAGGCCGACATCACCGAGGATAATGCCGGCAACGGCGATCCGGATCAGGATCTCGAAGACGGTGGCTGGGATTGGGCAACGGCCGCCTTCGAGCATGGTCCCGGTGCAAGCCCCAACAATATCTATGGAGCCACGGCCGCTGGTCTCGTGCAGGCCTATCTGCTCGACCCCACCGCCGCCCGGTTCACAGCGATGAAGGACGCGGCAGACAATATTGTTGCCGAAGGTCCCACAGTCATTCGCACGGGGTCGGACATTCTGTTTCTGTGTGACTTCGCCGATCTACCCGGCGTGGTCGATCCGGCGGCCTATCGAACTGCCGCCGTGGCGATCTGGGACGACCGCATCGCCACGAATGGAGCAGGCTCCGCCACCGGCCTCGCCGAGTACATCCGCGACGGTCGATTCGGCCAGGGCTACTCCAACGGTATCATCCCCTGGGATATCTCGTTCTATGCTCTGGCAGCCGCCCGCCTGCACGTTGTGTTCCCTCTCGACGGTTACGACACCGCCGCGATCGACATCGCCAATGTTGCGTGGGAAGACAGCTTCAACAGCAATCCCGGCTACTTCGATCCTTACGGGGTGAACCAGGGTTGGGATCCGACCGGAGCAAATTCGGACTACTGGTGGTACACCATCGGCGTCTCCGGACTCATCCGTGCCTTCGAAGCTGCCGGTGTTCACACTGGAGAGATCCCAGGTCTCGCGACCTTGCTTCTCGACAGCCAGTACGCCGACGGCGCCTTCAGCGACAGCTATGGCGCGCCTACCGACGAGAACAATCGTGACTGGCAGGACACTGCGTACTGCGTGATGGCGCTCTACGAGAGCGTTGCGCCGACCGGCACCATCCTGGATGCAGTACGCGGTGGCGCCACCTGGCTGGCCGCCACGCAGGATGTTGGCTCGGGAGCATGGGTCTACGGTAGTGGCAATCACTATCCCGAAGTCGCTGGCGAGTGCACCGTGGCCGCCGCCTACGGCTGGCTGGCCGCTGGCGCCACCGTCGGCGCCGCCGTCGACGGATCCGACCCCGTGACCTGCGGCGAGGTCAAGACCGTCACCGTGAGCTACGCCCCCGGCGACGCCACTCCCGGCCTGCGCGGCTACGAGGTGGTCTTCCAGGTCACCGGCGGGGTACTCTTCGACCTCGACGACGTGGACGAGGGACTGGCCTTCGACGGCTTCACCAGCACCTACTATGAGGTCGACGTGGGCGGAGGCGTGTACTCCATCAACGGCTCCATCCTCGGCGCGACGCCCGGATTGCTCACCGCGGGCGACCTGTTCACCGTGGAGCTGACCACCGACAGCGAGGGCCTCGTGGAGTTCGAGATCCTCTCCTACAACCTGCGCGACCCCGACAACACGGCCATCTTCGCGGACATCAGCGGCGTGTCGTTCACCATCGACTGCACCGCCTCGAACGCGGTCTTCGACATCGCGGCCGCCCCGGCCCATGAGAAGGTCGCCGTGAGCTGGGATCACGATGGTCTCGACGTGGCCACTTACGCCGTGTTCCGCGGTCTCTGGTACGACTCTGCGACCGGCGACTCCGCCTACCCCGAATACGACGACCTCGCAGGCAGTACGATCCCGACCCGGCCGGCCGACTACGCAGCAGCTGCGGCCAGCGCCGAGTGGGAGCTGGCGGGCACCGTCGCAGCCGGCACCCTCGTCTTCACCGACACGGGCATGACCACCGGACGCGGCGTCTACTACTACGAGGTCTTCGCCGTGGACGCGGCCTTGAACGGCAGCCTTGCCGCCGCCGCCAACGACCGCGCCACCAACTACTGGCTGGGTGACGTGGTCGACCACACACCGCTGGACGGCGGCTACGACGGCCTCGTCGACATCTACGACGTGACCGCCCTCGGCGACTCCTTCGGCGAGTGCGACGGCGACGACGACTACAACGACGAGTGCGACGTCGGTCCCACCGACGACTGGAGCCGTCTCGGCATTCCCACCACCGACAGCTGCGTCGACTTCGAGGATCTCATCGTCTTCGCCATGAACTTCGGCGTGGTCACCGCGACCAAGGACCTGCCGGTCATCGACGCCACCGTCAACCTGGCCTGGGTGCGCGTCGACGAGACGCACTGGGCCCTCGAACTCGCCGGTGGCCAGGGACTGCTCGGCCTTCGCGTGCAGACCGATGGCGCGGTGCGCGGCGTGTCGGCCGGCGAACT
>PIVY01000247.1 GCA_003353795.1 bacterium
AGCTGCCCGTCGAGAAGTTCGGCATGATCTACGCCGGCGCCCAGAAGAACCTGGGTCCTGCGGGCATGGCCATCGCCATCATGCGCGACGACATGCTGGAAAAATGTAGCCGCGACCTCACCGCCTACCTGCGCTACGACATCCACGCCGAAAAGGACTCGCTGTACAACACCCCGCCGGTGTTTCCCATCTACGTGTCCAAGCTGGTGCTGGAGTACCTCAAGAAGAACGGCGGCCTCGACTGGACCGCCAAGCTGGCCGACGAGCGCAGCGGCCTGATATACGGCATGATGGAACAGCACCCCGAGTTCTACAGTTGCCCGGTGGCCGACCATTGCCGCAGCAAGATGAACGTGGTCTGGCGCCTGCCCACCGAGGACCTCGAGAAACAGTTCATCGCCGAGGCCAAGGCCGCCGGCATGAGCGGGCTCAAAGGACACCGGTCGGTGGGTGGCTGCCGTGCGAGCATCTACAACGCCATGCCGGTGGAGGGCGCCCAGGCCCTGGCCGCGTTCATGGACGAGTTCGCGAAGAAGCACGGCTAGGGAATCTGCACATGTTGGTGACGGAGGGCCTGGTCATCGGATCAGGCCCTTTTTCTCTGCGCTCTATTCCCAGCAGGGTGCGCATCGACGCGGCGGTGCGGATCCTGTGGCACCGCTGTCTGGATGGCCCCGACCGGCAGAAGCGACACGGTGAAGCTAGATTGTTTTGGTCTTATATTTGACAGGCGCTGGTCAATGGGCCACTGCCACCACCTCCGCCGGAATCGTCGATACTTTGGACACCGCCGGTCCCCGCGTAACCCAGTTGCTGCGAGACCTGGATCTGGCCGACCGCTCCCAGGCGGACGAGCTCTTGAACCTGGTCTACGGGGAACTGCGCGTCCTGGCCGACCAGCACATGCGCCGCGAGCGGGCCGTCCACACCTTGCAACCCACCGCCCTGGTTCACGAAGCCTACCTCAAGCTCGTCGGTGGTCAGAAGATCGACTGGGAGAGTCGCGCCCACTTCTTCGGCATCGCGGCGCGTTCCATGCGGCAAGTGCTGGTGGATCATGCCCGCAAACGGAAAAGAGACAAGCGTGGTGGCGATCTGAACCGTGTCACCTTGCATTCCGGCGTCCTGGCCGACAGCGACAACGGCTGCGACATTCTGGATCTGAACGCGGCCCTGGAACGCCTGAACGCGATGAATCCGCAGTTGAGCGAACTGGTGGAGGTGCGCTTCTTCGCCGGTCTCACCCTGGACGAAGCGGCCGTCGCCCTGGGGGTATCGCGCCGCAAGGTCGCCAAGGACTGGTCGGTGGCGCGGCTGTGGTTGAGTCGCGAGCTGAACGGAAAGTGACGCCATGGATCCGGGTCGCTTCCAGAAGCTGATCGACCTCGTCGGCGCGGCGCTCGAATTGCCGGACGCCGAGCGCGACGCGTTCGTCGCAAGGCGTTGCGGCGGGGACGCCGAACTGCTGGCCGAGGCCCGATCGCTTCTCGATGAGGACTCGTCTCTCGGCGCCGACGCCCTCATCGAGGACGTGGCCGCCCAGGTGGATCGCGCGGCCGCGCGCGCGAGGGATTCCGCTGCCGTCCATCCCGAATCCATCGGCTCCTACCGTATTCTCGGCGTGCTCGGCGAGGGTGGCATGGGCACGGTCTATCGCGCCGAACAGCCGGAACCGATCCTCCGTGAGGTCGCCCTCAAGGTGATCCGGCGGGGGTCTGGCGGCGCGAGCACCGCGGCTCGCTTCGAGTCCGAGCGCCAGGTGCTGGCGGCCATGGACCACCCCAACATCGCGCGGGTATTCGACGCCGGAAGCACGGACGACGGTCTTCCCTACTTCGTGATGGAATTCGCGGCCGGCGATCCGATCACCGAGTATTGCGATCGCGGCAAGCTCACGACTCGCGAGCGTCTCGAGCTGTTCCTCGGCGTCTGCGACGGAGTCCAGCACGCACACCTCAAGGGCATCATCCACCGCGACCTCAAGCCCTCGAACCTGCTCGTGATTCTGCGGAACAACCGCGCGACCGCGAAGATCATCGACTTCGGCGTGGCGCGCGCCATGTTCGGACGCCTTGCCGACCACACGCTGCACACGATGGTCGGCGAGGTCGTCGGTACCCCCGAGTACATGAGCCCCGAGCAGGCCGATCCCACGGCCCTCGACATCGACACGCGGTCAGATGTGTACGCGCTCGGCGTGGTCCTGTACCAACTTCTGAGCGGGATGTTGCCGTTCGAGCGATCCCAGGAGGGCACCGCGGGCCTGCTCGCGTTCCAGCGCGCGATCCTCGAGAATGACCCGCAGACTCCGAGCACACGCCTGCGACGACAATCGGCGACGGCCACGGCCGTGGCGCCGTTGCGCGGCACCGACAGACGTTCGCTGATCCGCCAAGTCGCGGGCGAACTCGACTGGATCTGTCTCAAGGCGCTCGAGAAGAGCCCGGCACGCCGCTACCAATCCGTCGCCGAACTGGCTGCGGACGTGCGTCGGCATCTCGCCAACGAGCCCGTGCTTGCCCGTCGGCCTGGCTTCCTCTACCTCGCAGACAAGTTCGTCCGCAGGAATCGCGTCGGCGTCGCGGCCGCTGCAGTGGTCGCCGTGTCGGCCATCGTGGGCGTCTCCGGTTTCGTTTCGGGTCGACTCGATTCGATCGCTGCGGAGCAGGTTGCTCGAGCACAGAAACCCTACGCCGACGCCTATGCCTTGTCGAATCTCGTGCAACGGGCGGACGAGGCGCTGTGGCCGCCCTACCCCGAGCGGATCGGCGACCTGGAACTCTGGATCGAAGATGCCGAGGAGCTCGTGCTCGCGTTGCCCGACCATCGAGCGGAACTGATGGCCATGGAGACCGACGACTGGCAGCGGGACAACGCCGAGTATCAATCGCGGCACGACACACTGGCCGGGCTGATCGACGGGCTGGAGGAGCTGAAGAATGACGCCACGGGCCTCGTGGGTGCGAACCCGGAGGCAGTCTCACCGGACCACGGCTGGAGCGTGCCGCGTCGGCTCGCGTTCGCGCGCCGGCTGGATGCCGGCTTCGCCGATGGCGGCGAGTACGCGGCGGCATGGCACAGCCACCTCCCGACAATCCGCGCGGCCTACCCTGGGCTCGAGTTGCCGCCAGCGGTGAGGATGGGCCTCGTACCCATCGGCGAGGATCCCGAGTCGGGGCTGTGGGAATTCGCGCATCTGATGACCGGTGAACCGGCGGTGCGAGGCGCGGACGGCAAGCTTGTCCTGACCGAGCGAACCGGCGTCGTGCTGGTGCTGATTCCGGGCGGGACGTTTTCGATGGGTGACCCGGAGACGAAGTGGACCTCGCGGACCCTGCACGACGTGGAGCTGTCTCCGTACTGGCTATCGAAGTACGAGATGACACAGGGCCAGTGGCAATGGTTGACGGGTCGCAACCCGAGCTCCTATGGCCCCGGCCTCAAATGGGATCGTCAATGGCTCGCGTCCGGCGACGAGGCTTCCCTCCTGCACCCGGTGGAGCAGGTAAGCTGGTGGGACTGCGACCTTTGGCTACCGCGATGTGGGCTGTCGCTGCCGAGCGAGGCCCAGTGGGAACGCGGTGCTCGCGGCAATATCCAGACGTGGTTCTGGTGTGGCGTCGGCGGGAAATCCCTGCAAGGCAACGCCAACGTGTCGGACACCTATGCCAGGGACCACGGTGGTGTGGGCCACGACCGGCCGTTCGAGGGTCTCGACGATGGCGCCACGATGCACACGCCGGTCGACAGCTATGCTGCCAACGGTTTCGGTCTGTACAACGTCAGCGGCAACGTCCTCGAATGGTGTCTCGATGGCTACGACCCCGACGTCCACCTCGGCGTGAACGTACCGGACCCTGTGGCCCCCGGCGTGGGTGACGAGCCCCGGGTCTACCGGGGCGGCAGCTATCGGCATCAACCGATTCTCGCGCGATCGGCGCAACGCTCCCACTACCCACCCGGGATGAAGGGACTCGCGCTCGGCGTCCGGCCGGCGTGCTTCGTGGCGCGGTGAGGATTCGATGCCCGGCCGCCTGATTGAACTCGAATGCCGCCTGCGCCGGGCCTGCGCGGTCTGCCAGCCGTCGATCAGGTCAAATGGGAACAGCAAGCTGCAAACAGAAGACGGGCCGCACCAGGGCGGCCCGTCCTCGTGGTGTTGGCCGGGTCGATTCGGCCTGCTCGCTTATTTCAGCAACGCCATCTGGCCCGTCTCGCTGAACCGGCCCGCTTCGAGCCGATAGAAGTACGCTCCGGCAGCCACCATTTGTCCGCTCTGGTCGCGGCCGTTCCAGCTGGTGGAGTGGGGGCCGGGATCCATGAACTCTCCGGACAGCAGGGTGCGCACGAGTCGGCCGGACATGTCGATGATGCTCAGCTTGACGGCTGTCGCCTCGGCCAGCGAAAAGGCGATTGTCGTGACCGGATTGAAGGGATTGGGGTAGTTCTGCTCCAGGATGGTGGCGGAGGCCAGGGGTACCGAAACGTTGATGTCGGGAAAACTCGTGCACGGGTTGCCGTTCTGATCGGGCAGATACTCGCCACCGTTGATGTAGGCCATCTGGCAACCCGACCAGTTCTCGGGCACGATATTGCTGCCGGTCACGGCGGCGACATGTCCAGCGTAGCGGGTCCAGCGGCCCGGGAAGTAGTTGCCTGTGTCGTTTTCGACGAAGATGGGAATCCACTCGAGGGCGTCGAAATACGAGGATCCCTCCGACGCGATTGCCGCTTCCGATTCCCCGTTTTCGAGACGTGTGTAAGCATCGAAGAGGGACTGCACCGAGGTCCGAACCGCCTGGACGATCACGTCGCGGTCCGCCGTGCTCATGTTCCGGACCTCGCCGTCACCCCTGATGTTGAAGGTGTCGCCCTTCAGGTTGCGGACGACGGCGCCCGAAGCATTGAACTGCTCGTGGTAGTCCCTTTCGATGCGGGACCAATTCCACCAATCGCCCAGCCAGACTTCCATGAAATCGTTGCGGTTGTTGGGCCGGTTGGAAACCGTGGGCAAGGTTTCGATCAAGTCGATGCGCCCGTTGGCGGCGCGCGTCGCGCCGCCCATGGTCAGCACGTTTTCCATCCAGAGGTAGGCTGTATCGTCCGTGAGTCCACTGTACTCGATGATGCCGTGGCTAGTCTCATCATGGCTCGTAACGATGTGCCCGTAGCAGAAAAGGTCGGTCAGGCTGTGGAGACCATTGGCCTCGTAGTGCAGGGCTGCGTTCCAGTAGACCGGATCGGTACGCGCCAGTTCCACGTAGTGCAGAGCTAGGCGGTGCA
>PIVY01000248.1 GCA_003353795.1 bacterium
CTGGTGATCGGCGGCGGCTACATCGGCCTGGAGCTGGGATCGGTCTACGCCGCCCTCGGGACGCGGGTCACGGTGGTGGAGATGCTGCCGCAACTCATGACCGGCGCCGACAGGGACCTGGTCTCGCAGCTCAAGCGGCGCCTCGACACCCAGTTCGAGGGCATTCTCACCAGCACCAAGGTCCTGGCGCTGAACGAGCAGAAGAACGGCGTCAAGGTGACCCTCGAGGACAAGAAGGGCGAGCAGTCGAGCAAGCTGTTCGACCAGGTTCTGGTCTCGGTGGGCCGGCGGCCCAATCTGGAGGACCTGGGTCTCGAGGACGCCGGCATCGCGCTGGAAGACGGCTTCGTCAAGGTGGATGCCCTGCGCCGCACCACCGCCGAAGGCATCTTCGCCATCGGCGACATCACCGGTCAGCCCATGCTGGCCCACAAGGCCACCCACGAGGGCTACGTCGCCGCCGAGGTAGCCGCCGGCAAGAATGCTGCCTTCGAGCCGCGTGCCATTCCCGCGGTGTGCTTCACCGATCCCGAGGTGGCCTGGGTGGGCCTCACCGAGACCGAGGCTCGCGCCGCGAAGCGCCCGATCAAGACCGCCAAGATCCCCTGGCGCAGCATCGGCCGCACCCTGACCCTGGGGCGGGACGACGGCCTGACCAAGGTGATCATCGACCCGGAGACCGATCAGGTCCTGGGAGTGGGTCTGGCCGGCCCCGGCGCCGGGGAACTCATCTCGGAGGCCGCGCTGGCCATCGAGATGGCGGCGCGCTGGCAGGACCTGGCGCTCACCATCCATCCGCACCCCACTCTGTCCGAGAGTATCATGGAGGCGGCGGAAACCTTCTTCGCCTGATTCCGCCCCGAACCCGGCGGTTTGGCGGCGGCTGGGCCATGTTATTTGTTGCAACAATCAATGGAAGAACATATTCTGATTCCAGCAACGCAATCACTCTTCGGTGGAGAATCGATCATGCCCGACCTCGACATTCGCCAGGCCGAACTGCTGGGCCTGAAGCTTCTCAAGGTGCAGGAACACCTGGAAAGCGGTCACGCCGCCCTGTTCAAATCCAATGGACTGTCCGGCCCCCAGTACAACGTGCTGCGGATCCTACGCGGCGCCCGCGGCGAGGATCTGAACTGCCATGAGGTGGGCGCTCGCATGCTCAAGCGGGTTCCCGACGTGACGCGACTCCTCGATCGGCTCGAACAGCGCGGCTGGATCGAACGCTGGCGTTGCACCAACGACCGCCGCGTCGTCCGCACCCGGATCACCGACACGGGCCTCACGCTCCTGGCGTCCATCGATGCACCGCTGAAAGCCCAGGTCAAAGCCGACTTCCGCAACTTCGACGACCGGAAACTCCGGCAGCTGGACCGCCTGTTGACCGCGCTGCTTCCCGATTAGGAGACACGACCATGCCCCCCGCTCTTCCCCGAGACGCGGTGACCGACTATCCGATCCACGAGTTGCTGGCGCGGCGCTGGAGCCCGTATGGATTCGACCCGCGCCCTGTTCCCACGGATGATCTGCGCTCCGTCTTCGAGGCTGCGCGCTGGGCTCCGTCGGCATTCAACGAGCAGCCCTGGCGATATCTGGTCGCCACCCGTGACGACGAAGTCCGGTTCGCCGACATGCTCACCTGCCTCGTGGAGACGAACCAGCAGTGGGCGCGCCACGCGTCTGCGCTGATCATCGTCGTAGCCAGTCTCAGTTTCGATCGCAATGGCAAGCCCAACCGCACGGCCCTCCACGACGTTGGGCTCGCTTCCGCCAGCCTCTCGCTCGAAGCCACGAATCGCGGTCTGATGGTTCACCAGATGTCGGGGATCCTTGCCGATCGTGCGCAAGAACTTTATGGCATACCGGAAGGATTCCAGGCGACCACCGCCGTGGCCATCGGCTACGCCGGCGGCGGGCCCGAAGTCGCCGAAACCTTCAGGGACCGGGACGAGAAGCCACGATTGAGACGTCCGCAATCGGCGTTCGTGTTCGCCGGCGAGTGGGGACGGACGGCTGACTTGTAGGTCACCTCATCGACAAATCTTTCCATGAACAGGAACGAGACGACCATCGGTCGTCCCGTTCCATTAAATAAAGACATTGACGATCGTTATTGAATATGAAAAGCTCATATCGGTATCGGTGTGTCTTCATTAAGCCTGAGAGGGGGCTGGCCATGACAACGCCGAAACGAATGTACGAGACGCCTGCCGTGAAAACCGAGCAATTCCAGCTCGGAGTCTATGGCGACTACGGTCTCGACACCGAACCATTCATGCCGGTCACGCCTCCGGGCACTGACGGCCGGCGCCTGGGGATGGACTGACCGTAATTCACTAGTGCAGGAAGAACCGGAATGGCACTGCCACCCAGCAGCGCACCGGTGTGTCTTGCTGTTTCCCCGGGGAGAATCGGAACTTCCGCGCCGCGGCCAGGGCGGGCTTGTCGAGCAAGGGGTGCACTCCCTTGAGGATCTCGGCCCTGGATACCGACCCGTCGAGGTCCACCTGGACCGACACCACCACCGTCCCCTGCATCCCGGCCAGGCGCGCGATCTCCGGGTAATCGGCCACCGCCCCCCGCAGGAGCTTCGGATTGGTCGACGCGGCCTCGAATGGCGGATCGACCGCCGGCCTGGTCCAGCCCGGATTCTCCGGCAGGATCGGGAGGAGATCGAGGTCGGGGAAATCTTGGGCCTCGGGATCGTCGTTCGGCGCTTCCACGATGGTCGGTATCCGTCGTAGTGGCTCGGGTTTCGGCAGGTCGACCGGTGGCACCAAGATGTCGATCTCGACGATCTCGATGGAATCCTCGGCCAGTCGATAGGGCGTCGGGTGGTACTCGGGCAGGTAGATCACCGCGAGCACCAGCACCACGAAGGCGCCGAAAACGGACCAGCGCAGGGTCCCGGAATACTGTGCCTTGAAGACGTCTTGAGCAGATAGCGTGGGTTCACGAACCAGGGCGTGCACGGCGGCCTCCCCCGATTGCGTGGGGTTCGGGCCCGTGACCGGTGCGGGCGGTTGAGCGGCCCACGGCGCCGGCAGGGATCGCGACCGGCAAGGGAGGCGACGGCGCCGGGGCCAGGATTGACTTACGGAAATCGATGGGTCGCCGTCAAGAAGCGGCCTTGATTCGTCCACGATTCTTGTCTATCATCAAGCGACCGATCGGAAGGGTTCCGGTCGGTTTCGTACAAGAGGTCGACGATGATCCGGATGCTGACCATGACCATGGCGATGATGCCCCGCGCAAGCGGTGGCCGCCCGGTCGTGGACTGACTCCGACGTCCTCAACCGCACCGGCCGCCACCGCCAAGAGGCGGTGTTTTTTGTGCCGGTCAGTCGTGAACCCGAGGAACGAGACATGACCCCGCGGTCCGCCCAGATTCACGTGATGTCCATGTCCATGCCCCGGCCCGGACGGGTCGGGGGCACGGGGACGTCATGGTTTGCCGGCGGCGCCGCCTTCTCCCCTTTCCCCCTCCGTCCGGGCTCTGCTCCGCCGATCCAGGCGCCGACGCAACCTGACACCAAGGGAGAACGGACATGTCCACCTTCACGCGCAGCTTCGACCATCGCCTCCACACCCTCGCCGTGCGCGGCGGTCGCCGCCCCGATCCCACGACCGGCGCGGTCCTGACGCCCATCTGCCAGAGCACCACGTATGCCCAGGACACGCTGGGAGCCGACGTGGTCCATACCTACAGCCGCGCCAGCAACCCCACCGTGAGCGCCCTCGAGGAAGCCCTCGGAGCCCTCGAAGACGCCCCGGCCGGGCTGGCTTTCGCCTCGGGCATGGCCGCCATCTCCACCTTCGCGCTGGCGCTGTTGCGGGCCGGCGACCAGGTCGTCATCGGCGATCCGGTCTACGGCGGCACCGTGCGCCTGGCCCAGCAGGTGCTTGCGCCGCTGGGCGTGGACGCCACATTCGTCGATGCCGGCGATCCGGCCGACCTGGCCGCCACCATCACCGACCGCACCCGCCTGGTGCTCCTGGAATCGCCGGCCAATCCCACGCTGCGCCTGGCTGACATCGCCGGGTGCGCGGCCGCCTGCCGCGTTGCCGGTGTCCCACTCGCGGTGGACAACACCTTCCTCACCGCCGTGGGCCAGCGACCGCTCGATCTCGGCGCCACGGTCTCGATCTACTCCACCACCAAGTACGTGGAGGGGCACAACGCCACCATCGGCGGCGCCATCGTCACCCGCGACGAGGTCCTGCGAGAGCGGGTGGGCCTGGTGCGCAAAACCCTGGGCACCATCCAGGCACCGTGGGACGCATGGCTCACCCTGCGCGGCCTGACGACCCTGCCCTTGCGACTCGCCCGGCACAGCGCCAGCGCAGCTCGGGTGGCGACCTGGCTCCAGGACCAGCCCGACGTGGCCCAGGTACGGCACCCCGATCTGCACGATTTTCCACAGCGCGATCTCGTTCGCGGCCAGCAGTCGCTCGGCGGCGGACTGGTGGCGTTCAACCTCACCGGCGGTCTGGAGGCCGGTCGCCGATTCCTGTCCGCCGTGCGCCTGTGTACCCTGGCCGAGAACCTGGGCGCCCCCGAGACGCTGGTGACCCACCCTGCGACCATGACCCACGGCGACGTCCCCGTCGAACAGCGCCGCGCGTCCGGAATCGATGACGGTCTGGTGCGCCTGTCGGTGGGCCTGGAAGATCCCGACGACATCATCGCCGACCTGGCCCACGCCCTGGTAGCGACGCGGGAGGTGCGCCATGCGTGATCCGCGCACCTCGACCCGGCAGAAGGTCATCGTCCTCAAGTTCGGGGGCTCGGTCCTGCGATCCGAACGCGATCTCACGGCCGCCGCAGCGGAGATCTATCGCTGGCACCGGGAGGGACTGAAGGTGGTCGCGGTGGCGTCGGCGTACCACGGGGTCACCGATCGGTACGCCGCCGAGGCAAGGCGCTGGGGTGACGGCTGCCGGGTGGCCCGCGCCGCATTGCTGGGCGCCGGCGAAACCCGGTCGGCTGCCCACCTGGCCCTGGCGGCTGGACGTTGCGGACTGAAGTCGCGGCTGGTTCCGGTGGCCGAGGCCGAACTCGTGGCCGAAGGACAGTGGCACGAGGCTCGTCCCGTCACGGCCGACGGCGAACGTCTGCGCTCGATACTCGCCGCCAACGACGTGCTCGTGGTGCCCGGGTTCCAGGCCGTGGGACGCCATGGCGCGCCTCGCCTGCTGGGGCGCGGCGGTTCGGATCTCACGGCGCTCTTCCTGGCCGAACAACTGCACGCCGTGCGATGCCGCCTCGTCAAGG
>PIVY01000384.1 GCA_003353795.1 bacterium
CGTCACTGGCTTCTACCTCAACCAGGACAACAACACTCGTGATACCGACTGGTTTGAGGTTGTCATGCCGCCGAGCGGCTTCCTCGAAATCTCAGGAGACGCCGAACTCGCCACATACATGTTCGAACTGGGCCCCCAGGATTGCGGCTCTGTTGGGGGTGATCCAGAATGTGGAGATCGGCCCCTGTGACGTGGGAGGCATGGTCATCTTGGGCGAGCCCGAATCGATCGTGTGGTTCTGGGTCGGCCCGACGACATTCTCGTCGCCTGACGGCTCGGACGTTTACGAGTACGACTACTGGATCCATTTCGGAACCTGGCCGACGGCCACGGAGAACCACAGCTGGACGGGCGTGAAGTCGCTGTTCCGTTAGCGCAGACGTGAGCGAGAATCTTGGGCCTCGTCAGGCGGAATGCCGGGGGCCCATCCGACTCATCCATCCGTCGCATCCTCCAGGAGGGGGACAACCAACGGGGCGATCGGCCCAGTCCGGCCGCGACCGCCTGGACAATGGGGGGGAACCATGATCCAATCTCGCACGCTCGCCATCACCATGCTCATCGTGATCGTCGTCGCCGGCACCGCTGTCGCCGGCCCCGACCGTCTCCACCTCAACCGCGGCGAGGAGGGCGTGCATCATGGCGCGCCCATCACGGCCAAGGCCCTGGGCGACACCATCTACCTCCTGGGCGACCCCACCAATCCCGACCAGTACCACAACGGCATCCCGCCCCAGGCCAATGGCACCTTCGAGGACGAATACGGCGTTCCCGGCTGGTTCGGCTGGACCCACTCAGACGTGACGTATTCCTTTGACAGCTTCTGGAATGTCAGCGACTTCAACGTCGTCGCCGGCCAGTACTCCATGTGGTGCGGGACCGAGTTCGACGGCGATCCCGGCTACGGCAACGACTGGAACCAGAGTCTGGTCTTCACTCACCAGGTGACCGACAACGCCGTGGCGAGCACGGTCAACCTGGTATGCACGGTGCAGAACCACACCGAGCCCAGTTACGATCTCACCTACATCGAGTTCAACCTGGGCGGCGTCTGGCAGGTCTGGAACGTCGGCGGCTACGACGGTCTGCGCACCTACGACGTGAACGCCTCCCAGACCTATCAGCCGGACGACTACGTGGGCTCCGACGGTGACGAGATCCAGATCCGGATCCGCTTCGTTTCCGATGGCGCCTGGTCGGACGAGGACGGCCTCTGGGACACCGACGGCGCTTGCCAGGTCGACGACATCACCGTCTCGGTGGGTGGTGTGGTGGTTGACTCGGAGGACTTCGA
>PIVY01000385.1 GCA_003353795.1 bacterium
CCCCGCGGGCCCAACGCTCCCCCCCACACTCATTGGAGTTGGCGTAGGTTTTTGGCGAAACTCCGCAAGCGAACGGGCGGCCGAATGGCCGCCCGTTCCTGAGGACTTCCGCGCAGACCCCTAAGCCAATTCCAACCACCCAAACCAGAGCGGATGATGCTCCTTGTACCACTCGAGCACCCCCCGCAGGATCACCTTCTGCTCCGGAAAGATCACGTCGTCGCTGATGCGGTCGAAGTAGACCCGCATCCCGTTCTCGTCGAAGTGTTCCAGCGCCCCCGAGCAGAGGGTCTGCAACTCGTTACGGATGCGCCCGGAATCGGAGATCTTCACCGCGCGCAGGCGGTGATCCTCGCCGGCGAAGAACCGCGTCAGCAGCGGATTGCAGACCAGCGGCCGCACCCGCGCCTCCTCCATGAACCGCAGGGTCAGCTTGACCTGCTTGATGCCGTGAGGCGTCGAGAGGCGCACGGTCACCCGGTAGGTGTCGGGGTCGATGGTCTCGACGCCGGGCGAGCCGGTGTAGGGATCGTCGAGCATGAAGCCGGCTAGCGCCATGACGTCCCACTTCTTGCGCGGCAGGAAGTCCTCGGCACGAAGCGTGGTCTTGTGCAGGGGAATCCCGGAATCGCGGGCCTCCCGGATCCACTCGCGATAATTCTCGACCATGCCCTCGTCCTGCGGCTCGCCGATGATCTCGGTCAACCGCGCCGCCATGTCGGGCGACTCGGCATCGAGCTGCATGATGAGAGTCTCCTTGTCCCAGGAAAGCCCGAAGCGCGACGTGAGCACCGCCAGCGAGACGTCCAGGTCGAGGATCGGCGCCAGGCTCGCCGCCTGCATGGCCTCGGCGCTGGCCGCGTAGCCGTCCAGCACGAACAGGTGGCGGTGTCCCTTGCCGTCGAGCCAGGTCCCGACCTCGTAGGTGGGCGCGTAGGTGCCCGAGTCGTTGAACAGGGGCATGCCCGACGGCAGCTTCCAGCCGTCTTCCGCGATGTGCGCTCCCGCGGCGCGCCACTGCTCCCAGATGTCGCCGATGCGCGGCTCGCGGCTCGGCCCGGACAATGTCCAGACGTGGACGTTGCCCGGCTCGATCTCGGGCCAGACCATGCGGATCGCGTCCATGACCCTGGCGCGGGGCGTGTGGAAATCCACCAGCAGCGACTCGGCCGCCGCCGTCTCGGTGACCACGCGTGGCACGATCAGGTTACCCATGTAGCCCTCGTAGGGCCGGGTCACGGCCAGCGGCTGGTCGAAGACGTGGAGCACGGTCATGGGGCCGGTGGGCTCGCC
>PIVY01000386.1 GCA_003353795.1 bacterium
TCGACGAGATAGCCGACCTGGTCGTCGGCCGCCTCGCCGGGGCTGGGCGGATCGTTGATGTCGAAGTCGCTGAACATTCCGACGTAGACCCCCTCGATGGGCGCCACGCCGCTGTTGCCGATGGTGTACTCGACACCCACGATGTCGGCGACGTCGTCGTGCGCCCACTGGAAGGTCTGTTGCACCACGTCCAGGTAGAGCGGCGTGTGGTTGGGATAGATGTCGCCGGCATGGGTGTCGGCCATCTCGGCTCGGAAATGCTGATCGCCGGCGCCGGCCGAGTCCTCGTCGATGAGGCCGTCGTCGTCGTCGTCGCGGCCGTTGGCCGGGTCCTCGTCCTCGAGGCCGTCGCCGTCGTCGTCGAACGCGGGCAGGGGATAGCGCGCTGCCGCCGGCGCGCCCCAGGCCAGTTCGTAGATGATGTCCTCCGGCGCATCGCTGGCCCGCAGTTCCATCTCGAACTGTCCCGTGGTGACGAGTCGTTCACCGAACCGGATCCCGCCCACCCAGAGGCCCGCGCCCCAGAGATGGTCAATGCCCTCAGCGCCTGGCCAGCGGGCCGACGGCGCATGTGAGAACGTCGTTTCTTGGGTATACCACGACCCCAGCAAGCCGAAGTTGGTGATGTTCAGATGAAGTCGGCCGACGTCGTGCACGATGGATCCGTCGACGATCACGGTCTTGTCCGCGGCCGCCCCCCCGTGTCCGGGTGCCGCCGAGACGGTGGTCGCGATGATGACGCAGACCCATATCGATGCTGCCTGGCGCATGCTCTCCCTCCTTCGCTACGCTCGCAGCACCACGGCGGCCGGGCCACCGCGATGCCAGCAGGCATGTCCAATCAGCCCCATGGTCACGCTACGGATCACAGGACCCTAAAACAAATCGGCGCCGCGCGGAATGGCTCAGAGTTCGACCTTCAACGAGGACTTCAGGAGAAGGCCGGCCAACATCGACAGCACGGTGAAGCTCACCAGCCAGGGCAGCACGAGGCCCAGGACGCGGACCTCGCGACCGGGCAGGGCCACCTCGAAGCGTTGCAAGTCGGCCGCGGCAGACAGCGGCTGGCCGGCCGGATCGAAGACGACCTGCGCCAGCGCACCATGGTGGCGCGTGATGGTCAGGGCCGCGAGGCCGGAGGTCGCCACCGGCACCGTCAGACGCACCGGCTCGCCGGCGCCCGTCAGTTGCAACGCATGGTCGCCGGCAGTCGCGGCACGAACCCGCCAGACGATCTCACCTCGCAACCGATCATGCACCGGACCGGCTTCGATCACGAGTCCCGGAT
>PIVY01000387.1 GCA_003353795.1 bacterium
CGAGGCAGCGGCATCTACGACTTCACCGTGGCCACGGTGGAATTCGAGCAGACTGGCTTCCTGCCCGGCAAGCACGCCGACATTCACGAAGAGGAGTCGCGCACTGTCATCCTCTCCGAATCCGAACTCGCCATCGGCCTACCCGGCGTCCTGCCGCCCGCACCCATCTGGACCACCGGCGCCGGTTCGGTCAGCCTCGAGGACGACGACTACATCTTCAGCGCCCAACGGACCCGTCTGTACGTGGTGCAGGTGGACGCCCCCTTCGGTCCGGAAGCGATCGGCAGCATGATCTTCTCCGTTACCTACGCCGACCGTCTCTCCATGGCGCTTGATGGGTTCGCGCTCTACATCGGCGACACTCACGATCGGCTCGAGGTCGTGGACGTGTACAACCTCCGCATCCCGCGCCACCAAGCCTTCCGGACCCTGCCGGGCGATCCCGTCGGCCTGATCGCCGATGACGGCATCCTCTACGTTCTCATCCAGGATTTCGGGATCCAGACCTACGACATCGCCGACTTCTATGACCCGCAGCTCATCGCCCTCTCCGACCTGGAGATCGGCGCCGACCACGGCGCCGTCAAGCTGGGCAACCACCTGCTCGTGGGCACCGAGAGCTTCGGCGTCAACGTCTTCGACGTGAGCGATCCCGCCAGCGTGTCGCTGGTGGACAACCTCCCCGGCCGCCACTACATCTCGGACCTCGCGCTGGCCGGCGACCGCCTGCTGGTGACCGACCGGGTGCAATCGACGCAGGTGTGGCAGCCCGACGCGGGCACCGGCGAGTGGACGCTCATCGGCACGGTCCCCGCGTCGCGCATCCTCGACGCCACCGTCGGCGGCGACGTGGCCTACCTGCGCCAGGAGTTCGGCGACGTGTACATGCTCGACCTGCGCAGCGATGGCGTCCCCGATCTGGTGGACATCCTGCCCACCAGCTACGTGAGCGACGGTGGGATCGTCGCCGGCGACGACTGGGTGAGCGTCCGCTGGGGACCCGACCACCGCATCTACCCTGCTCCGTGCCTGCTAGAGACGACCGCGGCGCCGCAACTGCCGGCGGCATCCGCCCCCGTCCTCGCGGCCGCCCCGAATCCCTTCAACCCGCAGACCCGGATCTCCTTCGCGCTGAACGAGCCGGGCGAGGTCCAGCTGCGCGTGTTCGATCTGCGTGGCCGCCACGTCGACACGCTGATCGAGGGCCCGCTCAGGGCCGGCCACCACCACGTCGACTGGCGCGGCACCGACGCGAGCGGCCGCACGCTGCCCTCGGGTGTCTACCAT
>PIVY01000388.1 GCA_003353795.1 bacterium
GTCGTCTACGTCACCGCCCAGCAGCGCCGTCGCTACTGGCGGGTCCGGATCCCCACCCCGACCACGAGGGACGGGTACATGGAGATCGGCACTCGAGTTCCCGGCCGGGTGCAGCCCTGGGGCGCAGAGGTCGACTGGCTGCGCCCTGACGAGTGGATCCCGAACGTCGCCGAGACGAAGACCTCGAGGGGGACCTCCCGGCTCCGCAAGCTCGGCCCACTGGCGAGGACCTGGTCGTTCTCCTGGCAGGACGGCGTGCCCCTGGCCCAGCTCCGGGACGCGGTCGACGTGGACTACGTCGGGATCTCCGGCGGCATGCCGGCAGCGGCGCTCTACGACGTGCCCGCTGCCCTGGCCGGCCACCTGGTCGAGCTGGACTCCGGCCGGATCCCGGTCGTCGTCGCCGAGCCGCTGCCGGCATCGACGACGACGAACACCGATCCGACCAGGATGCTCTTCTGTCGGCTGCTCGGGAGCGTGCGGGCCAATGGCTACGTCGGCGACCACGGCTCGGCCGAGGTCCTCCGGGTCGAGTCCCTGCGTGCGGTGGAGCTCGTGGGATGAGCGCGACCCGCAGCCAGATCCTGGCGGCGCTCGACGTCGGCCCGTCCTTCCTGGTGGAGCTCTCCATCGGCGGACGGGTGTGGCGCTTCGCCGATCGGCAGGTCGAGGTGACCACCCGAATCGGTGAGAGCTTCGTGTATGCCGCTGGGCTCGAGCCGCTCGAGGTCGCCGTCGACGGAACGATGCAGGAGCAGACGGTGGAGATCTCCGTCGACGAGGATGGCCCTGGCGTCGACTCTGACGCGCTGTCCATGGAGTGGGGCCGCGGCACGCTGCGGCGCTGGTGGCCCGGGCAGCTGCTCGAGGAAGCCGAGGTCATCACGACCGGCGTCCTCCAGGAGCCCGAGCACGGGACGGCCGACGAGGCGGTCATCGTCACGATCGCCCCGGAGTGGGAGGACGGCCAGACCCTGCTCGACCCACTGGCCGTGCTCGACGACGTCACGATGCCAACGAACCACGACCAGTCGCCCGGCGTTGGCGAATCCAACTTCGTCGTGCCTGCGCGGATGGTCGGCCAGGCGTATCCGTTCATCATCGGCTATCCGGGCAATCCTCCGGCCGGCGCTACGGTTCCGCTCCCGGCTGTGCCGGCAATCCTGTATTCCTTTGGCTACGACGTGGCGTTCGGCGAAGGTCTCCCTGGATGCCGGAGCCTACTCTCCGGCCACCGCAAGGACGCGAAGACGGCCTGGCGGTACTTCGACGCCGCCGTGCCGGT
>PIVY01000075.1 GCA_003353795.1 bacterium
GGGGCGCGACATCGACAAGGTCGAGGAGTCGGGACTGACGCCGCTCGCCTCGCTGGAGGTGCCGGCGCCTGGATTCGCGGAGGCCGAACTGGTGGTCGAGTGCCGCAAGCTGTACTGGGATGACCTCGAACCGGCGCAGTTCCTGGACCCCGCCATCGATCGCAGCTACCCCGAGCGCGATTACCACCGCATCTACTTCGGCGAGATCCTCGCCGTGCGCGGCACCGGCGCCTTCCGGTGTCCCTGAACCCTCATCCGAGAGGAGTCCGCATGCGACGCGCTCTTCGCACCGTGGGCCTGATCCTGCCCCTGCTCGCGGCCCCCGCAGCCTCGAACGCCGGCGGCGACGGCGTCGGAACCAGTCTGATGGAGATGGACCGACGATTCGCCGCCACGGTCGCCACCGAAGGGCTCGCCGGCTGGCTCTCTTTCATGGCCGACGACGCCGTGCGCCTGCCCGGCCTGGCGGAGACCGGCGTCCGGGGCAAGGACGCCATCGCCGAGCTCGACGGCGGCATGTTCTCCGACCCGACCCGTCAACTGGTCTGGGAACCCACCGACGCGGGCGGATTCGCCGACGGTCGGCACGGTTACACCACCGGCCGCTACCGCGTCGTCGTGACCGCCGACGGCAAGGAGACCGTCACCGCCACCGGCACCTACATCACCATGTGGCGGCTGGACGAATCGTGGAAGGTGATCCTGGACACGGGTGCTCCCGACTGAGATGGGAATCCTGCGCGCACTGGTGCCATCCGTGGTCATGCTCCTGGTGCTGCTGGCGGCCTGCGGCGGCGATCCCGCCACACCGCCGGCACCCACGCACGCGGACCTGAAGATCCGATTCGTGAATGCCGGCACCGAGACCATCCGCTCGGTAGATGTCCGCTGCAGTATCGAGGAACCCGACACGGATCTCCGGCAGGAATCCCGCAACTGGCAGCCCGTGGAGCCGGCGGCCGTCTTGACCCTGGTCGACGGCGATACGCTCCAGGTCGGCACCGTGGTGCAGACCTGGTTCTCGGTGCTGGCCCAGTGGAGCGAAGGCGAACCCTACGAGCGCTGGCGCGTATGGACCACGGGCGCCCATACGGTGCGGTCGCCGGGAGAAGTTCTCCATGCCTGCCGCTGGCCCCAGGACCGCTGGATCCTGACCGAGGTGCCCTGGCCGCCGGGATCCGCGCGACCCTTCGCGACCGATGACCCGCGCCCATCGCGCCGGTGACCGGTGTCGGTGCTTGCTCACCACAGGACAACTCGGTTAGGATGAACGCTCTACGGCGATGGAGCTACCAGCAGAGGAGTCGGTCGTGCCTTGCCGTTACCACTTCCCGCGAAACGGTGTCCTGGTGTGCGTGTTCGAGGGTGTCTACACCCTCGAGGAGACGCTTGCCAACTTCCAGCAGGGACTGGACGACCCGCAAGCCGAGGGGGGAGTGGACGTGGTCATCGACATCACGGGCTCGGATTCGGAGAAGTCGCCGGAGCAGTTCCGCCGCGTGGTGCAGCACCTGCGCCGTCACGACCGATTCGCCGGCCGGATCGCCGTGGTTTCCCGGGCGGGTGATCCCCTGCGCTACGGCCTGTCGCGACAGTTCGCGGCGCTGACGTCCCTGGACGGCGTGCCCATGGAGGTGTGCGAGTCGGTGTCGGCCGCGCAGTTCTGGCTGGCTCGCGACCCCGAAGACCCGGACACACCCGAGTAGCGTCACCGGGAGGAACTCCATGATCCTGAAACGTCGTTCATTGCCGCTCATGGCGGCGTGTGTCGCCCTGCTGCTGACCTGCCTGGGATCGCCGGGCTGCTCACGGCACAAGGGGCCGGACGTTTCGCCCGAGGAAGCGAGCCTCACCGCCGTCGGCGACCCCGCCCCAGCGATCCAGCTGACGACCCTTTCCGGGGACGCGTTCGATCTCGCCGCCCTCGACGGCAAGTTAGTGCTGGTGAATTTCTGGGCGACGTGGTGCCCGCCGTGCCGCGAGGAGATGCCGCACCTGCGCGACGAGGTCTGGCAACGCTTCGGTTCGCACGAGGAATTCGCCATGATCTCCATCGCCCGTGAGGAGACCGTGGAGGAGATCACACCCTTCGTCACCGAGAACGAATATGCCTGGCCCTTCGCGCCGGACGTCGACCGCGCCGTGTTCGCGCGGTTCGCCGAGGCGTATATCCCGCGCAACTACGTCATCGGACGCGACGGCGTGATCCTCTATCAGGGGCAGGGCTACGAGGAGAAGGAATTCGCGGAGATGGTGAAACTCATCGCCGACGAGCTCGCACGTTAGTTCTTCACGAGTGCTGGTTCTCGAAGCGGTGGGTGCGGATGAGTCGGGACAGCATGTCTTCCTGTCGCGGTCGCACGTGCTCGAATTCGAAGCCAGCGCAGTGCAACTCGGGATTCACGTCGCGGCCCACCCACATGCAGCGTGCGTCGACCCGCAACTCGTCGGGAGCGCCGATGCTGTTCTCGACGGCGATCACCAGGTGGAAATCGGTCTCCAGCTCCAGCTCCTCGCGGGTGATCAAGCGCATGCCGGTGGTGGTCAGGTCGACGATACGGCCGACGGTGCGACCGGTCTCGGCGCAGCGCACCTCGAGGTAGGTCATCAACTGGGGGCGTTCGACGTGTCGCAGGTTCATGACATCCATCCTCATGTTCGCAGGTTACAGCCGTTATCGACTGTAGCGGTGGGCGCTTGAGTCCGGATCGGAGTCGGAAAATGCCATGCCCGGCAGTCTGAAAGCCAGGGATCTCAAGAAGCTCGGTCTGCACGACGCCAGGGTGCAGACCGCGGCGCGGCGCGCCTGTCGGGAAGCGGCGAAGCGGGGCCTGGGGCGCGACGTCCAGATCGCCGCGATGACGCAGCTGCTGCGGGATCCGGCCACCTTGCGCGACCACGAGATCTGGGGCCCGCTGGCGACGGTCCTCCACACCGACGGCGTCGTGGCGAACACCGAACCCCGTGGACCCCGGCGCGCGGGCGGTGGGGCGCCCTGGCGACGCTGGGGTGACGACATCGACCAGCAGGCGGTCCGGCAGATGGAAGACGCCGCGACCTTGCCGGTGGCCGTGGCCGGCGCTCTCATGCCCGACGCCCACGTAGGCTACGGACTGCCCATCGGCGGGGTGCTGGCCACCGAGAACGCGGTGATCCCCTACGCCGTGGGGGTGGACATCGCCTGCCGCATGCGCCTGTCGGTCCTCGACTGGCCCATCGCGGCCCTTGACCAGCGGCGCGACGCCCTGCGACAGGCCATCGCCCGGGAAACCCGTTTCGGCGGCGGCGCTGCCTTCACGACCGGCGAACGGCGGCGCCACGAGGTGCTCGACGCCGACTGGACCGTGAGCCCGGCCACCCGTGGAAACAAGGACCTGGCCTGGTCGCAACTGGGCTCCAGCGGCAGCGGCAATCACTTCGTGGAGTTCGGTCGACTGGTGCTCGACCACGCCGATCTGGGGCTCGAGCCGGGCACCTATCTGGCGCTGTTGAGCCACTCGGGCAGCCGACGTCCCGGTCTGGACGTGGCCAACCACTATTCGCGCGTGGCGGCCGATCTGCATCCCGAACTGCCGCCGCGACTGCGCCGGCTCGCCTGGCTCGACCTGCGCACCGAGCCTGGTCTAGAGTACTGGGCGGCCATGCAGCTCATGGGGCGATACGCCGCCGCCAACCACGAACTCATCCACCGGCATCTGCTGGCCGCGCTTGGCGCCGCTGCGCTCGTCACGGTCGAGAATCACCACAACTTCGCCTGGCGCGAGGAGCACCGGGGTCGCGAGTTGATCGTGCATCGCAAGGGGGCCACGCCGGCCGCCGCGGGGGAGCTGGGCATGATCCCCGGTTCCATGGCCACGCCCGGTTGGGTGGTGCGGGGGCGCGGCGAGGCGGCGAGCCTGCGGTCGGCCAGCCACGGGGCCGGCCGGACCATGAGCCGGGCCGACGCCAAGCGGCGTCTGCGTGCCGCCGACGTGAACGAGATGCTGCGTCAGCAAGGCGTGGAGGTCCTGGGCGCCGGCCTCGACGAGGCGCCCCAGGCGTACAAGGACATCCGGTCGGTCATGGCGTCGCAGGCCGATCTGGTCGAGCCGATCGCGCGATTCGATCCGGTGCTGGTGCGTATGGCGGGCGGCAAGCTGGGGCGCTGAGAACGGTCAGTCGAGGAGATGGTCTCCGTTGGGCATCAGGTCGTCGGGTGGCCGGTAACCGTGTTCCTCGAGGAAGGTGAGACGCTTGCAGTGGTGCTGATGATCGCCGCGACAGTAGAGCTCGACGAGAGCCCGGCATGTCTCGGGTAGTTCCGAGCCGTACTTGACGAAGAACGGGCAGCGTTCGAGTTTCGGGCAGGTCTTTGGCATGCGGACACTTTCGGGTTTTCCCTGATATCGGCTTTCAGGAATAGTTCCTTAGAGGTTGCTGGAGCCGCCGACGCGGCGAAAGGCGCATCATGTCGATCCTTCCGAACATTTTCGTGGCGATGGGGATCCTGGTCGGCGCCACCTCGCTCGTGGCCGCGTGGCAGATCCGTCGTGAGGGCGATGACCGCGCTGCCGGTCGCATGCTGGGTCTCGCTCCGTGGTTGACGGCGCCGTGGTTGGTGGCCGGGCTCGTGGCGGCTCCCTGGGCGACCTGGCTGGGAGTGGTCCTGCTGACGGCGCTGGGAATCCTGCTCCTGCTGGTTCTGCCGCCCTGGGGACGCTCGGCGCCGGCGCCGGATCCGGGTGGACCGGCCTGCCTCGACGAACGCGACACCATGTTCTCCCGCGCTGAAATCTCCCCCGGCAGCGATCGATTCGATGCCTACTACGACCGGCGACCCGCGAGCCGCGAGCCCGACGATGCCTGGCGAGAGCGCCCCGGACTGCTGAGTCCGGACGCCGCGCTTCACGACCCGATTCAGTTCGGCGCCGCGGAAGCGACCTTCGAGACCGTGACCGCGCTGCATCCGCTGGTGGAAGGCGAACCCGCGGCCGAGCGCCGCGAACTGGATCCCGCCGCCGCGAGCCGCTTCCTCACCCATTGGGCCCGCAAACTGGGTGCGCGCGACGCGCGGGTCACCGAACTGCGTCCGCACCACTGCTACACCGTGGGCGGCCGTGGCGACCGCTACGACGAGCCCGTAGACCTGGACCATGGCTGGGCCCTGGCCCTCACCGTGGAGATGGACAAGGAAGCGGTGGACCACGCGCCCGCTGGGCCGGTGGTCATGGAGTCGGCCCAGCAGTACCTGGCGTCCGGCGCCATCGCGGTCCAGCTCGCGATCCTGATCCGCCGCCTGGGCTGGCGGGCCCGGGCCCACATCGACGGCAACTACCAGGTCTGCTGCCCCCTCGTGGCGCGCGACGCCGGCCTGGGGGAAATCGGTCGCATGGGCCTGTTGATGACCCCCGATCTCGGCCCGCGGGTACGACTGGCGGTGGTCACCTGCGATCTGCCGCTGGCAGCCTCCGCCCGACGTGGCGACGCGACCGTGGCCGATTTCTGCCGACTGTGCGAAAAATGCGCCGATGTCTGCCCCAGCGCGGCCATTCCCCGCGGGGAGGCCGTCGAGGTCGACGGGGTCCGGCGCTGGCAGATCGACCAGGTCGCCTGCTTCGGACTCTGGTGCGAGGTCGGCACCGATTGCGCTCGCTGCGTCCAGAGCTGCCCCTACAGCCATTCCGATTCCTGGTTGCATCGGCCGGTGCGCTGGCTCATCGGGCGATCACGTCCGGCGCGGTGGCTGGCCCTGCGCGCCGACGACCTGGTGTACGGACGCCGACCGGCCTCGCGGGAGGTCGCTGATTGGCGCCGGACGGGCTGATCGGGACCGAAACTTGCGTCGCAGTCCTAATATTCGGACCCTTAGGACGTCCCCTGCGACCAGGACCGGAAACCGCTCTTCCGGAGGCCAGACCGATATGGAAGTCGACCCTCGCGGCGCACAGGACGCCGGCTTGCCTGTCTGTATCGCTCATCGCGGCGCCAGCGGCCACGAACCCGAGAACACCCTGCGTGCCTTCGCCCGGGCTCTCGACCTGGGCGCCACGTGGCTCGAACTGGACGTTCATCTCGTCCACGACCGCTTGCTCGTGATCCACGACGACACCCTCGATCGCACCACCGACGGTCGAGGCCCCCTGGCGGTCCATTCTCTGGCCGAACTACGCGCCGTGGACGCCGGTAGCGGCGAGCGCATTCCGTTCCTGGAGGAGGTCCTGGAACTGGCCGCCGGCCGGGCTCGCCTGAACGTGGAGCTGAAGGGACCGGGCACGGCCGCCCCCACGGTGAAATTGCTCCAGGCCGAGGTGGCCGCGGGACGCTGGCAGCCGGGACAGTTGCTGCTCTCGTCGTTCGACTGGGACGCCCTCAAGGAAACGCGCCAGCTCGAACCCGCGCTGCCCGTGGCGCCCCTGATGGGCAAGGGCGCCGGAGGCGAGATCCTCGAGGTCGCCGAGCGCATGGAGGCCGAGGCCATTCACATCTCGCGCTGGTCGGCGCGGTCGCGACTGGTAGCCGCGGCCCATGCCCGGGGTCTGGCGGTGCGGGTGTTCCCCGTGAATCGGCCCTGGGAGTACGATCTGATGGTTCGCCTGGAGATCGACGGCATCTTCACCGACTTCCCCGAGCAGGCCCTCTCCTGGGGCGCCCTGGCGCCGGAGCTGGTCTAGGCGCGGGCGGCTTGACATATGGGCGCTGCACGCTACCCTCGGTCGTGAACCCCCCTCCGAGGACGAAGGACGCCATGCGACAGAAGGATCTCCGCGCAATGCCGCGTACCCGTAAAGCCCAGACATCGTTGAACCTGCTACTGCTGCTTGCCGTACTGGTGACCGCATCGGCATCGTCGGCGGACGATGCTCCGCAGTTGCCGAGCGTCGACGGCGACTTCTCCACGGCCATCCTGGTGGACGCCCGCAGCGGCATGCCCCTGGCCGGCAAGAACCCCGACGAGCGCCACCAGCCTGCCTCCATGCTCAAGATGATGACCGAACTCATCATTCTCGAGCGCATCGCCGAGAACGATATCGCCTTCGACGACACGGTGGTCGTCTCGGCCCGGGCCAGCCGCATGGGCGGCTCCCAGGTGTACCTGGCCCATCGTGAGATATTCACGGTGGAGGAATTGCTGAGCGCTCTGGCGATCCACTCGGCCAACGACGCCGCCGTGGCTCTGGCCGAGCACACCGCCGGCAGCGTGGAGGCCTTCGTCGACCTCATGAACTACCGCGCCCGCGATCTGGGCATGGTCAACAGCGAGTTCCACACCGTGCACGGTCTGCCGGCCGGGCGGGGCCAGCAGGCCGACATGACCACGGCGCGCGACATGGCCATCCTGGGGCGGGCGCTCCTGGAGCATCCCGAGGCGTTGATGTGGTCGAGCCAGTCAACCGCGCCGTTCCGCGACGGCAAGTTCACCCTCTACAATCCCAACAAGCTGGTGGGCAAGTACCGGGGCCTCGACGGCCTGAAGACCGGCTACCACGGCCAGGCGGGCTACTGCGTCACCGCCACCGCTGTCCAGAAGGACGTGCGCCTGCTGTCGGTGGTCATGGGCTGTCCCACGGACCGGGGGCGCGCCACCGAGACCACGCGACTCCTGAGCTACGGCTTCAACCTCTACCACCAGGTGACCGTGATCGAGGCGGCGGGTGCAGCGGTGGAGGGCACGGTCGCCGTGGAAGGCGGCAAGCAATCGCAGCTCGCCATGACGTACGCTGCGCCGTTGAAGGTCGCCGTGCCGCGCGACCGCGAGGCGGACATCGAACTGCGCCAGGAGGTGGCCGCGCCGGTGGCCGCGCCGGTGGCGCAGGGGGAGAAGCTGGGTGAGGTGGTGGCGGTCCTCGATGGCTACGAGCTGGGTCGGGTCGACCTCCTCGCGGCCGAGACCGTGGAGAAGGGCAACTGGCTGCACCGACTGTTCCATTGATGGTGTCGCGACCGGCATCCTGGACGACGGCGTCGATCACAGTCGCGAGCGTCGTCCTGGCCTGCGCCGGGCTCCTGCTGGTGTCCGCCTGTCAGCCGCGGACCGGGAAATCGGTGGCCTATCCAGATGCCGTGAGCTACGCGGCCTCCCGTGATTCTCTTGGACTGGCGGCCTTCCTCGAGCTTCCGACCGCCGAACGCCGGGCTCGCGAGTCCGAAGCGGCGACCTGGCGGCGGCTGGCCGCGGAATCGCCGTCGCTCGCCGGCGAATTGCAATCCCTGCGCACGGCCGTGGGGCTGGACCCCACCGACGCCGACTCCTGGCTCCAGCTCGCCAGGCGCACTCGCTGGTACGGCGACTACGTGCAGGTCGAGGACGGCCTGGCCGGATGCCGCGCCGCCCTGGAATTCAAGAGTGGACGCCGGCACGATCTCGCGGGCAAGGCGGCACTGTGCGACGGCTGGCTGCGCTACGATCGCGGCGAATGGAAGCGCGGTCTCGCCGCTGCCGATTCGGCCTCGGCCCATGGCGCGGACGACGACGAGGTCCAGCTGCTGCGGGCGCTGCACCTGGCCGGAACCGGCAGGCATCGCAAGGCCGAGGATATCGCCTACCGCTTCGCCGGCCGCGACCATCGCGCCCACTGGATCTATGGCGTGTCGTACTGGCGACGCAGCGGTCCCGAGCCTGCCCACGGCATCTTCAACGGCACCGCCAGCGCCGTGTCTTCCGGCACCACCGATTTCGTCAAGGGCGTGATGCGGCCCTCCACCGTACGCGCCGCCGAATGCTACCGCGACTTCGGCACCGTGGAGGAGCTCCAGCGGAACTGGTGGCTCTCCGAGCAACAGTACGAGTACAGCGCCGAGTTCGTGCCGGTCATCGAGACCGCCGCCATCACCCGCCTGGACCGCAAGCCCCTGGCGGACGTCCGCGAGAAGGACGCGGTCCCGGTGTGGATCGCGTTCGACCGCTTCTACGTCACCGGTTCGCTGTCGGCCTACGTGGCCATGGCCTTCGAGCGTTTCGAGGCCGCCGACACCGACGCTGAGAGCGAGTTCTGGGGTTCGGCGGTGCTCGATGGCGCCGGATCCCTGGTGCGCCTCGAGGTGGACGAGGCCTGGGCGCGGCGGGCTCGCGGCCTGGTGATGGCCACGGTCGACGGTCGCCAGGGCCAGGCCCGCGTGGACCTGGAAGCGGCGCTGCGCTGGTTCGACAGTCATCGGATCGACGAGTTCCGAACCGTGGCGACCCTGGCCCACCTGTACCTGGAATCCAACCGCCCCGCCCGCGCCCGGCCGCTGCTGGAAAAGGCCACCCGGATCCAGCCGCAGAACGCCCGCGCCTGGGCCGAGCTGGGGCTGGCCTTCGTGCAACTCGGCGAGGTCGAGCCGGCCATGGCGGCCTTGCAGCGGGCCATCGACCTGGATGGCGAACTGGCCGTGGCCTGGTACAATCGCGGACTCCTGCGTTACCATCTGGAAGATCTGCCCGGCGCGGTGGCCGATCTGGAGCGGGCTCACGAACTGGCGCCGCAGGATCCGGAGGTGGAGGCGCTGCTCGAGCAGCTGCGCAAGCGCCTGGAACAGTCGTGATCCTTGTGACTTCGTGATGCGTCTGTGATATTGCGCTGGTAGAATTCCACGTCGGTCGAGCCATCGGGTCACCTGCAACCCTGTTCCCTCTGGAGGATCCATGCCACGCCGTTTGCTCTGCACCATCCTTCTTGCTGGGCTGCTGCTGCCCGCGATCTCGGTGGCCGTCGCGGCCGAGGTCGTGGCCCACGTCGGTGTCAACGCATCCACCTTCCACATGGACGACCTCTACAGCGATGCCCGCGAGGGACTCGCCACCGGCGTCGGCGTGCGGCTGCCCATCAGCGACAACTTCGCGCTCATGCCCGAGGTGTGGTACATGCAGAAGGGCTTCAAGCAGGGGACGCTCTGGGAACAGATCCACCTGCAGAGCAAGCTGCAGACGATCACCGTGCCGCTGCTCCTGAACTACCGGTTCCAGGCGGTGTCCGCCGACCCGCGGATCTTCGCTGGATTGGCCGTGGATTTCCTGCTCAAGCACGAGATCGACCGCCGCGATGACGACGCCGGCTGGATCGACGTCACCGACCAGGACGAGAGCATCTACTGGGGCCTGGTGATCGGCGGCGGCGCGCGCCTGTTCGGCTGGTTCGACGTCGACATCCGCTACGAGCACGGCCTCACCAAGGTGACCAACTTCGACTACGAAGAATTCGACGACGTCATTCCGGCGTACCAGGAATTCGACGACGCCTACGACCGCACCTGGACCCTGTCCGTGGGCTACTGGTTCTAGGCCATTCCGACATCGCCACGTAAAGAAACCGGCCCCGGGGCATCGCATCCCGGGGCCGGTCTCGCTTCGTGAACGTCGGAGCTACTTCATCAGGGTCAGGCGCTGACTCGAGGTTTGACCGGCGCGGTCTCGCAGTTGCGCCAGGTACACCCCGCTCGGCACGGCGGATCCGCCGGAATCTCGTCCGTTCCAGTGAACGTCGTGCCTGCCGGCGGCAAGCCGGCCCTGATGCAGCGTGCGAATTCGCCGGCCCGCCGCGTCGAAGATCTCCAGGGTCACGAAGCCGTCGCGCGCCAGGGTCATCGGGATGCGCGTCGACGGATTGAAGGGATTGGGGTAGTTGGGCCCGAGCGCGAGCTGGCCGGCCGCGAGGTCGGGCGCGTCGCTCACCTGGTCGACGGTGATGATGATGGTGCCGTTGTTGAAGGGCGGCTGCGTGTCCTGCGTGATGCCGCACATCACCGTGCCGTCGTCGGAGACGCCGGTGAGGGTCGTCAGCACGTGGCCGGCGGGCAGGGTGACGCCGCGGTCCTCGAGCCAGTCGGTGGCGTTCATCATGCCGTCCTCGATGGTCCAGATGAAGCCGGCCGCGTCGCCCGGATTGAAGGCGAACTGATTGTAGCCCACGCACATGCTGCCGTCGGGCACGATGCCGTTGACGATGGCCTGGCCGTAGCCGCCGGGGAACGTGCCGTCGAGCACGCCGATGATGACCTCGTCGTAGCTCTCGCCGTTCCAGATCCAGAGGGCGCCGGTACGTGACGTGGTTTCGGGATCCACCGACACGCCGCCGATGACGTTGCCGTCGTCGGTGACGCAGTTGGCCAGGCAGAACCAGTCGGTCTCCGTGAGCACGGTGCGTACGCCGTCGCGCCAGACGGTGGGCCACCAGGTGCCGAAGTCGGGATTCTCGTCCCAGCCCACGATCACCGAGCCGTCGTAGTCGGCGGCGTTGGCGCGGCTGTTGCCGCCGCCCGAGCCCAGGTCCACGACGCCGGTGTCCGCGGTCCAGGCGCTGGCGTGGGCGCCGCCGTTGGTGAAGTCGCCGCGCCAGTAGAGGCCGACCACGGTCTCGCCGTCACCGGAGAGGCCCCAGCAGGAGCCCCAGAAATCACCCGACATCTGAGCGTCGGCAGGCGCGGGGGGCATGGTCTCTTCCCAGCCCAGGCCGAGGGTCCAGCGGCCCTGGGTGCCGTAGGTGCCGTCTTCGCCGGCGATGGTGGCCGACACGCGCGTGCCGTCGGCGGACACCTTGGGGCCGCCGGCGCCGGAGCCCAGTGCGTCGATGGAGCTGCGGCCGAGCAGTTCGACGCCGCCTGCTTCGGTCCAGCGGAACGTCTCGTAGTTGCCTTGCTGATTGCCGACGACCACGGCACCGTTGCCGCTAATGTCGGTGGCCATGACACCCTGGAGGTACCGTGCGGTGACGGTCTGGGCGCCGGCGGCGGCGGTGGTCAACACGGCCAGGGTCAGGATGAGGTATCGCAGGTTCGACATGTCCATTCTCCTCTTGTCGTTCGGACCAGGTCGGGCCCGGTCCGTGGACCCGCGGGCGACCGGGTTGATCACGCCTCGTGGCTCCGCGGGCCGCACCGATGCGGCCCGCGGGAACCCACGAATCCTGTCAGCTAGCGGAACAGGGCCTTCACGTTGGTGAGGCTGTGCTCCTCGGTGGCCACGGTCACGTCGCCCTCGACGAGGATGGTGGCATCCTGGCCGGGGGTGAAGTTCATCCACATGGGCTCGGGGAAGCCATACGCATCGTAGGACGGGGAGTCGTCACCCATGTGGGTGGCGCTGGAGAGCATGACCTCGACGCCGAAGGGGCCGGCCGGCGCGATGGGGGTGACGCCGATCCAGTACTCGCCCGGCTCGATGTTCAGGTCCACGGTGGCCGTCACGGTGCCGATGCCGGTGCCGGGGTCCACGGCGCCAACGATGGTCACGACGGTGCCGAGGGTGGGATCGTCGGTGGCCTCGGGCAGGGGGCCGGTCTTGGGGAAGATGTTGACGTAGGCCTGGCTGATGAGCTCCCAGCCGCCCACGTCGAGGATGGACCAGTGGGTGGTGATGGAGGTCACGTGCCACACGTCGTCCACGACGATGTCGCTCATGGTGAACATGGTCATGCCGAACGGAGGCGAACCGGACTCGGTGTTGAAGAATCCGGGCGCGCTCACGTCGTAGTCGGACTGGTCCCAGAGGACCTCGGCACCGGCCACGGCCACCAGGGCCATGACCGCGAGAGTCGTTAGCATGATCTTCCGCATGATTGCTTCCCTTCGTGGGGTCTGGGTTTCGGCCGGACCAGTTCCGACCGCTGTCGGCTCGGGACGGGGGTTGAGATCGATTCTCAGTTCGTCCAGGTGGATCCTCGCGGGGCCCACCATTCGAGCCGACGTAATGATGCCCCAGGGCCCCCTGTTGCCGCTAACGCGGGGGTCGCAATCCTTTGCCCGGGGGTCGTATCTTGGTGTTTTTCGGCCTGGAGGGTGTATTCGAACGTTTTTCTGTGCCCGACAACTCCGCGGCACGGAATTCGCTTGTCATTCTTGAGACCCTGGATCCGGTCGTCCCGGACGACCCCTCATCCGGGCCAACGAGGAACGGCCCGGCGTGATGGCGGCGGTTGCAACCGCCATCGCGTGCATTCCCTGCACGGAGGTGCACTGCATGTTGCGCAAGATCGTGATCCTACTGGCAGTGACGTCGCTGGCGGCCGCCACGGCCTCGGCCGGGATGCTGCCCAGCTACGGCATCAAGGCCGGCGCCAACTTTTCCAACATCGACACCGACGACCTCACCTCGTCCAGCCGTTCCGGCTTCGTGGGCGGATTGTTCGTCAACCTGGCCTGGCCGGTGATCAACCTGCAGGGAGAGCTGCTCTACTCGCAGAAGGGCTTCAACGACGCCGGCTTCGTCGGCGACGCCGACGATACGGCCGACGTCTCCGTGGGCACCATCCAGGTGCCGGTGCTCTTCAAGTTCTCGCTGCCGATCCCCGCCGTGTCGCCCTCGATCTACGTCGGGCCGGCGGTTTCCTTCACGACCTCGGCCACGGCCAAGGCCGCCTCGGGTGAAGAGGACGTGAAGGACCTCTTCGAGAGCACCGCCTGGAGCGCGATCCTGGGCGTGGACCTGACGCTCATGGACCGATTCATCATCGATGTGCGTTACGACATGGGCCTGAGCAACCTGGGCACCAACGCGCTCACCGACCTGAGTAGCGACGTCAAGGGACGCACGTTCACGGTCATGCTGGGGATTGGCTTCTAGATTCGCGGCGAGCCCAAGCGCGAGGCCCCGGACCGGCTGGTTCGGGGCCTCTTCGCGTATTCACCCAGGTCAGCGCAGGTAACTCGCCCCGTTCAGGTCGATCACCGCGCCGGACAGCGAGTCGGCCCGGCCGCTCACTGCCAGCAGGACCGTCCAGGCCAGCTCGTCGGGTTCGACCATGCGTCCCATGGGGAACTGGGCGGTGATGCGCTCAGCGTCGGGGCCCTCGAGGAAGGGGCGGGTCATGTCGGTCTCCACCCACGACGGCGCCACGGTGATCACCTTCACGCCCCGGCCCGCCAGGGCCACGGCCAGCGACTGTCCGAGCTGATTGAGCCCCGCCTTGGCTGCGCCGTAGGCGGGCGCCTCGGGCTCGCCGCGGAACGCGCCGCGGCTGCTCACGTTGACGATGTGGCCCTGATGGGGCTCGACCAGGGGCACGGCGGCCTCGCAGATCAATGCCGGCGCGGTGAGATTGACCGCGATGATCCGATCCCAGAGATGGCGCCAGTGCTCGGGACTCTTGCCGGGCCGCGGCATGTGCTCGTAGATGCCGGCGTTGTTGACCACGATGTCCAGGCCACCGAGCGCCTCGGCGGCGCGACCGGGCAGGGCGGCGGCGGCGTCGGGGTCGGCGAGGTCGGCGCTGACCACGGCGTGACCTTCGCCGTCGAGGTGGTCGACCACCTCGCGGGCATCGTGCTCGGCGGCGCGGCAGTGCACGGCGACGCGGGCGCCGTGACGAGCGAACAGGACGGCGATGTGGCGGCCGATGCCGCGGCTGCCGCCGGTGACGAGGGCACGGCGGCCGGAGAGGTCGAGTTCCAGGTCGTGAGTCATGGGTGCCTCCGGGTGGGGTTTCCCGGAGCATAAGCGCGGATGGTCGACCAGGCAAACGAGGAGGTCGCGCCGCCGTCGCGTCGAAATGGCGAAGTGGGCCTATCGTGTGAGGATCGCAAACCGAGAATCACGAGATCAGGATCGCCGAGGGAGTCGAGTCATGACCGCGGCCAGCAATCACCCCACCGACACGGGCCGCAAGGCGCTCGACATCAACCTGGACCCGCTCCGTTACGGCTCGTTCGCCGAGATCGGCGCCGGCCAGGAGGTCGTCCGTTCGTTCTTCCGCGTGGGCGGTGCCGCGGGCACCGTGGCCAAGAGCATGTCGGCATACGACATGGCCGTCAGCGACGCCATCTACGGCCGGTCGCGACGCTACGTCAGCCGCGATCGCCTCGAGGCCATGCTCGAGCACGAACTGGGGTTGAATCGCGAACGCCTCTCGGCCAGCCGCGGCGCGGAGACGGCCTTCTTCGCCTTCGCCGACACGGCGTCGGCTCAGAGCTTCAAGGGCAATCCCGACTGCCACGCCTGGATGGGCGTACGCTTCCAGGCCGAGCCGGGAGCCGCCGACAGTCAGATCACCCTGCATGTGCGATTGCTCGACGCGGAGAACGTCCAGCAGCAGGAGGCCATCGGGATCGTCGGCGTGAATCTGCTCTACGGCGCCTTCTTTCTCGCGCATGATCAGGAGTGCCTCCTGCGGTCGCTGGTCGATGGGCTCACCACCCGGCGCATCGAGATCGACATGATCGAATTCTCCGGTGCGGCGTTCGGCGATGTCGACAACCGGATCATGAGCCTGAAACTGGTGGAGCTCGGCCTGACGGGCGCGGCCATGTTCTCGTCCGGCGGCACGGTGATGCAGGCGTCGGACGCGCTGTACAAGAAGCCGGTCCTGATCCAGCGCGGCAGTTTTCGCCCGCCCACGCGAGTGCACGGTGACATGCACCGCCGTGCGCTGGAGCAGTTGAGCCGGAACACCGGTCTGCCCCAGGAGGACATCTTGCCCATTGCCGAGATGACCATGAGCAACCTCGTGGCCGGCAGCGAGGGGGCGCCGGCGTTGCACGAGTTCCTCGAGCAGGTCGACATCCTGGCCCTGGCGGGGTTGCCCTGCGTGATCACCCGCTATCCCGAGTTCTACCGTGTGGCGGAGTATCTGGCGCGGCATACTCGCGAGCCCGTCGGCATGGTCATGGGCGCCGACACCTTGAAGGCCGTATTCGACGAGCAGTACTACGAGGATCTGCCGGGCGGCCTGCTCGAGGGAATGGGCCGGCTGTTCAAGCGCCAGGTCCGCATCTTCGTGCATCCGTGGCTGGAGCCGGACACGGGCACCCTGCGGACGGCGAAGAATCTCGACATCCCGGAATCCGCGGCGATGCTCTACCAGCATCTGCGGGCGCGGGGGCAGATCGATGGGATCGAGGGCTACGACACCGATCTGCTGTCGATCCGGTCCGACGAGGTGCGGGAGGCGATTCGTTGCGGTGGCGATTGGGAGCGGCAGGTGGGACCGGAGGTGGCCGAGTTGATCCGGCGGCGCGGGTTCTTCGGGTGCCCTCGCGCCACGTGACGCGAGGGCAGTTTCCGGGGCGCGGTATCAGTCGTCGTAGAGCGCCTTGACGTCACTCCAGGTCCGCGTCTGCACCGGCACCGGCTCGAGGCAGGTCGTGAGGAACGACACGTCCTCGGTGACGCCGCCCATGCCCTCGATGATGCTGCCGGGGCAGCCCTGGAAATCGATCCGGTAGGTGATGTCGAAGAAGCTGTCGACCTGGAAATCGTTGCCGGGTGCGCCGAGGCGGGTGAGTTCGGTGGCGCCGGGGGTGGGCAGACCGAAGTCGCTGCCGGCGGTCACCTCGAGGGTGCAGAAGTCGGGATCGCCGAACAGCTGGCCGCTCATGGAGACGAGGGCGTTGTCGAAGGTCTGCACGGCGGTGCCGGGCGTGCGCGGTCCGAAGTCCATCTGACCGCTCACCGGCACGAAGATGGTGCGCTGGAATCCGGCCAGCGCGCCGGTGCCGTGGACCTGCATGTGCAGGAGCGCGTCGTAGGCCATGGTGGTACCGCCGAGGGAGCCGCCGGGAACCTCGTTGCCGACGAAGTCGCTGAAATTGACGGCGAGCTCGATGGTTGTGCCGCCGGGCAGGCCCTCGACCATGTGCATATCGCCGACGTAGCCGTCGATGCACGGAGGCGGCATGTCGACGGTGCCGTTGCCGTTGTCGCCGAGGACGCAGCAGTAGACCTGGGCGCGGACGTTGGTGGCGGCGAGCAGGGCGGCAATGGCGAAGACGATCGCGACGAGGGTCACGAGGTCGGATGATCTATTCATGCGGGTCATGATGTTCTCCGATCGGTCAGGGCGGGATCACGGACGGCGAGTTTTGATGACTCCCAACCTGTTTGCCGGGCGGGGCTAGGCTTACATGCGGTGGCGGGCCGAGTGCGAATTGAGGTATGATCGATCCGGAATCGTTCCTTCCGTTCGGAGGTCTCGCCCATGATGATCCGAATCGCCCTGTCGACCCTGCTCCTGGTGATCCTGGCCCAATCTGCGGCCGCGCAGGAGCCTGCCCACAATCGCAGCATCCGGAACGCTGGCCTCCGGTCCGACGGCGACCTGGTGCAGGCCAGCGTCTCCGTCGGCATCCGCATCGTCGACGACGGCGAGGAGCGTTTGCCCCTGGCCTACGACGTCATCGTCCGGGTGGACGGCACGGTTGTGCAGACCCACCTCGTCGACGTCACCCGACCGGCCGGCGGCACGAGTTGCACGACGGACTGCCCCGGGCCGTGCTCCGACCTGTTTCCCGATACCATCGGGTCGTGCTTCGATTGCGGGTGCGACTACATCATCGTCGCGACCTCGAGTCACGCGATGGAGCCCGGCGCAACGGTCGACATGACGGTGGTCGCCGCCCGCGACGGGCTGCCCGAGATTGAAACCGACGACGACCGGGCCACCATGATCTGGGATCCGACCGGGCAACTCGACATCTGGGGCGTGAAGACCCACGACCCGCTCTCGGGCCCGCCGAGTACGCTGTTCCGTTTCGCCAGCGACGGCTCGGCGTTCGCGACGATCGGCGTGATCACCCTCGACGGCCATCAGGTCGACGTGGACGGTCTGGCCGTCGACGCCGACGGCCGCCTGTTCGGTTACGTGGCGGGCAACGCGTCGGGGCAGCTGATCGCCATCGATATCGCCACCGCCGTGGCCACGGCCGTGGGGTCGCCGCTGTCGGGACGCGAGATCCGCGGCGCGGCCTTCGATCGCGACGGCATGATCGTGGGCATCGACATCTTCGCCGGCGGACTGGCCTGGGTGGATCCGAGCACCGGCTTGCCGACTGCACCGGATGTGCCGCTCACCCTGGACGGCAACGCCTTCGCGCCAGCCTTCGGCACCGACCTGGTCATCGCCACCGACGGTCGTGCCATCCTCGTGAGCGGTCCGCTGTTCGAGGTCGACCTGGCAACCGGCGTGCTCACCGAACTGCACGACGACCAGGTGCCTGGACCCGACGGGATCCTCGTGCACGGCGCGGGCCTGGCGCTGCCCGCCGACCCCGGCGACGGACGGGTCGTGCTCTACGACGTCAACGCCGAGGACGACGTCTTCATCTACGAGCTGGCGGCTCCTCACGACCGTGCGCTGCTGTTCGGGGACATCGTTCCCGGGTACAACGCGGGGCGCGGGGATCTGGCGTCGTATCCGCGGGAGATCGAGGTGGGGGTGGCGCCTGTGCCGGCCGGACAGCAGTTGCTGGCCGCCTCGCCGAACCCGTTCAATCCGCGCACGGAGATCACCTTCCGCCTGGCGACCGCGGGGCCCGCGGAACTGGCGGTGTTCGACGTACGTGGGCGCCTGGTCCGGGTGCTGCGGGACGGCGTGATTTCGGCGGGCGAGCATCGGGCGACCTGGAACGGCCGCGACCATCTCGGGCGCGCCGCGCCTTCCGGCACCTACGTCTATCGGCTGGTGACATCGTCGGGAGTCGAGTCTCGGAAGATGACGCTGGTGCAGTAGCGATCGCCGCTAGACGCCCACCCGTTCGTAGCGTGCGAAGTAGCCGCGCCGCCGCCAGAGTTGGTCTGCCAGCGCCACGGCGAGCGCGGCCCAGGACACGATCGGCGCGATCCAGCCGCCGTCGCCGGCATGACTCCAGAACACGGCGTTGCCCGTCAGCCCGCCCAGGAGCATGGCCGTGGCGGCGAAGGCCAGCGGCGTCCGCCAGTGATTCCACGCCGGTACGGTGCGCTGCATGTAGACCTTCGACATGCCGAACAGGAACGCCATCGCGGCCGCGGCGGCGAGCCAGGCCGGCCACTCGCCGACCGTCCCGGCGCCTGCGGTCACGAGCAGGACCGACGCCAGCGCGATCTCCCGGCTCAACCACGACGTGCGCAGGTTCCGCAGCGATCGCACGGCATTGCGCGGACGGCCCAGGTGTAGGGTCGAGGCGACCATGGCCACGGCCATGAGGCCGGCCACCACGGACATGAGCACCGGATCCAGCGAGCGTCCCTGCCACAGCCTTAGCCCGCCGGCGAACACGGCCAGACCGGCGGCGGTCTGCGAGAGCACCGTGAAGATCACCAGCGACCACTCGCGCAATCCGCGCGGCGGTTTCGGTGTGAGTGCGACGTCGGGCTCGCGCGACCGTTCGGCATCGGCGTGGGGCGCCAGGTGCAAGGCCGGTTCGGTGAGGTCGACCGTCGGCAGGGGATACAGGTCCGTCGCACGGTCGTTGGTGGCGTGGCGCGCGGCCAGTTCGCTCGGGTCGCCGGCGTCGAGGGCGCGCACCGGGCAGGCCGCGACGCAGGCCGGCTCGCGGCCGGCGTCCAGGTCGTCGGCGCAGAACGTGCACTTGGTCATGATGCCGAGCTCGGCGTGGAGGCGGGGCGCCGAGTAGGGGCAGGTCCAGCTGCAGTAGCCGCAGCCGAGACAGTGATCGGGATCGATGAGCACGACGCCGTCATCGCGTTGGGTGATGGCACGCGACGGGCAGCCCTCGAGGCAGATCGGTCGCTCGCAATGGTTGCAGGCCATGGACAGGTGGTAGGCGAACACGGTGCTGCGCCAGGCGCCGCGGTCGCGCTCCCAGCCGCCGCCGGCCACCTCGGAGACGCGGCGCCACGGGCGATCCGGCGTGAGGCCGTGGCGATCCATGCAGGCGATCTGGCAGGCCTTGCAACCCGAGCACGACGCGGCGTCGAAGAAGAAGGTCATGCGCTTGCTCACGAGGACGCCTCCTCGCGAGCGATCTGCACCATCACGGTTTGCAACGCCGCACCGAACGCGAAAGGCGTCCAGCGTTCGCTGGTGAGCACGTTGATGGAGCCGCGCTGGTCGACGCCCTCGTCGTCGGGCGTCCACCACGTGCCCTGGGGCAGGTTCACCACGCCGGGCAGGATGCGGCGGGTGATGACGCAGGGCACCACGGTGGCGCCGCGGTCGTTGAAGACGCGGACGAGGTCGCCGTCGGCGAGGCCGCGCGCTTCGGCGTCGAGGGGATGGATCCAGATCCGGTGCGGGTGAGCCTCGCGCAACCAGTCGTTGTTCTCGTGGGTGGAGTGCACGCGGGCCAGCGTGTGGTTGGCGATGCACTGCAGTGGGAACTGCGCGGCCTCGGCACCGAAGGGGCTCTCCCATTCCTGGATGTACTTGGGCACCGCCGGCACGTGTTCGGGCTGACCGAAGCGGTGCATGTCCAGGGAGAAGAGTTCGATCCTGCCCGACGGCGTGGCGAGCGGATGGGCGCCGGGATCGCTGCGGAAATCGGCCAGGCCGATCACGGGCTCGGTGACCGGCTCGGTGTAGGCGCCGAGGTTCTGCTCGACCATCTCGTCGAGGGTGGGGATGTCGGGCAACCACTCTTCGCGGTAACGGTCAACGATCCACTCGGTCCAGGCGCGCTCGTCGCGACCCTCGGTGTAGGCTTCGCCGATACCGAGCCGCGCGGCGATGTCGGCGCAGATGCGGAAGTCGCTCCTCGACTGGCCGAGTGGCTCGACGAGCTGGGGCAGCAGGATCACCTCCTGGCCGTACTTCCAGCCGTCGGCCAGGCCCCAGGTCTCGAACTGCGTGCAGGCGGGCAGCACGAGGTCGGCGAAGCGGGCGGTCGGCGTCAGGAAGTTGTCCTGCACGGCGATGAACTCCACCAGCGATTCGTCGCGCAGGATCTCGGTGGTCCAGTTGAGGTTGGCATGCTGATTGGCGAGCACGTTGGAGGCCACCGACCAGATGAGCTTGATGTCGCTGTCGAGGGTGTCACGGTCGCGCGCGTCGAGGCCCAGGACGCCGTGATCGCGACCCATCTCGCGGCCGCGTAGCACGGCCTCGGTCCAGAGGAAGCAGGGGATGCTCAGGCCGTGGGGATTCTCGCCCTCGGGGAACTTGCTCCAGTAGGGGCCCGCGGTGGGCTGGCTGGAAAGGCCGCTGGCCCAGCCGCCCTTGATGCCGACGTTGCCGGTGATCGCAGCCAGGGCCATGCCGGCGCGGACGACCTGCTCGCCGTAGGCTCGGCGCTGCATGGCGTATCCCTGGTAGAGCACGGCCGGCCCGGCCGTGGCGTACTCGCGGGCGAGGCGCACGGTGGTGTCGCGGGGGACGGCAGTGATGTGCTCGGCCCACTCAGGGGTCTTGGGCACGCCGTCGCGGATGCCGAGGACGTAGTCGACGTACGACTCCTCGCCCGCCGCCTCGTCGGGCATCTGGCCCTGGTCGAAGCCGCTGCAGCAGCGGTCGATGAAGTCGAGGTCGTGGAGGTCCTCGGTGATGATGACGTGGGCCATGGCGGTCATCAGCGCCGTGTCGGTGCCGGGGCGCAGGGGGATCCATTCGTCGGCGAGGCTGGCGCAGCTGGCGGTGTGGCGAGGGTCGAGGCAGACCACGCGGGCGCCGTTGCGGCGGGCCTGCAGGATGAAGTAGTCGCTGTTGGTGCCGTCGCGGGCCTCGGCGGGATTCCAGCCCCACATGAGGATGAGCTTGGCGTTGAGCCAGTCCTGGCGGTCGTTGCCGCACTTGGTGGTGCCGACCGTGGCGGGGGTCACGATGTTGGTCGCGCCCCAGCTGTAGCTGTTGTAGTAGCTCAGCTGACCGCCGAAGCAGTTGAGCAGGCGGCGGGCGGTCTGCGCGCCGGTGAGCTGGGTGTAGCCGCCGGTGCCATAGGGGACGAAGAGGGCGCCGTGGCCGTAGGTGTCGCGGATGCGGGTGAGCTGGCCGGCCATCTCGTCGAGGGCCTCGTCCCAGGAGATGGGCGCGAATTCGCCGGCACCGCGCTTGCCGGTTCGGCGGAGCGGGGTGGTGAGGCGGTCGGGGTGGTACTGGCGGCGGAGGTAGGCGCGGCCGCGGGTGCAGGCGCGGAGCTGGGGGCTCGCGATGGGGTCTTCGGGGCGGTCGTCGGTCTCGAGGCGGAGGATGCGGCCGTCCTGCACGTGGGCGCGCAGGAGACAGCGGCCGCCGCAGTTGTGTGCGGGGCAGCCGGTGCGGATGACCTTGGTCTCGGCGGCAGTGGCCACGGTGCGACCTCGGGGGCTGGGGTCCGAGGGGAAGGTAGCAGGTGGGGGGTGGAGGGCCAAGGTGTGGGTGTCTTGCAGAGGGCGCCGACTTGAGCTGGGGTCGTTGGATGGGGCAACGATCTGGTTATCAGCGCCTTGTTCTCGAGTCCAACTTGGGGAGCCAGATTTTTCTATGAGGAAATGTGTGCCACCCTGAACGAACTGCGTGGCCGTCTCTCCTCTTGCCAGTCCCTCCCCACCCACCAGCATCAACCTGTAGCCAAACACCTCCCTCGTGCTAGAGTCAGCCGCGGTGGTGCCCACCGGATCTCCGGCCTCACGCACAGCACACGGAGGCTGTCATGTTCGCGATACGCTCTGCCACGTCGCCGTTCCTGGTCATCGTCTTCGCCCTGATTCCCATGGTCGCCGCCGCCCTGGTCCACCGACACGACGAGAGTTTCGACACCCTCGATGCCTGCGACGTCGATTCCACCACCGCCTGGTGGGACACGGAGGCCGGCGAGCTCAAGCTTCCTCCCTTCGAGTCGACCATCGTGGGCGCATGGGATTCTCCAGGATTGGCGTACGGCGTCGCCTGCGACGGACACCGCGCATTGCTGGCCGACGGTGCGGCCGGTCTGCAGATTCTCGACATCCTCGATCCCCATAACCCGATCGTGCTCGGCAGCTACGATACGCCAGGGTCGGCCTGGGGGGTGGTGGTCGACGGATCGGTGGCCTACGTGACCGACTA
>PIVY01000249.1 GCA_003353795.1 bacterium
GGGCTTGCCCACGAGGATGAGTCCGTAGGGTTCGTCGGCCGCTTCCTTCGGACCGCGGCACTGGGTGATGTGGTCCTGGTCCACCAGGCCGATGGCGACCACGTTCACCAGGCAGTTCTCGTTGAACGAGTGGTGGAAGTAGACGTCGCCGCCCAGGTTCGGGACGCCGATGGCGTTGCCGTATTCCCACATGCCGTTGACGACGTCCCTGGCGATGTCGCGGCGGTGGAAGTCACCGATGTCGTCGTCCGACTCGGGAAGGGGCCAGCCGAAGCGCAGCGGATCCAGCGCCGCGATGACCTCGCCGCCCATGCAGTATACGTCGCGCACGATGCCGCCGATGCCGGTGGCTGCGCCCTCGACGGGCATGACCTGGCTGGGGTGGTTGTGGCTCTCGTGGGCCATGATGATGCCCCACTTGCGACCGTCGATCTCGCCGAAGTCCAAGACGCCGGCGTCCTCCACCGGTCCGATCACCACGTTCGACGCGTCGTTGGGCAGATACTTCTTGAGGTACGGGCGGCTGCTCTTGTACGAACAGTGCTCGCTCCACATGGTATCGAAGAGGGTCATCTCGGTGAGCGTGGGATCGCGGCCGAGAAGTTCGGCCACCTTGCGGGCTTCGCTCGGCGCGAGGGTCAAGCCGTGTTCGCGCAGGTACTTGCTGAGGCTCTCGTCGTCATGGGAAGCGACGTCAATAGCGGCGGAACTCTCGTCTCGAACGGCCACGGATACCCCCAGGGGCTACGATGACGGTGAGTTGCGGAACCGGCTTTGCGGTCAGGGAGCCTGTAATGTAACGCCCGATCGGACGATCGAAAAGCGGGAAGGGGCGGCCCGGTGCGAAAACCGGGCCGAATGGGTCGATTCCAGTGAGCCGGAGTGCAGATTTTCGGCAACCGCCGATGGATCGTCGAACCGTCGCTAGAAGTCCTTCCCCGCAAACGTCCGCTCCAGCAGATGCGGCACGAAGCGCAGTTGGTGCTCCAGTTCGAAGCAGCGATCGAGGGTCTCCTCGTCCAGGCGGCTGGTGATCTCGCTGTCCTCGCCCAGCGCCTGCCGCAGCGGCACGTTCTCGTCCCACACCCGCATGGCGCAGGCCTGGACGCGGGCGTAGGCGTCCTCGCGGGTCATGCCGATCTCGGTGAGTTCGAGCAGCACGGCCTGGCTGAAGTACATGCCGCGCACCTTCTCCATATTGGCCAGCATGTTCTCGGGATATACCACCAGGCCGCTGATGAGCCAGGTCATCTTCTTGAGCATGTGATGCAGCGTATGGCAGGCATCGGGGAAGATGATGCGTTCGACGGAACTGTGACTGATGTCGCGCTCGTGCCAGAGGGCCACGTTCTCGGTGGCCGTGTGGGCGTAGCCGCGCAGCAGGCGAGCCATGCCGGTGACCTTCTCCGAGACGATGGGGTTCTTCTTGTGCGGCATGGAACTCGACCCCTTCTGCCCCTTGCCGAAGGACTCCTCCACCTCGTGCACGTCGGTGCGCTGGAGATTGCGGATCTCCACGGCCATCTGCTCAATGGTGGCGCCCACCAGCGACACCGCGTTAAGGAACGCCGCGTGCCGGTCGCGTTGCAGAATCTGGGTCGAGACCGGCGCCACCTCCAGGCCCAACCGCTTGCACGTCTCCACTTCCACGGCGGGATCCAGGTGTGCGTGGGTTCCCACGGCGCCGGAGATCTGGCCGAAGCAGCACTCGGCGAGGCCCGCGTCGAAGCGGTGCAGGCCGCGGCGCAACGCCTCCCAGTACACGGTGAGCTTGAGGCCGAAGGTGGTGGGTTCGGCGTGGATGCCGTGGCTGCGGCCCATCATGATGGTGCCCTGGTGCTCGCGCGCCTTCTTCTCGGTGGCGTCGAGCAGTTCCACCAGCGCCGCCCGCAGCACCGCGCCGGCGTCCTTGATCTGCAGGGCGAAGGCCGTGTCGAGGAGGTCGCTGCTGGTCATACCCTGGTGCACGAAGCGGCTCGAGGGACCGATGGACTCGGCCATGTTGGTGAGGAAGGCGCTGACGTCGTGCTGCACCGTATTCCGGATCTCCAGCACCCGCGCCGTGTCGAAAGCGGCCTTGGCTCGGATCTCCTTGGCCGCGTCGGCGGGAATCTCGCCCCGGTCCGCGCGCACCTCGCACACCGTGACCTCCACTTCTTTCCAGTGCTCGAAGCGGGCCTCGTCGGACCAGATGGCGGTCATCTCGGGACTGGCGTAGCGATCGATCATGGCGGCGGGCCTCCGGGCGCTGGGGATGGTCACGGCAACGTCACCGGGGCATGATGAACGCTGACCCGCGCCCGCGCAAGTCTCCACGGGTTGTAGTGACCGCCGCGCGGCCCTATCATGATGGCGCCACGCTCGTCCGACATTCAGCCTCGAGGACAATCATGACCTGCTCGCGCCTGACCCTCGCCCTGCTCTCCATTCCCGTGATCATCGCCCTCGTCGGCTGTGGCGGCCAGTCGCAGGCTCCCACGTCGCCCGCGTCCCGCACCACGGTGATCCTCGGTGTCGACGCCCTCGACTGGCAGGTGCTCGACCCCCTCATGGAGAGCGGCCGGACGCCCAACTTCTCGGCTCTGCGCGCCCAGGGCACCAGCGGGATCAACCTCAGCTTCGTTCCCCTGGAGAAGTCGCCGCTCATCTGGGCCAGCATGGCCACCGGTCTCGAGCCTCAGAACCACGGCGTGGGCGGCTTCGTGAAGGACCGCGGCGAGCACGACGAGACCCTCGCCACGTCCGCCGACTGGCAAGCCCCCGCCCTCTGGGACATCGCCGGCGCCGCGGGCCTGCGCAGCTGCATCGTCGGCTGGTGGGTCACCTTCCCCGCCCGCGACATCGAGGGCGTGCTGGTGAGCGACCACTTCACGTTCACCACCGCCGGCTCCCGGAATCCCGAAGGCCTGGTCCGGCCTGCCGAACTCACCGATATGCTGACTGCCCTCACCGTGGACTGGCGCGAGGTGCCCGTCGAATTGCTCCAGGTGGTCGTGCCCCACGCGCCGGTCGAACTGCTGGCCGACCCCGACCAGGAACAGTTCCGCGACCTGCGCCTGGCCATCGCCGGCGACCTCACCTACCTGGCCACGGCCAAGGCCCTCGTCGCCCGCGAATCGTTCGACCTCGTCTCGGTCTACTTTCGCGGCATGGACCTGGTCTCCCACCATTACTGGCGGCACTGGCTCGCGGTCGACGGTCCCGAGTCGTCGCCCGAGGACCAAGAACTGCTCGGCCACATCGTCCCCAACTACCTGATCCTCGTGGACCGCTGGATCGGCGAACTCCTGCCGCTTCTGCCGGAGGATGCCAATGTCGTGGTGGTGAGCGACCACGGATTCTACGGACCTCGCCGCGATCGTTCGGGCACCCAGCGCAAGGGCGTGGCCGAACATCGCGCCGAGGGCGTGCTCATGGTGCGCAGCCCTCTCTACACGGCAGGGAGCCGGTTCGACCGCAGCTTCGTCCTCAACGTCACGCCCACGATCCTGGCGCTGCTCGGTCTGCCGGCCAGCCAGGAGATGCCCGGGCGCGTGCTGCGCGACAATCTCACCGAGCAGGCGCTGGCCTATGTCGAGCATCTCGAGACCCACCGCCTGGAGACCTACGCGTCCCTGGCGCCGGCGCCGCCGGCAGCGGTGAAGGACGACCCGGCTCTCGATGCGGCGGTGAAGAAGCAGTTGCGGTCGCTCGGCTACGTCGACTGACCGGGTCCGAGCCCTCGACGTTCGGGATTTGCATGCTGGCTACCGCCGCGCCGGGAAGGATGCAATGGCATTCGTTACCAGTGTCGCGTTCTGCCGCGGCGACCGTGGCTCGCGGTACGCCATGGCGGTCGGACGTTCCTCATGATGTCCGCACGGATCTTGCCTGAGCCCTCCCGACAACTCGTGGCGATGCCTCCGGATCGCTTCCCCAATCAGGCCCGACCCGAGCGACACTCATGGCCAACGACGATCGAACCTACGTCATCGAACCCGGCGCCACGGATCCGGACCTCATCCGGAGCCTGACGCCGCTGGGCGAGGACACGGGCGTTCCCAGGCGGCGCGTGAGCAGTGGTCGACGGCGACGCCAGATCGACGGGATACTGGGCCGCCAGCTGGATCCCCACCCCCGCCCTGTCCTGCGACTCGTCGGAACCTACGTCCTGGGACCGCTGGCACCCTTCACGTCGTCTCGCGCCCGGCGATCCCGTGCATGGTGCGCCGCAACCGTAGCCGGCCTGATCCTGGTCATCGCCGCCGCGTGGATCTGGTGGCGAGAACCCGCCATCATCGGCAGGGGCGACCGCGCCATCCTGATCCAGATCGTGGCGCTGAGTGTGGCCGCGCTGGCCTGGTCGGCGATCTGGTCGGCGGGATTGATCCTGGCCGCGCGACGATGCGGAGAAGGCCCCCTCGCCCGGCGCAACGGACGCAGGCCATTCACGGCCGGCCTGGTCGGACTGCTGGCGCCCGGCCTCGGACTCCTGCTCGCCGGTCATCCCTGGCGCGCCGCCGTCGCCGGCGTCCTGGTCTGGCTGGGAATCGTCGCCGCCGCCATGCTCACGCGAGCCGGCGGCTGGTGGACCGAGCACACGGCGTCGGCCACGGTCCTCTTCACCGATCTCCAGATCGAGACGCTGTTCCTCGGCCTGGTCGGCCTGGTGACCCTCGGCCTGCTCGTCTGGCTCGCGTCGGCACTGGAGAGCGGCCGCCTGGCCAACGGACCGCGGGTGGTGCGCCACGTGTCCGCCGCCGATCGTGTGCCGCTGGCACTGGTGATGGCCCTGGTGGCGTTCGGGATCTTCTTCCGGCCGCTGGACGCAGCTCGCGAACTGGACCGCTTCTCCGAGGAACTCGCAGCGGCCGGTCTGCGGCTGGCTCCCCTGATCCCATCGCGAACGGCCGTAATGCTCGCCCCCGCCGAGCCGACCCTGGAACTGCGTCTGGCCGATCGGTATGACGCCCTCGGACGCCGTGATCAGGCCACCGCCATCCGCGACGACCTGAGCCAACGCTGGCAGCAGATCCAGCCGATCGAGGAAGCGCCGCCGCCGGATCTGGTGGGCCCACCTTACGACCCCACGCCCCGCTGATTCCGCGGCGTATCCGACCCTCGCCGGTCAGCGAACCACGCGCGGACAGTGTTGAAGCGCCGCCGCCAGCAA
>PIVY01000250.1 GCA_003353795.1 bacterium
CTGGCCAAGCTGGCCGGCGGCATCGCCGACGACATCGTCTCGACCCTGCTGCTCGCCCACCCCGGACCACTGATCGCCGCGCCGGCCATGAACGACAACATGTGGAATCACCCGGCGACCCAGGCCAACCTAGCGACGCTGCGCGATCGCGGCGTCCACCTCGTGGAGCCCGGCGAGGGCTGGCTTGCTTGCGGGGTGGAGAGCAAGGGACGCCTGGCCGAGCCCGAGGAGATCGTGGCGCTGGTGGCCGAGTTGGTGCCGGCGCCCGGGGTCGACGCGTCCACCGCCGAGTTCTGGCGAGGCAAACGGGTCACCGTGACCGCCGGCCCCACCCGCGAGGCCGTGGACGCCATCCGTTTCCTGAGCAACCGGTCCACCGGGGTCATGGGCACGGCCCTGGCTTCGACCCTTTCCTGCCTCGGTGCCGAGGTCACCCTCATCGCCGGTCCGGGATCGGCGCCGGCGCCCGAGGCGTCGACCGTCCAGCCCGTGACGACGGCGCGGGACATGGCCGACGCCGTGTCCGCCGCCCTCGACGCCGGTTGCGACTGGCTCTTCATGGCCGCCGCCGTGGCCGACTACGCCCCGCGTGAGCCTGCCGCGGGCAAGGTCAAGAAGGAGACCCAGGGTGAGGCCTGGTCCCTGGAGATGGTGCGGACTGCGGACATCCTCACCGACGTGGTGGCGCTCCACCGTTCGCGGCCGCGCGTGGTGGGATTCGCCCTGGAGACCGACCGTCTCCTGGAACGCGCCGCCGCCAAGCGCGCTCGCAAGGGCATGGACTGGATCGTGGCCAACGATCCCACGGCCGCCGGAGGCGCGTTCGGTGATGCGCCGCATTCGGTCCATCTGCTCGGCGCCGGCGGCGAGGTGTGGCGCAATGACGAACCAGCAGACAAGCAGGACCTGGCCGCCGCGCTCCTGGTGCAACTGGCCCACGCTGCCGGAGCCGAGAACCCGTGAGCGACGACCTGCGCATACTCCTGGACGATCTGGCCCGATACCTCGAACAGCAGCGGGCGGCGGGTTCGACGTTCTACCTGGAGGGCGATGCGCTGCCGGATGAGGCCCACGACGCGCCGGCGCCGGCGCCGGTGGAGTCTGCTGTGAAGCCTGCCGAACCGCCCCAGACGCCCAAGGCACAGCCGCCCGCCGCTCCGGCACCGGCCGCCCCGGCTCCGGCACCGGCCACGGCGCCCGCCAGGCCCGCCCCGAAGCAGGACCCCGACGACGCGTTTGCCCAGCAGTGCGATGCGTTCGTGCGTGACACCCTGGCGCTCATCGCGCGGACCCGGGCGCACGTGCCGCAGTCGACCAAACCGGACTCGGAGCAGTCCGCCATGTTCGTTTCTCCGCAGCCGGTGGCTGCTGCGCCGGCGCCGCCCGAGGCGCCAGCCGACAAGGCCGTAGCGCTCGAGGCCATCGCCGAGGAAGCCCGCGCCTGCACGAGTTGCCTGCTGCACGGCAGTCGCCGCAACGCGGTGCCGGGCGCCGGGAATCCGGATGCGGGACTCGTACTCATCGGCGAGGCCCCGGGCGCCGAGGAGGACCGCCAGGGTCTGCCCTTCGTCGGACCCAGCGGCAAGCTGCTCGGCGACATCCTCAAGGCCATCGGCTTCGCGCGTGACGACGTCTTCATCTGCAACATTCTGAAGTGCCGGCCACCCGCCAATCGAGATCCCGAGCGCGCGGAAGTGGACGCCTGCGAGCCGTTCCTGCGCCGCCAGCTCCAGGTGATCCGACCGCGGCTCGTCCTGTGCCTCGGTCGTGTGGCTGCCCAGACCCTGCTTGGGACCACCGCACCGCTGGGATCGTTGCGCCGCTCGGTGCACTTCTACGCCGGGGTGCCGGTCATGGCCACCTTCCATCCGGCGGCGCTGCTGCGCAATCCGGGCCACAAGCGCGATACCTGGGACGACGTCCGCAAGCTCCGCGCGCTCTACGACACCCTGGGCACGTTGGAGTCGTAACGTTGGCGTGACTCGATCAATGTATTCGCTGACAACGGTTTACGGGGCAGCGCTCATTTCGTCGCAACATCCATGTGACGTTCGGCAGTCCGGCCAACTCTTGCGACTAATTCCCAACATGTTGTCATTGAACGAGATAGAGTCGGATTGCGCGGAGCGGGATCCCGGTACGCCCCTTGCGGTGAGCAGACCGATGTCGGCGTTGCTCGCCGTATCACAGATAGTCTGAGAACGTGTATTCCGACGTCGATGCCAATCGCCGCGGCGCCTTCATCGCCCCCCAGGGGCCTGGTCGAGAAATCGATCGGGCCCCGCCTCACGTCACGCGGCGACGCGCCACCAGAACGGGAAATTCGAAGCGTTCGTCCACTCCTGTCACCGCAGGGAAGAATCGCGGCTCGTCGAATCCGGCCTCGGCGAGCATGGCCGCCAGCTCCGTATCCGGATAGGCCTGATGACACTGGGTGTGGCGCTGCAGTCGTCCCGTGGCGGCCTCGAGGACCCAGAACACGATGATCTCGGCGCGCAGCTCCTCGTCCCAGTGGTGTTCCTGGAGCCAGAGGTGGGGCTGGTCGCAGAAGACCGAACTCTCGTGGGCCTCCCAGCTGGTCGACTGGTCGCGGGCGAAGAGGTCCCAGGGCTGGTACTCCAGTACCAGCAGACCGCCCGGCGTCACGGCTGCGGCCATGCCGTCCAGGATGGCTCGGGCCTGCACGGGGGGGAAGCTGTTGAACTCGCCGAACCAGAAGGTGGCCACATCCACCGGTCCGAGGTCGGCGACCAGGTCGGCCGGCAGGTCGGTGAGGTCGGCCTCGATGAAGGAGACCTGTTCGATCGCGGCGTCGCGCGCGGCCGTCCGGGCATGGGCGATGGCTGCGGGAGAGAAGTCGATTCCGGTGACGGCCATGCCGGCGCGCGAGAGGGCCGGTGCGTACAGGCCCGGACCGCATCCCAGGTCCAGCACATGACGTGCCCGACCCTCGGGCATGGGCTCGGCGGTCAGCAGTTCCAGGAGCCAGGCGACGTGCTCGGCGATGACATCGGGCGCGCGACTGGCCATGTGGGTGCTGGCATCCAGGTGCACGTCCAGGACAAGGCGGCTGAACCCGGGGTCGTCCCACGGGATCTTGTATCCGTCCTGCCAGGGTCGTGCGTCGCGGGTGCGACGGACCACCGCGAGGATCGATTCGGGCCAGCGGTCGAGGTTCATGAGGTCGCTTTCCACGCGGAGTTATCCACGAATGTTCCCGGCCTGCAGATGCCGTGGTGGCCTCAGTTTTCGTCGGTTCACGGGGAGTTTTCCACCGGCCTTCCAAGTTGTCCACAGGGTTGTTCGCAGGCTCTCCACATGCTGTCCACGGAAAATGACGGGCTGGGGACAAGTCGTCCCTGCAGAGCGACACCCAGTATGGTAGATTCGCCGACCCGTTCGTCCGCGCCCACACGTCCGCCATCTCGCGAGGTCCCTGCTTGGAAGCCAGCCTCCAGCCCCAATCATCGGGACGCCGACCTCCCTGCAATCTCGATGCTGAGCGGGCCATTCTCGGCGCTGCCCTTCTCGACCGTGAATCGGTGGGATTGGCGCGCGAGGTCATCGAGGGGGCCGAGTTCTATCTGAAGGAACACCGGCTCATCTACGGCTCCATGCTCGAGCTCTACGAGAACGATCAGGCCATCGATCCGATCACCGTGGGCGATCGGCTGCGCAAGAACGGCGAGCTGGACGAGGCCGGGGGGCTGGACTACGTGACCGAGCTGCAGGCCATGGTGGCCACGGCGGCCAACGTCACCTATCACGCCAACATCGTGCGCGAGAAGGCGGTCCTGCGCGAACTCATCGGCGCTTCCGGTGAGACGGTCACCGAGGCCATGGCGGCCGAGGGCGAGGCTGCTGAAATCCTCGACCGAGCGCAGGGCCGCTTCTTTGCCATCGGCGAGGACAGTCGCAAGGGCGGCTTCGTGGGACTGGACAAGGTGGTGCCCCACACCTTCCAGTCCATCGAGGAGGCGTTCCAGAATCAGAGCGACGTCACCGGCCTGCGCACCGGCTTCCGTCAGATGGACAACTACACCAGCGGCCTGCAGAAGGGCGATCTTCTGATCCTGGCGGCGCGGCCCTCCATGGGCAAGACGTCGCTGGCGCTGAACCTCGCCTACAACGTGGCGACGCAGGATGAGGCCGGCGTTGCTATCTTTTCTCTCGAGATGGGGCGCGAGCAGCTGGTGCTGCGCATGCTCTGTTCGGCCACCGGATTCAACTTGCACCACGTCCGCCGCGGTAAGCTCCGCGCTGAAGATTGGCCGCGACTCACCAGGGCCTGCGACCAGCTGTCTCGCGCCCCCGTCTTTATCGACGACACGCCCGGCATGACCGTGCTGGAGATGAAATCCAAGGCCCGGCGACTGCAGCAGCAGCACGGCATCGGCATGGTGATCATCGACTACATGCAGCTCATGACCGGTTCGGCCAAGGCGGAGAGCCGCCAGCAGGAGATCTCCCAGATCAGCCGTTCGCTCAAGGCCATGGCCAAGGACCTCGACGTGCCGGTGATGGCGCTGAGTCAGCTGTCGCGTGCCGTGGAATCGCGAGCGGATCACAAGCCCATGCTCAGCGATCTGCGCGAGTCGGGATCCATCGAGCAGGATGCCGACGTCGTGATGTTCATCTTCCGCGAGGAGTACTACAACCCGGATGACGAGGAGGCCCGCAACAAGGCCACCGTTATCATCGGCAAGCAGCGAAACGGTCCCACCGGCGAGTTCGACCTTCACTTCCACAAGGAGTTTACCCGGTTCAGCGATCTCGCGCCGACGGCGCAGGAGGCGCCGCCGCCGGGACTGTGAGGGTCGGGTCGCAGTGGGATACGTGGCGGGGCGCGGCATGGGCCGCGCCCCGCTGTTCTCGGGAAGGGTCAATACGCCCCGACTCGCTCGATCTCCAGCCGGAAATCGCCTCCCTGATCTCCCGCCACCATGAACCCGATCTGCTGGATCCGCTGCGGATCGATGGGCCCCTGGCCGGTGACCGGGCGACCTCGCCACACGGCGACACAGCGCTCGAACGGCGCGACCACCGTGGTCCACTCGCCGGCGGTAGTGGGGAAGGAGAACTGCCAGGCGATGCCGTCGAACGCGGCGTCGGCCCGTAGGCGCAAGCGATAGGTCCGACCGTCGCCGCGCCC
>PIVY01000076.1 GCA_003353795.1 bacterium
AGCCGGGCTTCCAGAGCTCGTCGCTAATCGCCGCGAGCATCTTGGACAGCTCGGGAGAACCGGGGGCGCCGCGATCGAAGGCGACGGTCATGTAGCCGCCATCGGCGTACATGCCCGGGTTCTTGGCGACGAAGTCCATGGTGGGCTGGGTGGTGAACATGTCGTCGGTGGCGATGCCCACGTGGTCGACGCCCAGGAGCTTCACGCAGTAGTCGATCATGTCCGCGCAGTGCTGGGGCGTGATGTCTTCCGGCCAGAGGCCGTCCATCATCCACTCGGTGAAAGTGGGCGAGACGAAGCCGCCGGAGGTCTTGACCCGGAGGGCTTCCTCATCCGTGATGTTGCGGTAGCAGCCGCGCGGCGTGGCGTCGGGGTTGTCCTTGAAGAGACCGGCCGGCAGGCTGTGGGTGAAGACATAGGGAACGCCGGGATACCTCTCGTCCATGTAGTCCATGGCGTCCATGGCGGTCTTCTTGCCGGTGTGGCTGAGGTCGAGGATGATGCCGTAGCGCACGAGCTGGTCGATGATGGCGCGACCCCAGTGGGTCAGGCCAAATTCAGTGCCGTTGTGAGCCGCCAGGGAGCCGCAGCCGGCGCGGTTGATGTCGTTGTAGACGAGGATCATGCTGGAGAGCCCCATCTCCTTGAGGGCCGCGACCTTCGTCAGATCGCCGTTCAGGATGGTGGACGTCTGGGAGTTCCAGATTACCGCCGTGGAGTTGCGGATGTGGGCCGTCTCGATGTCCCGCACGCTGCGCGCGAAGATGAACTTGTCCGGCCGCTGCGCCATGGTGGAACGCCACTTGTGGTGCTCGGCAAGGAAGTTCTCCCAGGTGTGGGTCGCTGCGGCCAGGGTCATGCTGTGGCCCGTGATGCCGGCGTCCCGGGCGCGCTCCAGGTAGTCGTGCAGGTGGGCGTCCTCGGTCCAGCCGGCCAGCCACGGAGTCGCGAAGAAGCCGACGACGATGGTATCGGCGACGAACTGCTCGGCCTCGTCCGAGGCCGGCCAGGTCTTGGTCTCGATGCTGGCCTGGGCCGAGAAAGCAGCAGCCACCAGCGCCGCCGTGAGCAGGATCTTGATCGTCTTCATCATTCGTCCTTCGTTGAAGGCGGGCTCTTCCGCCACCGGATTACAGCGCCAGGCGCACCCGGATTCCGTAGATCCACAGGCTGTCGTGTTCAGGATTGAGCGCCGGGTCGAGCAGCCACTGCACATCCGGCGTGATGGCCAGCTGCTCACCGAGCTGCCAGCGGTAGAATAGTTCGAAGGTGTACTGATCGCTCAGGCCCTCGCCGAAGCTGCTCTCGTTGGGCTGGCCCCAGTTGGCGGCGAAGCCCAGCTGGTCGCGACCTCCCGCCATGGCGTAACCCAGACCCAGGGTCGCCGACCCCTGCAGGAGGCTGCCGCCGTCGTCGGCGTATCCCACGCGGAGGAAGGGCATCAGACGCTCGTTGATCGTGCGGATGTACTGCCCATTCAGGCCCCAACCGCCCGGCGTGCCGGCCTTGTCGCTGGAGTCCACGTGCCAGTAGGTGACGTGGAGGTTGTCGTTGTAGATACGGCCGTGCGAGGGCGTGATGCCCAGCTCGATCGACGTGAAGTACTCGCCGTCACTCAAGTAATCGAAGCTCTTGAAGGGCTTGGTAGGATCGGAGAAGGCGTTGGTGATGCCGCCGATGACGTAGATCGTCTTGGTGAGCATGGCGCCCACGGCAAGGCCCGCCGTGGCGTCGTTGGGCACGAAGGTGGCGGCGCTGCCGGTGGAGAAGGCGAAGTTGACGAAGCCGGTCCAGGGGCTGGCGAATGCGTTGACGTCGACGTAGTCGGTGGCGTCGACCAGACCGCCGGTCACGGTGATCTTGCCGCCGGCCAGGCGCTGGCGCCAGTAGAGGTTGGTGACGCGACCGCCCTGGTCGCTGAATGGCGGCGCGAAGAGGCCCACATAGCCCTGGTCGAAGCCGAAATCGAAGGGCGAAATCTCGCCGTACTTGTGACGGTTCTCCACCTTCCAGACGAAGGCGCCGCTGTTGGCGCCGCCACGGTTCACCAGTTCCCAGGCGCCGAAGATACGGACCATGCCGCTCGAGGCTGCATCCTCGCCACTCAGGCCTTCCTTGCTGGAGCCGAGCCAGATGGCGCTGTAGTCGACGCCGAGGCCGAAGCCGTGGCGCTCCTGGATCCCGGCCTTCCAGTCGAACCAGGGCTGGACGATGCGGTCACCGAGGGTGGCGCCGGAATCGCGGGCATCGTCTTCGATGATATTCTCGACGGCGTCGGGTCCGCCGAAGCCGGCGCCGGCGGCAGCAACGGCCGGGGCCGCGATCACCACCAGCGAGGCCAGGATAAGCATCCACCGTGTTGCGGTCGTCATGGGTCGAGTCCTCTCTTCGGCTCGGCTTTCGCGATCTCAGGATCTTCGGCGTCATCGAACAGGTGGCGGCGTTGCTCGAACGCCGCCACCGAACCGGCAGGATTCGACCGACCGCTACTTCCTTGCCTTCTCCAGATACGCGTTCCAGGCCGCGATCTCCTCGTCGACCAGCGGCTCCATCGCATCGACCACATCGTACGCCGACTGCGGTGGGCGCCCCTCGCTGTGGAAGAGCATCCAGTTCACCGTCTGCAGCTTCGACAGCAGCTTCGGCGGCTCGTTGGCGATCTGGGAGAGATTGGCGCCCATGGGCACGAGCTTGCCACTGAACTCCGAAGCCCGCCGGGCCACGTCCGAATCCTCGCCGGCCTCGTCCGCCGCCGCCATCGCGGCGTTGATCTCGACGTGGGCCTTCTCGAATATCCCCCGCAGCCGCATCCACAACGCGAAGCGTGCGTCGGCATCCTTCTGGGTCCAGGTCTCGTTGGGATTCGTGTGGAGCCCGAAGGATTGCACCTGGGTCTGGCCGTCGACCGTCAACTGTACCTGGTAGGTGCCCGGCTTGGCCTCGACCGCGATACCGGCCGGCGGCTTGCCGGGGATCCGGACGACGTCGGGATAGTACATGCTCCAGATGAATCTGTTCAGGCCCGGCTGCGTGCCGATGGCGTCACCATCGTAGGAGCGGATCAACTTGCCCTCTTCGTCCAGGACCGACAGGCTGACGTCCCTGGCTCCCTCCGGAAGATTGTAATAGATGATCGCACCACGCGGGCGGGCGCCACCTGCGTCCAGGTAGTTGCGCTTGCGCTCACCGTTGACAATACCCAGTTCGATGAAGGTGTGGCCCATCCGGCCGTTCTGGACGAAGTAGTTCTTCTGGCCGCCGCCGACACCACCGCCGTACAGCGCCCACCAATTGATGCCCAGCCGGGTGTGGTCCCGCGGCTTGTACAGGCGCGCCGAATCACCAGCCGAGGTATCCATCTGGCGCAGCGGGCTGATATCGTCGAGGATCCAGAAACTACGTCCGAAGCTGGCGATGCACAGGTCCTCACCCTTGACCTCGATGTCGTGCACGGGAACCGCTGGCAGGTTGATATTCAGCCGCCCCCAGGTCGCGCCGTCGTCCAAGGAGTAGAAGACGCCGGTTTCGGTGCCCACGAACAGCAGTCCCTTGCGCACCGTGTCCTCGCGGATGGTGCGGGTGATCTCGGTCTGCGGGAAGTTGTCGCTGAGGTTCGTCCAGGTCTTCCCGAAGTCGCTCGTCTTGAACAGGTAGGGCTTGAAGTCGCTGGCCGTGCGGTAGCGGCTCACCGCGGCGTAGGCGGTGCCGGCGTCGTGGGGCGAGGCTTCGAGCTCGTAGACGTCCGAGTCCTTCGGCAGTTTCGGGCTGACGTTCTGCCAGCTCTCGCCGCCGTCGCGGGTGACATGGATCAGCCCATCGTCGCTGCCGGTCCAGAGGATGCCCGGCTCCACCGTCGAAGCGACCATGCGGTGGATCGTGTTGTACGCCTCCTGGCCTGACGTCTCCAGGGAGGAAGGCGATCCCCCGGCCTTCTGCTTCGACGGATCGTTCTTCGTCAACTCGGGGCTGATCACTTCCCAGTTCTGCCCGCGGTCCTTGCTGCGGAACACGACCTCGGCAGCGGTATAGACCGTTTCCGAGTCGAAGGGATCGATGAGGATGGGCGCGTGCCAGTTGAAGCGCCACTTCGCCTCGCTCTGGCCCTCGCCGAAGGTGGGCATGGGCCAGACGTTGACGTGCTCCCACTGGCCGGTTGTCAGGTCGACGCGCTGGATGGGACAGCCGCCGGCAGCGAAGCTGCTCTGGGCCAGGTGGTAGACGATGTTCGGGTCGTCGGGATGCGGCACCGTGCCGCCCGATTCGCCACTGCCGACGACGGTGACCTCGGCCTGGGAGATGCCGCCGTAGAGGGAGGCCGAGGGCACCTTCCAGCCGATCAGATCCTGGGCGTTGCCGTAGAGGTTGTAGGGGAACTGGTCGTCCACGTCGACCCGGTAGATCTGCTGGTTCGGCTGGGTGAACTGATGCGACCAGGTCTTGCCGCCGTTGAGCGTGGCCATCACGCCGCCATCGTGGGTGATGATCATACGGTCACGATCGTTCGGATCGAACATCATGTCGTGGAAGTCGTCCTTGGTGCCCGAGCGCTGGCCCCAAGTCTTACCGCCGTCCAGTGACTGCCAGAGCTTGTTGCTCAGCACCCACAGTTCGTCGCCATCGAGCGGGCTGGCGTGCAGGTGGTGATAGTAGAAAGGGCGCTGGGTGATGTTGACGTCGTCCGACACGTAGGTCCAGGTCTCGCCGCCGTCCTCCGACTGGTAGAGACCGTTGTCGGTCTTCGAGTCGATCAGCGCCGTGATGCGATCGGGCATGGTCTTGGAGTGCGCCAGGCCCACGCGCCCCCAGTCGCCCTCGGGTAGGCCCTCGTTGTCGGTGAGTTCCTCCCAGGTGTCGCCGCCGTCGGTGGACTTGAAGATGCCGCTGTTGGGGCCGCCCGCCTTGAGCCCCCACGTCCGCCGCAGGATCTCGAAGGTCGAGGCGTAGAGTACGTTCGGGTCGTGCTCGCACATCACCAGGTCAATGACCCCGGCCTGCTCGTGCTTGAAGAAGATGTGCTCCCAGGTCTTTCCGCCGTCCTTGCTGCGATAGATGCCGCGGTCGTCGCTCGGGCCGAAGGGGTTGCCGATGGCCGCAACGTAGACCAGGTCCGGATTCGTCGGATGGATGCGGACGCGGGCGATATGCCGGGTCTTCTCCAGGCCGATGTGGTTCCAGGTCGCGCCTCCGTCTTCCGACTTGTAGGCCCCATCGCCCCAGGTCGCGCAATCGCGCAGCTGGGGCTCACCGGTGCCGATGTAGATGACGTCGGGCGCGGAGGGCGAGACGGCGATGGCCCCGACGGGACCAACGTTGATCTGGCCGTCCGTGATGGGGATCCAATACTGGCCGGCGTCCTCCGTCTTCCAAACGCCGCCCGAGGAATGGGCATGGTAGAAGACATTGCGATCGGTGGGATGCATCGCGACGCCGCAGCCGCGGACGCCCACCTGGGGTCCGACGCAGCGCCATTCCATGGCCTGCAGATCGGGGCTCGGGGCGGGAAGCGCCGCGGCGGCCAGGGATACGCCCCCGAGCACGACTGCCGCCAGAATCAAAACAGGAGTCAGCGAGCGATTCATGACTGGATCCTCCATTGGTCGGTTGACGCTGATCGGCGGTGGCACTGGTATTAGCTGCGGCGGCGGGCCGGTAGACGCCTGCGATGACTTCATACCGTGCACAAAACGGCCGTCGTCGATTTCGACAACGGCCTCAGGGTAATGAAGAATCCCGATTCGCACCATATTTTGTCGGAAAGGTCTGATCGGTCGCGCTCAGAACGACCCCGCCCCGATCTCCACCACGTAGGTCAACCGATCGATGTCGAAAAACCCGTAATTCTTGACCCCCACCCGCAGCCCCCAGAACTCCGTGAGGAACGACAGGAACCTCAGCGGCGACTGCCCCACCTGGGTGCGGAACTTGAAACCCGTGTCGAAGACGAAGTCGGTGCGCCGCTCGGTCACCCCCATGCCCAGGTCGCGGTCGTACCATTCCACCCCCGCGGCGATGTAGGGATCCACCCAGCGCGAGGCCGAGTTTGCATAGAGCAATGTCCAGCCGAAGTCGCGCAGGTTCTTGTTCTTGAGGTACATGCGGTGCATCACGTAACCGCCGGTCATGGGCACGGTCATGTTCTTGCCGATGTAGAACGGGAAGGTCCAGCTGAAGCCCCACTTGCCGTCGGCGTAGGCGGAAATGGACAGCGACCGCTTGAACGTGCCGGCATTGATCCAGCCCAGGGCCTGTTCCATGCCGGAGACCTCGCTGTGCTCGGGGCCGTCCGGCAGCTCCTTGTTCACCAGGAACTTCTCCAGGTGCGACTCGCCCTCCTGCTCGGCATCCCACGCGGCCGCCTGAGCCGCGGACGGCAGCGGCCGCAGTTCGTAGGTGGCGTTGCCCCGCGTATACTCCACCTGCTGTTTCGCCAGCTTGGCGCGCAGCGGACTGTCGTCCGGTAGCGGCGGCAGCACCCGGTCCTCGGGGTGGCGCACCTTGGTCATCCAGGCCTGGTAGCCGGCAGCGAAGAGGCCGCCCGAGCGGATGATGTCGCGCACGCCCCAGGCGTCGTTGACGCGCACGTTGACGTCGTAGCTCGGCGTGAAGTAACCGTCGGCGTTCTTGTCCGGCGCCGTGGCGTGCTTGCCTTCTTCCACCAGCAAGTTCAGGGGCAGGCGGGTGTCCTTGTCCACGTCGAGCACGTTCCAGTACCACTCGATGCCGTGGGCCTTGGCCACGACGCGGGTCATGAACATCACCAGGTGGCGCTCGCCACACGACGGGTAGCCGAGTTCGGTGAGATACTGGCCGTCGTTGGGGGCGATGGCCAGACGGACCTCCGCCCCTTCCACGTCGTGCTGGTGAGAGCTGAATCCCAGTTCGTCGGCGTAGTAGGCGTAGAACTCGAGGAGCAGCAGGGCGCCGTCCTCGATGGTGATGATCGCCTCGCCCCGATGGTCGCCTCCCTCGCGGTAGACGGGCGAGTCGCGGCGAGAGCTGCGCACCACCTCCTTGAGCTGGTAGTAGACCACCGGGCCTTCGGCCGTCTCGAATGGGAAGACCTCGGGCAGGGTGATCTCTGTGCCGTGGATGTCGGCCAGTGACGGCTCATCCGGTGAGAACCAGAAGACGGGCGCAGCGTAGGCGGACAGCTCGGCCACGGTCATCTCGCATGGCGCGCCCCACCAGATCACGCCGGGCACGTCCGAGAAGTCACAGCCGCAGGCGAGGGGCACGGGCTGCGCATCGGCCGGCGCCACCGCTCCGAGGGTCAGAACGGCCATCACGAAGACGACGACACGTCGCTCATATCCATTCATCTCGGATCCTCTCGACGACTGTCAGCAGGATCACCGCACCCGCAACCGTCGCCCGAAGAAGATGGTGTTCATGCCGAAGTTGAACACAACGTCACCATACTGGCTCATGCCCACGTCGAGGCGCATCATCTCCACCGCAGGCAGCAGAAGCCGCGCGCCCAGGCCGAAGCCCACGCGGGTTCGATCGAGGGAGAAGTCCTCCGCTCGGCTCCAGGCCACCCCTGCGTCGGCAAAAGCGGCCAGCTGCACCCCGACGCCGATGGACCAGTTGAAGACCTGCAGGGGGCGCACCGGCAACACGTTCCAGCGGTACTCCAGGTTGTAGATGAACTGGTTGGCTCCGAAGATCTCCTTGCCCAGTTCCTCCAGCTTGTAGCCGCGGATGGTGTTGGCGCCACCGAGGAAGTACTGCTGGTAACTGGGGATCTCCTCGTCCACGTCGCCGGACTGGAAAGAGAGGAGCGGACCGCTGGCCAGGGTGTGGCCCTGGGCGAAGGGGTGGTACAAGTTCACGTCGAAGTCGACGGCCAGGTAGTTGGCATCGCCGCCGTAGTAGTGCGCGGTGACCTCATTCTTCCAGCCCTCGTGGGGCGTGCGCCACGAGTCGCGGCTGTCGATGCCCAGGGTGAAGCCGGCGTTCCAGAGTTCGTCGAAGTTGTCCGGATCGAGAGTGATGCCGTCCCGGTCGCTGCCCACCCCGTAGTAGCCACCCTTGATCCTGAACCGCCCGGTCTCGCCGAGGTAGGTGCCACCGAAGAGTTCCACCTTGTCCGAGGTCTCCTTGAACTCCAGCAGCTTGTTGGTGCGGATCTGGTGATAGGCCTCGAGGCCGGCCGAGACGTGATTGCCGGTGATCCAGGGATTCTCTCCCTTGAATCGGGCCGTGGTGGTGCCGCCGAAGAGGGCGCTGGCCGACAGGATGACCCGGCGACCGAGGAAGTTGGGCGAGGCTATGCCCAACCCCACGGAGAAGCCGTTTTCCTCGGAGTAGCTGAGCGCCGGGAAGGGGATGATCCAGGGCATCTCCGTGAACTGAAAATCCAGCTCCACGCCCCCATCGAACTCGATGGGCACAACGATCACCGCGCCGAAGATGGCAAGATTCTCCAGCCGGATGATGTCCTCGCGAATCAGTTCGATGTCCAGCAGATCGCCGGCCTCGATGTGGATCTCGCGGGTGATCACCCAGTCCTTGGTGATGTTGTTGCCGGCCAGCGTGACGCGGGTGATGGTGCGGCCGACGTAGGGTTCGAGGCGCGCCAGGACCTCCTCGCGTGTGGCGCCGACGGCGACCCCGGGCAGGAGCAACAGGAGGACGAGGCTGGCGAGGAGCGCGCGGACCCGGAGCATGTTGAGGCGATCTCCCGGAGCAAGCGTGAGAACCTATGCTACGCCGCGCATGATAGTCTGGATCCGCGTCGCCGCGAAGACTCAATCTTCGTGGATCGAGGACGAGAAAGGGCCGACCGCGGTGGCGGCCGGCCCTGGATCAATACCGGAATTGGCTGCTCAGGGACAGTCGACGTTGCGCAGATCCGTATCCCAGCAGGCCCGCTCGCCATCATTGTATTCGGGGACGGTAAGGTTTCCGTGGCCGTCCTCGAACCACTCGATGACCGGGCTCATGTCCTGGTCGGCGTCCACGTGGGTGATCACGTGGCGGGGATAGGCCTCCTGGAATTCGAGGGTGTCGCCGGCATCCACGCCGTGGAGGCAGGTGAACCGCAGGAACTCGCCCTCGACGTTCCGGCCCCAGGCGATCTCGCCCGACTCGGGATGGGCGGGATCGTCGAGGTCGCGGAAGGTCCAGGCGCCGGTCTCGCCGTCGTCCATGGTGGTGCCGGTGAACCAGATTTCGTTATCCAGTTCGCCCACCGTCACCCGCAGTTCCCACTCGACGCCGTTGGCGCGCGGCAGGCCTCGAAGACGAATCTGCGCCTCCTCGTCGCCGTCGACGAAGGTGTAGATCCAGATCCACGACCCGTCGTCCTGCAGCGACGGCGGCGTGTGGAGCGCCAGGGAGAACGCGGCCACCGGCGGCGTCATCACGATGCGAGCCACGATCTCGAGCAGGGCCACGCGCACATAGGCGTTGAGGAAGTTGTCGTAATCACCGAGGGCCTTGGTGGCCGGGTCGATCTCGTCGGCCTGCTCGAAGAACGAAAAATCGAAGGTGATCAGTTCGGGATTCGGCAGCGCGGGCGCCTGATCGGCGTCCGGCGCGGTGGGATTATCATCATCGCTGCAGCCGGTCATGGCCAGCGCCAGGATCGCTATCAAGAGGATGGTCGGTAGCCGCAGGTGTGGGGTGCTTCGCATGGGGATCCTCCCGTCAGGGGTTCGTCGACATCACTCGGGGCAGGATCCCAGCTGCACGGCGCGTGCCGCCACGCCCATTGACGACAGCTTCACCGTAATTCATTATATAAATTGTAGTTGCAGCCACTGTACGGCGGCGGCGCACCACCACCGGTCCCGTGCCGATGAATCACACCACGTGGTGATTCGGCACACGAATCGTGGCGCCTCGGCTCAGGGCAGGTACTTCTCATAGAGGTCCTCGCCGGTCTCGGCGTCGCGGCCGAACAGCTCGATGTACTCGACGGTGGGCAAGACTCCGCCCTCATTGGCGAATATGTAGATGTGATCGAGCTGCGCCCGGCGTTCATTGATGTCGATGAAGGCCCGGAACGAGTCGTCCACCGCCTCCACGAACACGTTGCGCCCGACGTCGGCTTTCATCTTGAGCTCCAGGTGATCACCCTCGCGCTCCTCGACCTTGAACCCGTACGCCATTCGCTTCTCGATGCCCTTCAGACCCTTGCGTTCGCCACCCTCGGCCAGCTTCAACCAGTAGACGACCACGGGGTCCTTTTTCGGCAGGCTGCCGTCCGGCAGGACCTCCGCATCATAGACCACGATGTTCGCATTCTTGTTGCGCTCGATGTGGAAGAGCCGGTGTGGTGTCGTCTCGTCGTCTGCGCGTGCAGGGATCGCAGAGATCACCAGTAGTAAGACGATGGTCGTACTGAGCCAGCGCATTCTCGAAACCGCCTGATCCTTGGGTTCAGTGTCGTTGCGCGTAATCTAGCTCAGATTTTCGAATCCGCACCAGCGGTGAATCTCGTCGTCGATCACCCGCGATGGCCCCATTGTGCGACTATTTTTATCTTGTTTGTCGACCGACATCCCCCCGAAACCGAACTCCACTCGGAGAAAGCAGGTCGCCCATGCAATCCAATACCATCCTGTTCGGCTGGAATCGCCCCCTCGTCGGCCGCGAGCACCTCAGCGCCACCCACTTCGGCGAGTTCGTAGAGTACCTCGGCAGCCTGGCCAAGAGCGGAACCATCGACAGCTTCGATACCGTCTTCCTCGAGCCCCATGGCGGCGACCTCAACGGCTTCTTCCTGCTCAAGGGCGACCCTGCGGCTCTGAACGAGTTGACCGGCAGCGAGGACTGGGCCCGGCACATGACCAAGGCCGGCATGCACCTCCAGGGACACGGATTCGTGCGCGGATTCACCGGCGACGCCGTCATGGACCGCATGCAGCTCTGGACCGGCGCCATCCCCGACTGAGCGACGCGGATTTCACCGCAGCCTCGAAATTTGTTATAATTGTCCTGCCGTGGGCAAGACCACCCCACGCGCCGCGCCGAGGTCCGGCCGGCTGCCGCCGTCGCATCCAAAAGAACCGGTTCTCCGGAACCACTGCCCACGGAGTCGCTTCATGCTGTCCTCCCGCTCCCGTCTCACCACGGCCGCCATCGGCCTGCTCGTGCTCCTGATCGCGGCCGTGGCCGTCGCCGGCTCCAGCGCCGACGATCCCACGGCCCTCCGCGAATCCGTGCTCGCCCACCGTCAGGCCGAGGCCGACGGAAAGGCCGCGCTGGCCGAGAAGACGCGCCTGGCCAATGCCCGCATGACCGTCAACCAGGGCTACTACGACGTCACCCACTACGACCTCGACCTCACCCTGGACCCGAACCTCAATCAGTTGAGCGGCACCGTGGCGGCCACCGTCACCGTGGTCGATGTGGCCATCAACACCGTGGAGCTCGATCTACGCTCGAACATGGCCGTGAGCGCAGCCACCGTGGGCGGCGCTCCCACCACGTTCTCGCGCAGCGGCGACCTGGTCATCGTGAACCTCGACCGCACCTACGAACCGGCCGAGTCGGTCACCGTGTCGGTCACCTACAGCGGCAATCCCGGCGGCGAGTACTTCGGCTGGGACAGCTTCTCGGGCCAGGACATGATCTGGACCCTGAGCGAACCATTCGGCGCCCGTCACTGGTGGCCCTGCAAGGACGTCAACACCGACAAGGCCGACGCCCTCGACATCCGTGTCACCGTGCCCAGCAACCTCATCGTGGCCAGCCAGGGTCTCCTCGTGTCCGATGTCACCAACGGCGCTTGGCGTACGTTCCACTGGCATACCGACTACCCAACGGTCACCTACCTGGTGTCCCTGGCCATCCATCCCTACTACCGGTACAGCGACTGGTACACGCCCCTGATCGGTCCGCCCATGGAGATCCAGTTCTTCATCTTCCCGAGCCACCAGGGCGTCGTCGACGCCAACTACGCGCTGACCAAGGACATGATCGGCGCCTTCGCCGTCGGTTACGGCGAGTATCCCTTCGTCACCGAGAAGTACGGCCACGCCGAGTTCACCTGGGGCGGCGGCATGGAGCACCAGACCATCTCCAGCATGGGCGGCTATTCCGAAGACCTGATCTCCCACGAACTGGCACATCAGTGGTGGGGCGACATGATCACCTGCGCGACCTTCCACCACATCTGGCTCAACGAGGGTTTCGCAACCTGGAGCGAGGCGTACTGGAAGGAGCAGGACGAAGGTTTCGCCACGTACCAGCAGTACATGGACTTCGCAGCCTACTACGGCAGCGGCACGATCTTCGTGGAGGACCCGCTCAACGACAACATTTTCAGCAGCTCCCTCACCTACAACAAGGCCAGTTGGGTGGTCCACATGCTGCGCGGCGTCCTCGGCGACACCGACTTCTTCGCCGGCCTCGCCGCCTACCGCGCCGCCTTCGAGTACTCGAGCGCCACCACCGAGGACCTGCGCGACGTCATGGAGGCCGTCAGCGGTCGCGACCTCGACGCCTTCTTCCAGCAGTGGATCTACGGCGAGTACTTCCCCGAGTACAGCTACGGCTGGAGCGAGGGCCCGGGTGCCGGCCAGATCACCCTGGACATCGAACAGATCCAGACGAACACCGGACCGTTCACCATGCCCGTACAGGTGCGCGTGACCACCGACCTGGGCGCCGAGATCCACGTGGTCGAGAACAGCCAGGTCAGCGAGAGCTTCGTGCTCGACGTCAACGGCACCGTGCAGAGCGTCGAACTCGATCCCGATAAGTGGATCCTGCGCAGGGTGCAGACCCAGGTCACCAACCCCACGTTCACCGACGGCATCCTCCTGGTGAACGGCGTGCACTGGGACACGTACACCACCGAGATCACCAGCGCCTACGCCGACAGCATCTTCACCGGCAACCAGGCCTTCACGTTCTGGGACTGCTTCCCCACGCCGGGCGGCGGTTACATCGGCGAGCTGCCCGAGCCCCTGGGCCACGGCGCCGTTCCCGCCGACCTCCTGGGCGCCTACTCGTCGGTGGTCTGGGTCGGCAACGACTACAACGGCGACCTGGCGAGCTGGTTCGAGACCCCGATTCTCTCGTACCTCGAAGTCGGCGGCAACGTGCTCCTGATGAGCCGCCGCAGTTTCAATTTCCTCGACGGCGCACTGAGCACGTACCTCGGCATCACCTGGTCGACCGACAGCGGCGACCTCGGCAACATCACCTCGCAGGTGCCCGAACTGGTGAACGTTCCATTCACCGGCTCGCAGAGCTGGAACGACGTGTACCGTACGACCGTCGGTCCCAACACTACGCTGCTCTTCGTCGACACCGCCGGCTTCAGCGCCGATCGCGGCGTGGGCGCGCGGGCGGTGCCCCCGGCGGGCGGCACGCATCGGCCCGAGGGCGGCCAGTTCACGCACATCGCCGGTCGGCCCTATCGCCTGCAACACGTGGCGCTGCGGGCCAACACCGAGACCATCCTGAGCAGCTACTTCGGCGAACCCTGGGGCGGCACCACCGGCGCTCCCGACGACACGCCCACGACGCCCAACCTGACGGCTCTCGACCCCAGCTACCCGAACCCGTTCAACCCCCAGACCGTGATCCCCTTCCGCCTCGCGGCGACTGGTCACGTGAAGCTGGCGCTGTACGATGCCCGGGGACGCCTGGTGGTCGAACTGGCCGACGAGACGCTGCCGGCCGGCGCTCACGAGGTGCGCTGGAACGGCCAGGGCGCCGATGGGCGCGCCATGCCGTCGGGCACCTATCTGGCGCGGCTGGTCACGGCCGACGGCGTGGTGCAGGCGCGGACCATGACGCTGGTGCGCTGAACGGGCGCCGGCACTTCGAACGCAGAAACGACGGCCTGCCCCGACAAGGGCAGGCCGTCGTCGTACGAATGCGGAATCTCGAGGAGCTAGAAACCGAAGGTCGCCCCCAGGCTCACCATGGACAGGTTGTCCGGCCCGCCGACCTCGACGGACTCCCACTCCAGGCGCACGCCGATGGGTCCGAGGCGGGCGCCGGCGCCCAGTCCCCACATGAAATCGGTGCCGGAGTCGGATTCATTGAAATTGCCGGCGGCCGAATCGTTGCTCCAGAACATGACGCCGGCCTTGCCAAAGATGTCGATTATGGAGATCTGAAACCGGCCGAGCAACTCGAAGTCCCAGCCCGAGGTCTTGCTCTCGAGGTTCACTCCATCGACGGTGGTTTCGACCGTGCCGAAGTCGCGGTAGCCACCTTCGAGTCCGATGAACTGCTTGGGGCTGAAGCCGCCGAAGATCTTCCAAGCCGTGGAGTTCTCGTCGATCTTGGTAATCTGATCCGTAGCGTCCTCGAATTCCGAACTGAAGAACGTGTTACCGATGCCCGCGCCGACATAGAATCCCTGCGCGGACGCCGACGTGGCGAACAGGGCGACAGCGATCACCGTGGCAATGACGATTGGGCGACGATTCATGATTCCGACTCCTTGATTGGGCGACCCGGGTCGAGGCCGCCTGAGATTCTCCTGGGGCTTCGATGGCATGCTAAGATGACCGTGTTCGATTTGTCACCCACGAATCTGGAACTCGTGAGCGCCATGAGCTACCATCCGCAAGCTGATTGAACCGGCACTGGAGCAACCCAAACGACCCCCATCGAGAGAACACACCGTGTCTGACCGTCCGCCGAAAACACCGCCTCATCGATTCACGGACGCCATTGTCCGCTGCCCTGGATCGTCGCTGGCGGCCGGGCTCACGACAGCTCGCCTGGGTATTCCCGACCACCAGACGGCGATGAAGCAGTTCGAGGATTATGTCGCCGCTCTCGGCGATTGCGGGCTCGCGGTGCAGATTCTCGAACCTCTGGAAAAATTCCCCGACGCCCACTTCGTCGAGGACACCGCCGTGATCATTCCCGACGCGGTCGTGATCGCGCGACCCGGCGCCGAGAGCCGGCGCGACGAATCCGACGCTATGGTCCCCGTGCTTGCGAACCGTCGCCCGGTACACCGCATCGAGGGTCCCGGCACCCTCGACGGTGGCGACGTCCTCGTCGCTGGCGACGTGGCGTTCATCGGCCTGTCCGCGCGCACCGACGAATCAGGCGCACGCCAGCTCGGCGCCGTCCTCGAGTCGCATGGAATCGCCTGCCGCACCGTGCCCGTGGGTGCGGGCCTGCACTTCAAGTCGAGCGTAAATCTGGTGAGCGACGGCGTGCTCCTGGTCACCGAAGACTTCGCTTCGCGCGAGGAGCTGGTAGACTACACGACCATCGTTGTGCCCAGCGACGAGGCCTATGCGTGTAACTCGCTGCTGATCAACGGTCGCCTGCTCATGCCGGCGGGATATCCCGCGACCCGTCGATTGCTCGAACCACTCGGCCACGACATCATCGAGCTGGATACCAGCGAGTTCCGCAAGATGGACGGCGGGTTGACCTGTCTGTCGCTGCGTTTCTGATCGGCGGCGACGGTCAACCGTCATCCCGATACAGCGACGCCGCCTTCTCCGCCGCCGTCACGATCCCCTTGATCATGGCCGACGAGAGCCCGGCGTGTTCCATCTCGTTGAGCCCGGCGATGGTGCAACCCCGTGGTGTGGTGACATGGTCGATCTGGCGCTCCGGATGGTTGCCTTCCTGCAGCACCAGCGAGGCTGCGCCCAGGGCGGTCTGCGCCGCGAGCTTGAGGGCATCGTCGGGATGGAAGCCGATCTCGATGCCGCCCTGGGAGGCGGCCCGGATCACCCGCAGGAAGTAGGCGATGCCGCAGGCACAAAGTGCCGTGGCGGGCACCATCATCTCCTCGCGCACGACCAGCGTCTCGCCCAGGGCGTCGAACATGGTCGCGATCTGCGGCAACGCAGCCGCCCCCACATCGTTGGCCGCGAGGCAGGTCATGGACTGGCCCAGCGCCATGGCGGTGTTTGGCATGGCGCGCACCACGGGCAGGCCCTGGGGCAGCCTGGCGGCCAAATTGCCGATGGCTGCGCCGGAGACCACCGAGACCAGGACGTGACGATTCGGGTCCAGAGCCGGCGCGATCTCGTCCAGAACCCCATCGAGCTGTTGTGGCTCCACGGCCACAACGATGGTATCCGACGCCTTGACACCGGCTAGATTGTCCGAGGTGGTCGCGAAGCCTCGGGCGGCGAGATCGTCCAGACGATCGAGTTGGCGGCGGGTCAGGGTCACCTCGCCCGGTCCGTTGATCCCCTTGGCCACGAGCCCCTGCGCCAGGGCGCGACCGATGTTGCCGGCGCCGATGATGGTGAGCGTCCGAGAGGTGGCCACGAGGATTCTCCTTCAATCGTGATGTGGGGCGGGACTCAGGCGGACGATCCCGGCGTGCGCCGTCGGCCGTAGCGCAGGACGACCCAGACAGCCGCTGCGCCGATCACCAGGAGCACGACGAGAAGCTGCCCCAACCGCCATATCAGGTGGTCGATCAGCCTGGTCGCCAGAGCCTCCGAGTCGTTCAGCATGCTCCCGCTACGGGTGTCGAACTCCGCCAGGATGACCTCGCGCTCGCTGGCCAGCGCCGCCAGCACGATCTCGCGTTCCCGGGCCAGTTGATCGAGGGTGGCCACGCGCTGGGCGTCCACGTCGGCCATGGCGGCCACACGTTCGACACTGATCTGCTGCCAGGCCTCGGCGTACATGGCATCCACCATCAACACGAAGTCGTCGAAGCGCTGGGCGATGGTGTCGATCTCCGCTTCGATGGATTCGACGTCGCCCAGAAACAGCCGTACGTCTTCGTTCGCCATCAGGTCGGCCGTTGCCAGTTGGGCCTGCCAGCGAGCCTGTTTGGGCATCTCGGCAGCGTAGATCTTCAGGCGCTCCAGCAGATCCTGAAACGACTCGTCGATGCTGGCGACCATGGCCATGCCCCCCTGCGGATCCGCACCGACCTGCTCGGCCCAGAGTGCGACCGTGGATCGACGGGTGAAGCTGAGATCGTCAATGGGGTGGGCCTCGGCCCACGATTGCGCCACCTCGCGAGCATCCGGCAACTCCGAAGAATTCGTGACCTGCCGGGCGAGATCCACCGATTGCTGGCGCAACTGACGGCTAACTGTCACGGCCCGGGATTGATGCGGACCGAACACGTCCCGGCCGGCGCCGTCGGCAAAGAACCGTTCCACCTGCACCGAGAAGACGGTTATCTCGATGAGCGCAGCCAGCGGATCGGGCTGAAAAACGGCCCGGTAGAGAACCGGGATGGCGTTGGCCTTCCACATCAGGGCATTGCGCGCCACCTCGGGCGAATCGGTGTCGGCGATGATACCGTCGGCCGTTCGCTCGATCTCCGCCGCCATGTCCGTTCCCAGATCGTAGACCCGCAGACGGAGTTCCCAGGCCGTGGTCTCGATCTGCTCGGATTGCTCCATGAAACTGGTCTGCTCGGGAACGCTGGCGCAGCCGGCGGCCAGGATCACAGCGGCCCCGACCATGGCACTCACGGCGGCGAACCGATGTCTTGGTCGAGGAGCGATGCGCAGCACGTCGATTCTCCGTTGCGGGATGTTCAGGAACGGGAGCCGGCACATTGTCGCATGCCAGCGATCCGGGGTCCAGCGACGCCCGATGTGCGCCGCGGCTTTACAGGCGTCGCGGTCGCTCCTACTCTCTATTCATGACGCGAGATCAATCCGACCGCTACCTCTCTCTCCTCGGCGTTCCGCGAGAGGCGCCTGCGCTTCCGGCGCTCGCCCGCCTCGTCGCAGCCCACCTGGCGCGCATCCCCTTCGAGAACGTTTCCAAGCTCATCCGACACGCTCGCGGCGAACCGGCAACGCTCGACGAACTCGACGAGTTTCTCGACCGCATCGAGCGCTCGAACCTCGGCGGCACCTGCTACGCCTGCGCCAGTCACTTCAACGCGCTGCTCGACGGCCTCGGCTACGACGCGCGCCTCTGTGGCGCCGCCATGGACCAGCCCGACGTGCATGCCGTGAACGTAATCGCCGTCGATGGGCACGAGTACCTCGTGGACGTGGGCTTCGCCGCGCCGTTCTTCACCCCACTACCCCTCGACGAGCAGGATCCGGTCGTCGTCCCGCTGGGTCGGGAATCCTACGTCCTGCAACCCCGCAGCGCCGAGGGGAACAACCGTCTCGACCATCTCGAAGACGGCGCCGTGATCCACGGCTACACCCTTGACCGCACGCCTCGCGAGCCCGCGCACTTCCGCGCCGTGATCGCCGATTCGTTCCGCTCCGATTCGACGTTCCTCAACCGGCTTCGCATCGTGCGTCACACGCCTGAGCGGTCGATCTCGTTGCGCAATTTCACGATCACCGTCACCGAGGGCGACACGATCCGCACGCGGACGCTACCCGGACCCGAGGCGCTCGCCGACGTCGTGGAGGTGTTGCTGGGAATCCCGGCTTCGACGGCCCGCGAGGCGCTGGCGGCCCTCGGCAACCGGATCTGACAGCCCGCTAGTAGTTCCGTAGCCCCACCAGGTCGCTCTCGAGCCGCTCGGTGCGATCGCAGAGGATTCGACCGCTCGTCGGATGGACGTCCAGCCGCGGCGGACGGCGGCTGGTCAACTCGCCCACGAGATCGCGGCCACCGGTGCTCGGTCGCCATTGCCAGATGCGGTAGGTCTCGCTCGCCGCGGCGGTGGCCGTGCAGAGCACCGGCCCGTCGGTTCCCAGGCCGAAATCGACGAGCACCTCGCCGGCGAGGGCGCAGACGAGTCCTTCCTCTCCGCTGACCGCGTCCACCTGCCACAACCCGCTGGTATCCGGCAGCGCGCGCATGAAGTAGACCGTCTCGGTGTCGGCGGACACCCGGGCCCGGAAACCACCGCCACGGGTCACCAGTTCGGCGTCGCCGCCCCCGGATGGTCGCCGCCAGATCTGCAGGACGCCCTCGTGCCGACGGCAGAAGTAGAGCCACTGTCCGTCCGGCGACCAGGCCGGGCGCGCCTCGCTGCGATCCGGTGGCGTGAGCACCTGCACCGATCCACGTGCCACGTCGAGAACACAGATCGCGAGGCGGCCGGCAGCCGTGGCGGTGAACGCCAGGCGCGAACCGTCGGGCGACCAGGCCGGATCGTCGGGTTCGCCGCCCGGCACGTCGGGCACGGAGCGCGCGTTGCCGCCGTCGGCGTCGGCCAGCCACAGTTCGAGCCGCCCACCGCGCATGCTCACGAACGCCACCTGCCGTCCGTCGGGCGACTGGGCCGGCCGCATGTCCAGCCGCGACGAGGCGATCAGGCGACGGAGCGAGGCCCCCGGTTCTCGCGACACTTCCCAGACGTTCCACTCACCACGGGCCTCGGTGTAGGCCAGCAGTCGCTGGTCGCGCGCGGTGGTCAGCCCGCCGAGCAGCCCGCCGGCACTCAGTAGCCGTAGCGGGCCACCGCCGCCATCGATCTCCCAGAGACCGTCGTCCGCCGTCAGCACCAGCCGCTCGCCGTCGTCGGTCCAGGCAAGGTCCTCGATGCGCCGATCGCCGACGTCGAGCATCGTGACCTCCCCGCCGGCCGCCGGCACGAGCGCCACCGTGAGCCCGTCGGATCGCGAACGGATACAGGCGATCCGGCGACCGTCGGGCGAGTGGCGGGGCCGGATGTCGTAATGCCCCGGTTGATCGGGTCGGGTCAGCAACTCGCGCACGCCGGATTCCAGCGAGAGCCTGTGCAGACCCCATAGACCGTCGGCCGAGGTGGGAGCCGAGAAGACCAGGAACGTACCGTCGGGCGAGTAGTCCGGCATGAGCGGGACCTGGTCGAACAGTTCGCCCATGAGCTGGCGTTCGCGGCCACCGTTGGCCGGCACGGCGAACACGCCGACGGGTTCTCCCCGCGTCCGGCAGTACGCCACGTGGCGCGAATCGTGGGACCACGCCGGATAGACGAACACCGCCGCGGGATCTTCACCACCGGCGAGCCGCAACTCGCCGGGCTCGCCGACCACGGTCACGAACACCCCGGGCGCGCCGCCGCCCTCGCCCTCCCAGACGAAGGCCAGGCGATCACCCGCCGGCGCCAACGCGGGATGCATTTCGACTCCCGGCAGACTGGTGAGAGCCAGGGGCTCGGCCGGCCCCCGCGGCGCCACATCGTCGCGCAGCGCGATCCAGGCCACCCCCGCCACTACGATCAGCAGCGTCACGGCCGCAAAAAGACCCCGAAACCAGGGATGGTTCCGACGCACCGATGGCGCGCCGACGACCGTCTCGATAGTTTCAGCCGGCACCGCGGTGACTGCCGCCAGCAACCGGTAGCCCTTCTTGGGAATGGTCTCGATGAATCGGGGCTCCCGCGGCTCGTCGCCCAGCAGCTTCCGCAATTCCGACACCGCGCGCGTGAGCGCCTCGTCCACCACCACAGAATCGGGCCAGACGGCCTCCATGAGGTCCTGACGGGTCACCAGGCCCGGGTTTCGCGACAGGTACACCAGCACCTGCATGAACTTGTCGGGCACCCGCTGCTCGCCGTCGGGACCGGTCAGCAGGTTCAGCGAAGGGTCCACGCGCCAGGTCCCGGCGAGGTAGAAGCTCGCGCCGGGGTCAATTTCGGGCCCGGAAGTGATGGCAGGATCGGTCATGGTTCAGTGCTTACGCGCCCCCTGGCAGCCGGTTTCCGTGAGATTAGGAAAAGATTAGGACGCTGGAACAACTTTTACGACCCCGATCCTTATGGTGCCTCGTGGGCGCCGCGCGACGCGCCCCGGCCGAACCGCCGACTCCTGCGACCGGCGGTCCGATCAAGGATTCCTTCCTCGGCACGGGCCTGTACCAGGTGGCTCCGGACAACGCCCGCGCCGCACGATCGGACCGCCAGTCAAAGAGCCGCTCGGATTCTGCCGGGGCGGGATCGTTCGGCGCCCCTCGCTTTCCCCCTCCCCACGGACCGCCCTGCCGGTCAAGTCCCTGCCGTTCCGGCCGATAGCGTGCATGACACCTCGCGTTCCCCGCAGCCGGCAAGGAGGCCGCCATGCGCCGTCGTGCCCTGATCGCCCCCGTTCTCGCCTTCTTCATGATCCTGGTGGCGGGTCCCCTCGCAGTCGATGCGCAGCCGCTGCCGCACCGGGCGCCCGATCACGCTTTCAGCGACCACGGCAACGGATTCATCCCGCCCCCGGTGGACCTTTCCCACGTGGCCCCACCGACCATCGACGCCGCCAAGCGGCTCGATCTACCGGCCCGATTCGACTGGCGCACGCAGGGACAGGTTTCGCCTGCCCGCGACCAGGGCGCGTGCGGCGCCTGCTACGCCTTCGCGGCGGCGGGCGAACTGGAAGCGCGGGCGCTGCGCGATTTCGACCTCATGACCGACCTCTCCGAGAACGCCATCAAGGAGTGCCACTACGAGGCCCGCAGTTGCAACGGCGGCAACGCCCAGATGGTGGTGAACCTACTCAGCCGGCGCGGCGCGGTCCACGAGTCGTGCGACCCTTACGAAGCCGCCGACGTGGCCTGCGACCTGGGCTGCGACGCCGCTTTCTCGGTCCTCGACTGGATCTGGGTCAGCGGCAGCACCATGCCACCGACGGCCGACCTCAAGCAGGCGCTCGTCGACCATGGCCCGCTCTCGACCACCGTTTACGCCGGCGACGCGGAGAATGCCGACTGGTGGAATGCCTTCGGCGCCTGGAATGGCGGCGACGGTCTCTTCTATCAGGGCGCCGAGCAGAACAACCACGCCGTGTTGCTCGTGGGCTGGGACGACCAGCAGCCCCACGCCGGCGGTGGCAGCGGCTGCTGGATCGTCAAGAACAGCTGGGGCGCCGACTGGGGCGACGCCTGCGACCACGGCGACGACGAGGGCTACTTCTACATCGCCTACGAATCGGCCGGCATCGGCCTGTGGACCAGCGCCATGGTGGAGATCATGTCCAGCTACCCCGAACTCGCAGTGGACTCGTGGGACGAGGGCGGCTGGACCGGTTCCTTCGGCTACGGTCTGCCCGCGGCCTGGGGCATGGGTTGCTTCCAGGCCGATCGGGACACGCGGCTGCATCGCGTGGAGTTCTGGACCACCGACGCCACCGTGGACGTGGACGTATTCGTGTACGACCAGTTCTCCGACGGCGCTCTCTCCGGCCTCCTCGGCTCGGTGGAGAACCTCACCTTCGCGGCCGCCGGATACCACTCGGTCGCCCTGCCCACGCCCTTGGACATGATCGACGGCAACGACTACTTCGTGGCCATCCGCCTACAGAACGCGAGCTATGGCTACCCGCTGGCCATCGACAGCCAGGGCGCCCGTGGACCGGGCCACAGCAGATCAACGCGGCGATCCCACCGCAGGACGCAAAGCCAGCGAACCGGTCCCCGGGTACCTCAGAATCTCGAGAAGTCCAGGCTCCGTGATGAGGAGATCGGAATCGAGGGGCGCAACACCTCGTACCACAGGCGGCCAATGGAAAACAACACACGTCAACCGAGTCACGAAGTCGGGCGCCGATCCGGGTCTGCGTCGCCGCCAACGCGCGTCCGCGCCCTGCTTCGAAGGCGACTCACCGCCGCCTCCGTCTTGGCTTGCGTACCGATTACGGTCGCACTGCTTCTCGCCGTGCGAAACCGCGCCCTAAGCTCCGACGAGCGCGTCGTGTTCTTTCCCACCTATGCCCATCGCGCCGCGGAAGGAGAAACGTGGAAGGCCACGATCCACGGTTGGGTCTCTGAACCG
>PIVY01000389.1 GCA_003353795.1 bacterium
GCGTGATTGCCGAGGCCGTCGACGGTGTGCTCCGTCCGTTGCCTGGCCGAATGGCTGGCCGCGTCAACGTCTACGGGAGGGGCTGATGGGTGACCGACACACACGCATGCCCGGAGGCGTACTGATCCCCGCACGGCTGTCTCCCGCGACCTTCAGCGAGGCGAAGAGCAGCTACACCCAGGCCGGGCCCCGGCCAGGCACGGCAGAGCCCGAAGGCGGCACGCCGCTACGGGTGCAGGCCAGCGGTGGACAGTCCGTCGCCCTGGAGACGGTGACGATTCGCGGCGGCCACCCTGGCAAACTGGCCGTGGGCTACCGAGCCGCCACGGAGACCCTCAACACCGACTACCGAGGGTGGGATCCGCCGCCCCGGGTCACCGGCTACCGGGCGATCGAGTGGTCGACCGGCGGCGACACCTTCCTGCGCTCCGACATCGTGACGATCCCGAGCACCCAGACCCTGCTCGTGGCTCGCCGCGACAGCAGCGACGGCAAGGTCACGACCCGGACGGTCGACCCGGTCAGCCTCGTCCCCAGTGCGCTGGGTGCCGAGTCCGTCGATCCCGGCGACGACTGGAACTGGCCGGCGATGTGCGTGCTGCCGGACGAGCGGGTGTTGCTTGCTCACGGTGGGGTGATCTACGTGACCGAGGACCTCGGCGAGAGCTGGGCGGTCTGGAGCTCGCACCCGCTCCCGAGCGGCACGAGCACGACCAACTACGGCCGAACGCGGATGGTGTTCCACGAGGGCCAGATCCTGATGCTGGTGCAGGACACGGCCACCGCGGACATGGTCCACCAGTACGCCTCGGACACCCGGGGCGTGAGCTTCCAACACATCGAAACGGCTACCGGCATCGGCATCGTCTCCGCGCTGTCGACCGCGGCCGGCATCTTGGTGGTGTGCGACAGCGCCGGCACGCTCCGCCTCGAGCACGCGTCGGTCGCGCTGTCGGCGGCGCCAAGCGTGGCACACACCAACGACGTGGCCTGGCAAGAGCCCGACGGGCTCCTCTGGAGCTGGGACGGGACCGGCGCCTACCACCACAGCAAGGACGATGGAGACACCTGGATCGCCTCGGTCGTGGCACTACCCCTCGGCGCTGCGCCACGCCTCGACGCACTGTCCGCAGCCCACGCCGCTGGGCGGGCCTTCATCCTGCACGGCTGCACCGGCGGCGCCGCGGCTCGCGACGGGACCTTGAGCATCCTGGTGTTGGGCGGCTGGTCTTCGGTCACCATGGGAACCACCGACGCTTGGGAGTAC
>PIVY01000251.1 GCA_003353795.1 bacterium
TCGACGAGTGCGACGGCGCCGGGCGTCGTCGCGTATACTCGCTCCCTCCCGCCCATTATGCCTGATTTCCCACCACTTGACGAGAGTATTCGGCCCGACTAGCATGCCTTCCAGCGGCAGGAGGCTCGCCCCATGTCCTATCAACAGGCCTTTCGGCCCGACCTCGACCTGGTGTATTCCCGCTTCGGTTCCATCGTGGAACTGGGCGACGTTCAGCAGTGTGCCGTCGAGACATTCCGTGATCCGCGCTACGAGCCCGGCATGCGCGAACTCATCGATTTCCGCGACGCTGTCAACGTGGACCCGCGGCTCCGTTTCGAGACCATGCGGGAGATCTGGGAGACTCAGTCTACCTGGATCGAAAAGGTGCGCGGCGACGCCGAGGTGGTCCTGGTGGGATCCAGCGATCTGGCCTTCGGGCTGATCCGCATGTACGCGAGCCTGGCCGTGGCGGACTCGCAACGATTTAGCCCATGCCGCGACTGGGAATCCGCCTGCGAGGTCCTGGCCATCGATCCGACCATCGACCTGCTGGCCGGCATCGCCGAGGGCTGATCCCTAGTCCACTACCGCGGTGTTGGGATAGAAGCTGCTCCAGGCGAACCAGAACACGTCGAGCACATCCACGGCGCTGCCGTCGGCGCGCCAGGCCCGCACGCCACCGTCGTCCCCCTGCTGCAACGTGATGGTCTCGCCGGCCAGTTCGACCTCGACGGCATCGCCGCCGGCGAGCAACTCGGCCACCACGGCTACTGAATGGGGTCCCGAGCGCAGGCCGTACACCAGGGTCTTCCCGGGCAGTCGGTCCTGCAGCCAGTTGGCGCGGAAGAGTCCCGTACGTTCCGGGTCGTCGAAGTAGCGCTCGTAGCGCGAGGCCTTGATCTCCTCGCTCTTCTTCAGGACCAGCGTGCCGGGATGACCGGCCTTCCACTCGGCCCACGTGGTGTGGACGCCGGGCACGATCTCGAGCTGGGTTCCGACCAGCTCGCCCTCCAGCGCTTCCCCGGTGATGTGGCTCCAGAGGGTACCCGTCTCCTCGTCCTGCATGACGAGACTGTTCCGCCACAGCTTGCCCGAGACGAGCAGGGTCAGTGTCTTGCCGTCGACCTCGCGAGCGTGCACCACGCTCGTAAAGCATAGAGGTCACCAGGTGGCCGCGATGGCGCGACCGCCCACGGTGTCGTTGACGATCTCGTGAGAGTCGAGCTGCCACAAGCTGTAGGCGTGGGACTCGCCGGCGATCTCCACGCCGAGCACCGGCTCGTCGGGACTCATCTGGCCGTCGGCCGCCTCGCCGTTCAAGAACTCGGGAGCGCGGATGGCCGGGATGGCGTCCACCGGCAGCACCGTGTACATGGGATCGCCGTCGAACGTGCCGTGGACCTCGGGCTCGGGGCGCTCGGCGACCGCCGCGGACGCCACGGCGACGAGCAAGGCGGTGGCGAGGGCGACGCGACGGTTGAATGGATTCGGCATCATGAAGATCACTCCTGGTCTGTGTGTCGACTGTTGAGTGCGGGTCGGGCGTGATCGGTTACTGCCTGTCGGGCAACGAGAGCCGCGGGATGAAATCCTGCTGCAGCGCTTCGGCCAATCCCTGGGCGATCTCCTTGCGCTGGAATCCGAACAGTCCCTCGCCCACCTCGAAGAGCATTTCCACCTCGCGGGTCTCGATGCGCCGGTCGGCCAGGGCCACGTCCACCATGAACCGGAACATGGCGAAGCGCTCGCCCGGGTTGGCGTCGAGGATCACGGTCGCCGACTCGTGGAAGACCCGCGGCACGTCCTTGGTCTCCAGCACGTGCCGGAAATAGCGCGCCGGATAATGGGTGAATCCCGCCAGCGGCTCGAGGATGGCGTCCATCTCGTCGGGTCCGATCTCCTGGTCGACTCCGGCCACCATCAGGCCCGCGGCGGCGATGAAGCGGCGGCGTGCGGCGGCCAGGGGCGAGTGGCCCTTGGAGAGGAGCATGTTCACCAGGTCCTCCATGCCACCAGCCAGGTCCCCATCCTCGACGGGATTCTCCTCGGTGCGGACGGCGCCGTAGAGGTCGCTCTCGGCGAAGAGCTGCAACGCCTTGAGGCGGATGGGATTGATGGGATGCGAGGCGCCCACGTCGGACATCTCGCTACGGAACGCCTCAAGCACCCGTTCCATCTCGCGCTGGTAGGCGGTGGGATCGAAGCGAATGGACGCGGTGTCGAGACCGCTGGAGAGCTTGAAGAACACCGCGAGACAGACCTCGATATCGGGCTCGGCGAGAAAACCGAAACGGTCAGCCGACATTTCCGAGAGCTTGTCCCAGATCTCGATCTTGTCGCGGATCGTCAGGGGAATGGTCTCGTTGTCGGGGAAGATGAACCGGATCACCCGCTGCAGTTCGCTGTTACGGCTGATGAGGTGGCCCAGTTCGTGACCCAGCACGAAGGTGAGCTCGGCGTCGGTGAAGCGCTCCAAGAGGCCGCTGTTGATGATCACCATGTGCGGCTGGTCCTCCTCGGTCCGCGGGACGGCCGAGCAGTTGAGTGACGGATCGCCGTGCACGAAGAAATCCACGTCGTCGGTGAACTGCAGCGCTTCCTTCACCGTCTCGCAGATGGTGTGCACCCGCGGCGCCAGGGCGGCCGTGATCTTGAGGCCGTGGCCGTGCATGGCGGCCAGCAGCCAGTTCTCGCGCCCTTCCACCTTGCCCTCGCGAATGATCCCCTCGATGACGTCGGCGTTGAAGATCTGGCGCAGTTCCTCGCTGAACCGCTTCTCGCTGCCGACGCGAATGATTTCGTACTTCATGGGCTCTCCTTGTGATGATGGCGGCGAGCGCGAATGCTCCAGTAATAGATCGACTCGGCGAACTGCCGGGCCGAGTACGGCGCGAAGGTGCCCCCGGGTTTCTCCAGGAAGTTACGCGCCATGGTGAGCGGGTCCATGGGTTCGTCGGCCGACTCGCCGGCCAGCAGGCAGACCACCTCCCAGTCGGCATCGCTGCTGCGGCGGCCGTCGTTCTCGGTGAGGGCGTCGGCGCTGTAGAGGACCACGCCGGCGTACCGCGGCGGAGCCGGTTCGGCGTGGGCGGTGACGCGAACGAAGGAGTCCTCGCCGGGTTGGCGTCGGTCGACGGCGGCGGACAGAACGGTGTTCTCCTCGACCAGCACGGTGGTGGCATGGAAGCCGTCGGGAGGCACGGGGACGACGACGACCGTTTCGAGGTCGATCCGGCCGGCTCCCGGCATCCGCTCGGCCCAGTGCTGGCGGACCAGTTGCAGCAATTCCTTCTCGTCGCCTTCGAACCAGGTGTGCCGACCACAAGGCACGTGGCGGCCGCGGGCGAAATCGCTCCAGGCGAGGGAAGGGTGTGAATCGTCGTGCATGGTACGCTCCGATCGGGGACTTGCAGAGCAGCGTACCACCGACGGTCGGATCTGCCAACTCGGCGGGATGGGTCCGCCGGGCGCGCGCAATCGGGGGTCCACCGTTGACCGCGCTGGGCACTTGCGCTTCAATCCCTGCGCAATGATTCGCCACGCAGGCCCAATCTCGAGGAGCAGTCATGAGCTACCCCGTCAACGACAAGCAGGTGATCCGCGACTGCAAGGTCGGCGAAGGCACCAAGATCTGGAACTTCGTCAATCTCTACGAGTGCGAGATCGGCGCGGACTGCATGATCGGCACCTTCGTTGAGATCCAGGCCGGCGTCACGGTGGGCGACCGCACCCGCATCCAGAGCCACAGCTTCGTCTGCGAGATGGTCTCCATCGGCAGCGACTGCTTCATCGCTCACGGCGTCATGTTCATCAACGACACCGAGCCGCCGCAGGTCGAGCGCGACAAGTGGAAGGAAACGGTCATCGAGGATGGCGTCTCCATCGGCTCCAACGCCACCATCTTGCCCGTGCGCATCGGCAAGGGCGCCATGATCGGCGCGGGTGCCGTGGTCACCAAGGACGTGCCGCCGGGTGCGGTGGTGGCTGGAGTGCCGGCGCGGGTGCTGCGGTATCGCGACACCTAGTTAGTGAGCATGGGGCCCGGCTTCCGGTCAGCTCCTGACGGATCCGACGTCGTCCGCAGTCGATTTCCTCCGGAATCGGCCAAGAATCCCGTGCGATATGGGAATTCCTTGTTAGGATTGTGCGCTGACGGCGTTTCCGGCGGAGCGTGATCCTGCGCCGCCGTGTCGCGAACCTGGTCGTCGACCCCGGACCCGCCCCGAGAAGGGGCAGGACAATGGCCGAGCAACACGTGCCCAACACCCTGTCGCTGGCGTTCAGCGAGGACCTCTACGCCGCCTGGCAGGAGAATCCCGAGTCCGTACCGGAGAACTGGCGCAACTACTTCGCGTCGTTGAGCCTGGGCGAGAGCGTCACCGCGGCCGACGCCGCCCAGGTGAGCCGCCAGCAGGTGGAACTGGCCGAGCGCCAGAACCGCGTCGACCAGCTCATCCGCAACTACCGGGTTCGCGGCCACAACATCGCCCGGGTCAATCCCCTGGGGCCGCCGCCACTGCCCCCCGAGGAACTGACCCTCGAGTACTACGAATTCACCGACGCGGACCTCGAGCAGCCGTTTTCCGCCGGCAGCCTGGCGCCGGGCGAGATCCTTCCCCTGCGCGAGATCCTACGGCGCCTGCAGGCCACCTATGCGCGGTCCATCGGCGCCCAGTTCATGCACATCGACGACATCGCCTGCCGGCGCTGGCTCTACCAGCGCATGGAAGAATGTGAGAATCGCATCGAGGTGCCGCACGACGAGCAGGTCGCCATCCTCACGCGTCTGACCGACGCCGTGCTGCTCGAGGAGTTCATCCAGAAGAAGTACATCGGGGCCAAGAGCTTCTCCCTGGAGGGCGCCGAGAGCCTGATCCCGTTGCTGGCCCAGTCCATCGAGTACGCGGGCCGGCAGGGCGTCGACGACATCGTGCTGGGCATGGCCCATCGCGGTCGCCTCAACGTGCTGGCCAACATCCTGGGCAAGAGCCCCGACAAGATCTTCGCCGAATTCGAGGACAAGGAGCCCGACCTCTACCTCGGTCACGGCGACGTCAAGTATCACCTCGGCCACCACAGCGACTGGACCTGCAACGACGGCCACGAGGTGC
>PIVY01000390.1 GCA_003353795.1 bacterium
GAGTCAAAGCGCCCGAGAACTCGCCGTTCACCACCACCTGCACGGCGTAGACACCGTTCGGCTTTTGCGCGGGCAACAGCGCATCGATCCGCGTCGCCGACCAATTCGTGACGACGAGTGGATCACCGTCGTAAAGCACCTGGCCGGTGCCCTGATCCGCACCGAAACGGGTGCCCCGTAGGACGACCGAGCCCCCCGCTTCCGCCGGGTTCGGCGAGATGGAATCGAGGGTGTGGCAGCTCGCCACGCCCACCGCGAGGGCGGCGAGCAGGAGCGTCGAGAAGATTCGGACGTGCATCGCGCGCATCGGCTGTTCTCCCTCAGTCCTTCTCGCAACCCAGCAGCGAGAGATACGGCAGGCCCATGCCGGCCGGACCCGTGACACCGCTGTAGCCGAAGTTGCCCTGGCCACCGGTGTCGTGGAAGCAGCAGCCACTCACGATGGCCGCCGACTCGACGGGCACGTTGAAGGTGCCGCTGAAACTGTGGGCGTGCTGGCGGTCCTCACCACCGACGAGCGGCGCGCCGCCGCGGGTCTCGTAGGGAACACCGCCACCGCTTGCGGGCAGCAGGCCCGTCATGAAGCGGCCCTCGTGCAGACCGGACGCCGTCCAGCCATCGGGGCAGAGTGTGTCATCGAAGAAGGAGAAGACGCCCGCCGGCAGCAGATCGCCGGTGACCGGCTCACCCACGGGCGGATCCGGGCGGTCGGTCGCGCTACAGACGAGCAGCTGGATGTAGGGAACGCCGCTGCCCGAGCTGTTCGTCACACCGGAGAAATTCTTGGTGCCGCGTCGGGCGCGACCGTTGCCGCCGCCGAACGCAGCGACGCTGTTCTGTGGCACCTCGACGGTAGAGCTGAAGCCGTGGCTGTGGCCGCGGTCCTCACCGCTTGCGAGCGGCGAGCCCACCGTCTCGCCAACCACGCCGTCGCTGGGTGTCGGAACCAAGAGGCGGCCGTTCCCCTCGGCCATGAGGTCGAAACCGTCCGGGCAACCCTGGCGGTTGAAGAACACGACGCTTCCGTTCGGGAAGGGGTGGTCGTCCACCGCCGGCGGGGGCGGATCCTCGACGACACGCTCGCAGACGAGCTGGTACAGGCGCGGGGGCTGCGCGTCCCCGGCATCCGTCGCTCCGCTCAGGGGATGCGATCCGTTGGCGCCGATGCTGTTGTTGCAGCAGCCGCTGACGGCGGCGATGCCGGCCGAGCCGACGTCCACGGTGGTGGCGTAGGGATGACCGTGTGTGCGGTCCTCAC
>PIVY01000252.1 GCA_003353795.1 bacterium
GCAGTTGAACCCGGGTGAACCGGGCCAGCTGGATCTGGGCCGTGTACAGGTGCTCCGATTCCGGGTGGCCGCGACGGACCAGATCGAGCAGTTCGGCGAAGCGGGCCGACGCAACTTCCGGATCGTCGGCAAGGAGCCCCTGATCCAGGGCGTAGACACAAGTCTGGGCCAGATTGTCGAGGGCGTTCTGGTGCAGCCGCACCGGCAGGCCCGGCGTGACCGCGACCCGAGGCAGCACCACCAGCAGATAGTCGGTCACCGCGACCCGTTCTTCGGAGCCAGATAACAGCGGAAGTTCGCGCACCAGCGAGCCGGCATTGTGCAGGGCGGCTCGGGCCGACGACGCATCGCCGAGGCGCGGTTCGATCAGGTCCAGCGCCTGGTCCGAGCGACCGCGGGTGAGTTCGATGTTGGCGGCCAGGAGAGCGACCTCGAAGACCGCCCCGTCCTCGGCAGCCAGTTCGAGCAGCGTCTCACCGAACGCGTCGGGCAACGGCGGCGCGTCACTGCCGAGCAAATCCTTGCGCAGCAGTTGCAAGCTGAACGGACTGGCTGAAAGATCGTCGCGCGCCTCGCGAGCGGCGTCCTCGGGCCGGTCCAGATGCAGCAGGCTCACGGCTCGCGGGCTGGCCAGGAACGTGGGCTGACCCAGCACGATGCGGGCAGAGTCCACCAGGGCCACGGCGCCGGCATGGTCACCGGCCGAACCGAGGATGTCCACGGCGGTGGCGAAGCCGCCCTTGGGCTCGTCCAGGAGGGCCAGGTAACGGTCGAGGGCTTCGCGGGCTTCGGCTGCGCGATCCAGCTGCGCCAGGGCCGTGGCCAGCTGCCGGAGCACGCCGGCATCATTGGGCGTCTGGGCGAGAGCCTCCTCGCACAGCTCCACGGCCCTCTCGTGGTCGCCGATGCCCAGGGCGATCCGGATCCGGCGGCTGCGGACCTTGTCGGCCGGAGCGCCGGAACGCACCTGCTCCTCGAGCAGCGCGAACGCCCGGCTGTAGTAGCCGAGGCGGATGAGCTGGTCGATCTGCGCCAGTTGCCGCTCGTAGTAGGCGTCCATGCCCGCGTGCACCTGCGGCGTGGGCCGGATGGGAATCTGTTGCGGCGGATCCTGGGCCAGCGCGACGGCAGCCAGCCCGACAGCCACGACCAGCAACCCGCCCGCCATCATGGGACGTCGATGGCGCATCATGGCCGGCCTCCCGGATCGGCCCGTCGGCCGTCGGCGTCACGTCCCGCCGCGTCATGCAGTTTCTGCACTTCACGGAAGTAATCGCGCACCAGGTCGCGATACGCCGGCGGCGCCTCGTCCACCGGGCGCCAGCGCCGGGCCTCGACCTGGTCGCCGTCGAGTGCGGGCCCGGTCGCTCCGTCCTGCTCGGCGTATACGTCATCGGCCGAGCGACTCTCACGCCTCCGTGCCCAATCGCGCTCCCGCGATGCATTGTGCATGTCCAGCAGACGGGAGAGGATCCGCTCCTGCCGGCGCACGGTCTCCTCGGTGATCAGACCGCCGGCGAGATCGTCGCCCACGCTCTCCATGTCCTGGGCCAGCTGGTCGAGATCTCCCAGCAGCCGACCACCCTCGTGCTGGCCGCCGAGCTTCTCCTGTTCCTCCGCCAGCCGGCGCGCCTGACCGGCCAGTCCCTGCTGCCCCTGCTGCAGACGCTTCATACCGGCGCGCATCTCCTCGCTCATGCGTCCCTGTCGCTGGCGCAGTTGCTCGGCCATGGAGTTGAGTCCCGACTGTTCCTCCGACATCTGCCGCAGTTGCTGGCTGAGCATGGGCTGCGGGCTGCCCGACGCGCCACCCTGGCCGGTCATCTGAGCCTGGGTCAGCAGGTTGATCACCACCCGATTCATCTCGGCCAGGGACCCGTCCGATGCTTGCCGCGCCCCCCGCGCCCGACCGTCTTCCAGCTGATTCAGCGCCCGGCCCTGCGCCACCAGCAGGTCATCGAGTTGCTCGAGCATGCGCATGACCTCCTGCGGCGCCGCGCCCGCCACATCGGCCAGCCCATCCCGAACCGCCATGGTGCCCCGCAGGATCACGTGCTGCCGCCGCGCCAGTTCGTCGATCCGCACGTCGCGCAGATTGGTGGGTAGGTCGAGCCCCAGCTGTTCCTGGCGCTCGGAAAGAGCGAGCAGGTCGGCCGCCAGGTCGCGCATCTGACCCGCCTGTTCCTGCTGCATGGCCATCTGCATGGCCATCTGGCTGCGCAGCATCACGTGGTAGAGGCCCGCCAGATCGGTGAGCGCCTGCTGCATCTGCTCGGCGGCCTCCTGCGACATCTCCTGCTTCAGATTCTCGCCGGCCTGATCCATGGTCTCGCTGGTCTGCTGTTGCTCGAGTTGCTTCAAGGCTTCTTCGAGAGCCTTCTGCATCTCCTGTTCGGCGGCGGATTGCTCACCCTCCTGCCCCTCGCTGTTCTTCTGCATCTCCTCGAGGGTCTCCTGCAGGCGCTCTTCCATCTCCTCGAGTTCGCGGGCGAGGGCTTCCTGGCGCCGCGCCAGTTCCTCGGATTCTCCCGGATCGGCCTCGGCCCCGTCCTCTTGCTCGCCGGACTGGTTCTCGCCGCTTTCGCTCTCGCCCTCGCTGCCGTCCTCGTTCTCGCCACCTTCTTGGCCGTCTTCACCATCTTCGCCTTCTTGGCCCTCTTGGCCCGGATCGCCCTCGCCCTCCTGCGCTTCGGCCTCGTCCTCGTCCTCGGCGGCAGCCCGCCGACTGGCCTCCGCCAGCTCCTGCTGCTTGGACAGCATCTCGGCCACCAGATCGGTGAGGCCTTCCATCTCCTGCTCGCGGGCGAGGTCCTGCAGCATGGACATGGCGGTGTCGAGGCGGCGCATCATCTCGGTCTGGCTACGGGTGAGGTCCTCCATGGTCATGGACATTTCCTTGGACGACATCTGCTCCAGCTGCTCCTGGAGCTTCGCCAGCATCTGCTCCATGTCGCCCGACTGCGCTTCCTTCATGAGCTGGGCGATGCGGTCCATCTTTTCCATGATCTCGGGGCTGGTCAGGCGGCTCTCGGCCAGGCTCTCCAGATCGTGCTGCATGGCGTCGGCCAGGCGCGACATCTCGGCCTGCAACTCCTGCTGGCGCTCCACGGCGGCCATGAGTTCCTGACGCCGTTCCCAGTCGGGCGACGGGTCCTTCAGGAGTTCGCGGCGCAGACGTTCCAGGTCGGCGTTGAGCGCCTCGTTGCGGCGGCGCATTTCGGCCAGGTCGTCGCGGTGGCCGGCGCCCGACTCGTCGCGAGCTTTCAGCAACTCCAGGCTCGACGGAACCTGCAAACGCAAGATCGCCGACCGGCCCACGCCGGGCGGCCCCGGCACGCGGTTGTCGCGGGCCTCGACCGCCAGCTCCAGCACGTCGCCCGGCACCAGCGCCAGAGCCCCGGGCTGCAGTTCCAGATCCAGCAGCAAGCCCCCGTCGGTGACCGCTTCGCGGGCGGCGATGCGTACGGGCAGCCGTCCGAGGCTGGTGGTGGCGTCCCGCTCTCCGGACGCGCCCGCGCCACTCAAGGGCACGCGCTCCCAGCCGTCGTCGTCGCTGACCGGCCGGCCGCCGCTGGGCAGGTCGGCCACCCAGACGCCGCCGTCGGCATCGCCGCGACGCAACAGGAGGTCCATGCCCACGAGGCCGTAGTCGTCGTCCGCGGCGGCCACCAGCACCAGAGGCGCGGTCAGCGGCAGGTGACCGTCGTCGTCGGGTCGTTGCAATCGTACCAGCGGCACTCGATCGGGAATCACCGCCACCTCGTACACCAGTTCGCTGCGGCCGGCGAGACCACGAGTGTCGCGCAAGTGAATTCGGAATCGCCGCGCCTCGTCGAGGGTCATGGCGCCGGCGAGGCTACCTGCGTCCACGGTCAGCAACAGCGTATCCGCCGGCTCGGTGACCACCGTGGCGGCCAGCAACGGCTGGCTCGACTGTCCCTCGAGGTGGAGCCGACTGCCCAGCGGGACCTCGACGTAGGCCGGCAACCGGTCCAGCATCTGCTGGGGCAGGCCGGTGTAGGCAGGCGGATCGATGCGAGCAGCCAGACGCGCCAGGAGCGGCGGCCGCCACACCGCCACGGTCCGCTCGACCGACTGACGCTCGGCCCGGCGGAATCGGTAGGCCAGGTCGTCCTGTACGTCGGCAAGCACCGTCTCCCAGCGTTCGAACGGAGCGCCCAGGACCACGTCGGCGCCCGGGTGGGCCACCAGACGGGCGGGCACCTGTCGCCAGAGACCGGATCCGGCGCGAACCTCGCAAACGACCGGTTCCAAGCCCCCCTGGAGATCGAGGGCCGCCACGGCGATGCTGGCGCCGGCAATCACGTGGTCCGGCGCCGGCGCCAGGCGGAGATCTTCCGCGCCGGACGGCGCCACGGGCGCACGCCAGGCGGTCTTCATGTGTCGCCAGCCCCGGTCGGCGACCTCGGGCGCGCTCGCTTCCAGCCAGAAACCCGCCGCGATCACCAGGGCCATGGCCCCGAAGACGAGTCGCGGGCGGCTCACCGGCAGCACGCGCGGCAGATCGAGATCGTCGCTCAGGCGCGATGCGCGGGCCAGCAGACGCTCCACCAGCGCCACGCGCACGGGCGTGTCGGTTCGCCACCGGTCAGGGCGGCGCACAGCTTCCTCGGCCGCAGCCAGGGTGTCGGCGAAATCACCGGCCCGGTCGAGGCGCCGAGCCAGCGTGGCGCGGCTGTGGGTCCGGCGCCAGGCGGTCACGAACAGTGTCCAGGCCAGGGGCAACACCAGGGCCGCCCCGGAGATCAACATACCCAGGCGGACCCAGTACGGCGGATCCGTCAGACCCAGCAAGACCAGCAACGCGAGCGCCACGGCGCCGGCCGTGGCGCACCAGGCCACTGCCGCATGCACCAGCAACCGCCGCCGTGCGGCGTGCTGGAGCCGGCGGAGTTGATGCTGGCAGCGCTGTCGGAGGCCGTGGTCCATGATCGTCTCCGGTGGCCGGGTCAGGGATAGGTGAGCGTGTACATCAGGATGTTGCACGCCATGCGAATGGCGGCCTCGCGAACTTCGGGCGGATCGCCGTGCACGTCGGGGTCCTCGAGACCGTCGCCGAT
>PIVY01000253.1 GCA_003353795.1 bacterium
GGTACACCGCCGACCGGCGGCAAGGCTGCCGGCGACGTGGTGCGCGGCGACCTGGGCGAGCTGCCGCATCTTGGCCGCTTGCTGGCCCGTACGTTCCTGTTCGATTCGGATGATGAGGCCGTGGCCGCCGCCGCATCTGCGGATGCTGAAATTTCCATGGTCTGCCTCAGTCGCGGTGGACTGCTCGCAACCAGCGACGGTCTGTTGCGCGGTGGTGCCGGCGAGCGCGGTAGTGAGATCAGCGTGCTGGGCCGCGGCGAGAAGCTGGAGGAGATCAAGGCCGAGGTGGCCGAGCTCGAGACCAAGGTCACCGGGGCGCGCGAGCGGCTGGAGGCCAATCGGACCCAGCGCACCGAGCTGCAGGAACTCCTGCGGCAAGGGCGGGAGGATCTCGAGACCCTGGACGGGGAGCTGCAGTCGGTGCAGCTGGTCCTGGCCCAGCTCGAGGATCGCGATCGTCTGGCGACGGCGCGCCGCGAGGAGATGCAGGGCGAACGCGCGCGCCTAGGCGGAGAGATCGCCACGCTCCAGTCCGACGAGGACGGTCTGCAGTCGACCCTCGACGAGGCCGGACGGGAGCGCGAAAACAGTACCGTTCGCCGCGACGAGCTCCGCCAGCAAGTTCAGGAACGCGAGGAGCAGCGCGACGAGTTGCGCTACACCTACGAGGAGATGCGGCTGGTCCAGCAGCGCCGAGAAGGCGAGCGCCGCGAGACCGAGACGGCCCTGAGTCACATGCGCGCCAACGTATCGGAACTCCAGTCCCGGCGTGAGCGACTGCTGGCCGATGCGACCCACGGACGCGAAGAGGAGAAGCAGCTCGCCGAGGAGCTGGCCGAACGTCGCGATTCGCTGATGAATTCGTTCCAGGACCGTGAGCGGAGACGCCAGATCGTGCGCAACGCCGTCGACGCCATCGCCGAACTGCGGCGGCAGACCGACGAGTGGCACGACCGCGTCAAGGCCATCGAGGATCAGCGCCACGGTTGCCGCGATCAGCTGCACCAGCTCGAAACCGAACTGGCCACCCTGGATCTTCGCCGCAACAACCTCGAAGAGCGCGTGGAGGAACAGTACACCGGCTCGTTCGCGGAACTGGTGGCGTCCATCGATCTCGAAGAACTGCCGCGGGAGCTGGAGCACGAGGACGGCGTGTTCCAGGAGGAACAGGCCGAGGCCATCCTTGAAAAGAAACGCGCCATGCTGTCGGGTCTCGGACCCATAAACCACCTGGCCCTCGAGGAGTACGACGTCAAGAAGGAACGCCTCGATTTCCTCGAGAACCAGCGCACCGACGTGGTCAAGGCCAAGGAGGATCTGGAGAAGGCCATCGGTGAGATCAACCGCACCGCTCGCAAGCTCTTCTCCTCGACCTTCGAGGAGGTGCGGCGCAACTACATCGCCGTGTTCCAGACCCTGTTCAAGGGCGGCCGCGCCGATCTGCAGCTCCTGAAGACGGACGACCCGCTGGAGAGCAACATCCATGTGACGGCCCAGCCCACGGGCAAGGTCATCGACCACGTGTCATTGCTCTCGGGCGGCGAACGGTGCCTCACGGCGCTGTCGATCCTCTTCGCGGTCTACCTGGTGAAACCGTCACCGTTCTGCCTTCTCGACGAGGCCGACGCACCGCTGGACGACACCAACATCGGCCGCTTCGTGAACATGCTGCGAGAGTTCTCCGGCAACACCCAGTTCCTGGTGATCACCCACAACAAGCTCACCATGGAGACCGCCAACCATCTCTACGGCGTGACCATGATGGAGCGCGGTTGCTCGAGCATCGTCTCGGTGAGCTTCCACGACGTGGCGGAGTCGCGCAGCGATTCGGAACTGGCGGGCGCCATCGCGTCGCGCCGCCAGCAGGTGGATCTGACCGAGGAGCAGCGTGCCAAAGCCGAGCCTGCGATGGAATCCGACTTCACCACGGAGGCGGAATCCGAGGAGCCGGTCACCGAAGATTCGGATCCTGGCGAAGAAGACAGTGACGATGCCGGCATCAAGGAACGCGGCACCTTGGAGGCGCAGGAGTAATGGGCCTTCTCGAACGGTTCCGCGCGGGGCTCAGCAAGACCCGCAATAACTTCGTGGGCGGCCTGCGCAAGCTCCTCGGTGGCGGCGTCAAGCTGGACGAGGATACCCTCGACGAGATCGAGGAGCTGCTGATCACCGCTGACATGGGTGTGCAGTCGGCGGTGCGGATCACCCGCAACATCGAGTCGCGCTTGCGCGAGACCGGCGGCGAGGCCACGCTCGAATCGGTTCTCGGCGTGATCCGCGGCGATGTGAAGGAGATCCTCACCGAGGCCAAGCCCAAGGTGCATCCGCCCAGCTGGGAAGACGCCCTCGAGGATGGCCGCAAGAAGAAGAAGAAAAAGAAGGGCAAGGGCCGAGACGAGACCGCGCCGGTGGCCGACGATTCGGTCGACCTGCGGGTCATCTTCGTGGTCGGTGTCAACGGGACCGGCAAGACCACCAGCATCGCCAAACTGGCCCATCTGCTCATGCAGCAGGGGAACAAGGTCCTGCTCGCCGCGGGCGACACGTTCCGCGCGGCGGCGGTGGAGCAGATCCAGGTCTGGGCCGACCGAATCGGCGCACCGTGCATTTCCCAGGGACAGAATGCCGACCCGGCGGCCGTCACCTTCGATGCCATCAACGCGGCGGTGGCCCGCGGCTGCGATACGGTCATCGTGGACACCGCCGGTCGCCTCCACACCAAGAGCAATCTCATGGACGAACTGGCCAAGGTGGCGCGCGTGATCCGCAAGCGGACCGGTCGCGATCCCGAGACCCTCCTCGTGGTGGACGGCAACACCGGCCAGAACGGCCTCGCGCAGGCCAAGGTCTTCGCCGAGACCATTCCGGTGGAGGGCCTCATCCTCACCAAGCTCGACGGCACCGCCAAGGGCGGCATCGTGGTGGCCATCGCCGAGACCCTGGGCCTGCCCGTGCAGTACGTCGGCATGGGCGAAACCGTCGAGGACCTTGCGCCCTTCGATGCCGATGCCTTCTGTGATGCGCTGTTCGCCGAGTGGCAGGCGGACGACGCCGAGGTGGAGTGAGGGCGGGGGCTCCTTCGTGTCGCTCGTGGAAACGCTGCGGCCCGCCCTGGATGGGCGGGCCTTCGCTATGCTTCGCATGATTTCCACGAGCGACACGAAGGAGCCCCCGCCCTCACTCCACCTCGGCGTACTCCGTTGCCATTCAGGGAGCACCGCGATCGCGAGGCTGATGCGTACCCCTGGGCTGCGAGTCGTGAATGGGAGAGGTATTCCACGGATGCCCTGCATTCCAGCTCGCCGCGCTCACATCGACTGGGGAATGGTGGGGGTGCAGAGAATCATGGACCCCATAGCAACGACCCCGTCCGCAAGGACGGGGTCGGCGTTCTCATCACCCCCAGCAATTCCCAGTCGATGTAAGCGCGGCGAGCCGGAGATGGAGGGACAACTAATGGAACAGGAAGCGCACAGCCGGCGTGCTCCATGTAGCGACTCATGGGACCAGCCGGAGTCGCTGCGGTTGCCGGTTCCAAGGGAGCGGTCGGCATTCGATGCGGGTTCCACCGGTTCCCGACTCGCCGCACATGAATGTATGGAGTCGGTGGAACCGTGAAAAGTCCCGGCTTCGATCTTGGTGCTCGGCTTCGGACCGCTTGACTGCAAATCGGTGGCCAACTACCATTGACGGGTCGCGACCGCATGGACGGTCGGACGGACCAGCTTCGGGGCGGGGTGCAATTCCCCACCGGCGGTGACAGCCCGCGAGCCCTCCAGGGGGCATGATCCGGTGTAATTCCGGAGCCGACGGTGAAAGTCCGGATGAGAGAAGTTGGGGCCGCGGCGTACCATCGGTGAGCCTGCTCGCCGGTGAATATAGCCGCTCAAGACCCCTGCTTCCCTTCGAGCCCCGGCGCGCGAAGGGTTTTTTCATGTCCGAGACCATGGCGCAGCACACCATCGAGGCGACCCCCGCCGACCGGCGCTTTCTGCGCGAGGCCCTGGGCCTTGCCGTGCGGATCCCGCGCCGCCCGTGGCCGAATCCGCCGGTGGGGTGTGTTTTGGTCCAGGGCGGCGAGATCGTGGGCCGCGGAGCGCATCTTGGCGTTGGAGGGCCTCACGCCGAGCGCGTGGCCCTGGCCGAAGCGGGCGACCGCGCCAGGGGCGCCACCCTCTATTGCACTCTCGAGCCCTGCGTCCATCACGGCCGCACTCCGCCCTGCACCGATGCCATCCTGGATGCCGGTGTGGCGCGGGTGGTCGTGGGCATGGCCGATCGATTACCGCCGGCGGCCGGCGGCGCGGCCGTGCTTCGTGAGGCGGGTCTCGAAGTGAACGTCGGCGTCTTGGCCGACGCGTGTCTCGATCTCATCTGGCCCTTCGTCTGTACCGACGGCTTCCAGCGTCCGTACGTGGAACTCAAGACCGCCACCAGTCTCGACGGTCGCTTTGCCGGAATCGCGGATCCCGCCGGTCGCCCCACGTATCTGACCGGCGACGCCGCCCGGCGCGATGTCCATCGTCGGCGACGCTGGGTCGACCTCGTGCTGGTGGGGCACGGGACGGCCCGGCACGATCGGCCCCGTCTGGACGTTCGCCTGGCCGACGATCCCGGGGACGGCCCGGACGAGGCGCCGCAGGCGGGTTGCGTGGTGGCGAGCGTGGCGACCGACACCCGGCTGGAGCGCGATCGCTGGCTGGTCTTCCATCCCGAGGGCAAGAATGCTCACCTCGCGCCGGGCGCCGAAGGCGTCGCCTGCGCCGCGGCGACCGACGGTCGCGTTGATCCCGCCGCCGTGGTCGCTGCCTGCCATGCCCGCGGCATCCACGCCGTCATGGTCGAGGGCGGGCCGCAACTCGCGGCGTCTTTCCTCGCAGCCGGCCTCGTCGATCGCTGGGTGCAGTACCAGGCTCCGGCGATCCTGGGTGATGGCGTCCGCTGGCCCGACGGCGGAGTTGCCGGCCAGCGCTTCCACCTCACCAGCCACGAGCGATTCGGCGCCGACCTGCGCTCCGTCTGGGATCGCCGCGACTTCGCCGACCGCGTGCGGTCGGTAGCAAGCGTGCTGGAGGTCGGA
>PIVY01000391.1 GCA_003353795.1 bacterium
TACGGTGTGGTCGTTTGGGCTCGAGAGGAGATGGAGGAGATGAGCGATGCCCTGTTGGAGGCGGTCGAGGTGGACGAGGTGGCCCTTCGTGACCAGTACCGTAAGTGGCAGGAGAAGGCGTCATGAGCCCTTACTCGGAGACCTTCAAAGCCGAGATGGTGAAGAAGATGACCGCTCCCGGCGGTCCAAGCGCGAACGCGTTGTCTGGCGAGTTGGGAATACACCAGAGCACGTTGTCGCGCTGGTGCCGTCAAGCGTCTAGAGTCGACGGCATGAGCCACGAAAAAAGCCCACAAGGGCGACGACCGCAGGACTGGACGGCGGCCGAGAAACTCGATGCAGCGCTCGAGGCCTCGTCGTTGCCGGAGCAAGATTTGGGTGGTTTTCTGCGCCGCCGGGGTCTTCACCGTAGCCACTTGGATCAATGGCGCCAGCAGATGCTGGTGGGCCTTGAGGAGAAGCCTCGCCAGCGACGCTCGGCCAAGACTGCCGAGGGTCGTCGTTTGCGAGAACTGGAGAAGGAACTGCGCCGCAAAAACGCCGCGCTGGCGGAGACGGCGGCGCTGCTGGTGCTGAAAAAAAAAGCCTCGGCGATCTGGGGGGACGGGGACGACACCATGACGCCAAGGAGCGGCAAATGATCCTCGATTTGGTCGATGAAGCAGTTCGCAGTGGAGCTCGACAGGCCGCCGCTTGCGAGATCCTGGGCCTCAAGGAGCGGACCCTCCAGCGCTGGCGCCACGGCGGTGAGGATGATCGCCGTGGCGCCAGCGGCGCGCCGCCCAACAAGCTGGCCGCTACGGAGCGTCAACGGGTCCTTGAGATCGTCAACGCGCCGGAGTACTGCGACCTGTCGCCGAATCAGATCGTCCCTCGGCTGGCCGATGACGGCCACTACGTGGCCTCCGAGTCGACGATGTACCGGATCTTGCGCGAGGAGAAGCTCGCGGCTCACCGAGAACGCTCGCGGCCTGCCGTCACACGGCGTCCCCGAGAACATGTCGCCACCGGGCCGTGCCAGGTTTTCTCCTGGGATATCACTTACTTACCCTCGGCGGTGCGGGGTCGCTTCTTTTATCTCTACATGATCCTGGATGTCTGGAGTCGCAAGATCATGGCGGCGCAGGTCTACCGTGAGGAATCCATGGAGCGAGCCGCGGAGCTGTTCGAGCAAACCTGCCGGCGTCACGCACTAGATCCCCCAGGCGTCGTGCTTCACGCCGACAATGGCGGACCGATGAAGGG
>PIVY01000392.1 GCA_003353795.1 bacterium
CTCATCTGCTCCATCGTGTCCAACTGCTCCTGCGAGATCGGCTGCCCGGTCTTTTCAGCCCGGTCTTCTGCGACGATCCGCAGCACACCGGCCGCCTGGGCACCACCCATCACGGCCTGTCTCGCGGTGGGCCATGAAAAAACAAACTCCGGCTTGAGCGATCTCGAGCACATCGCGTAGTTGCCGGCACCGTAGGAGTTGCCCACGATGATGGAGATCTTCGGCGGTCGGAAGTTGGCCACGGCCTGGATCATCTTCGAGCCGTGTTTCACCTGGCCACCCTGCTCCGCCTCGACGCCCACGAGGAAGCCCGTCGTGTTGTGCAGGAAGATCATCGGCGTATCGCTCTGGTCGCAGAGTTGCAGGAACTGGCTGGCCTTCTTCGCCCCTTCCGGTGTGATCGGTCCGTTGTTCGTGATGACGCCGCAGCGCCAACCACCCACATGGACGTGGCCACAAACGGTGTGCGCATCCATCACCGGCTCGAACTCGAAGAAACGCGAGCCGTCCGCGATTCGCATGATGACTTCGCGCATGTCATAGGGAACCCGCTTGTCCTCGGCCACGATCCCCCTGAGTTCGTGCGCGGGGTAGAGCGGAGCCTCGACTTCCGCGTCTCGTACGAGAGTGCGACCGGCATCCGGAGGGAACTGATCCACGATATCCCGCGCGGTGCGAATGCCATCGGCGTCATTCTCGGCCAGATACTCGCCCGTCTGCGAGATGGTGGCGTGCATCTCCGCGCCACCGAGGGTCTCATGATCGGCGACCTCTCCCGTCGCGGCCTTGAGCAGCGGCGGCCCCGCCAGGAAGAGATGGGTCTGGCCGCGCACGAGCACCACGTAATCGGAGAGCGCAACCTGATAGGCACCACCCGCCGTGGCGTTGCCGTGGGAAACCGTGACCTGCGGAATACCCGCGGCGGAGAGTTCGGCCTGCTGTCCGTAGACTCGACCCCCCTCCAGGAACCCGAGGGCCGCCCAGGGATCTGGCTCACCGCCACCAGTGAGGTTGCCGCCGCCGCTCTCGCTGAGCGAGATGATAGGCAGTCGCGTCGCGAACGCGATCTCCTGCAGACGCAAATTCTTGCGCGTCGTTACGGAGGTGATCGTGCCGCCCTTGATCGCGTAGTTCCAGACCATCACCAGCACGCGGCGAGCATTTACGAAACCGATGCCGACGATGATGTTGCCACCCGCAGTGGAGCCGTCCGTATCCCCGTTCAGTCCGTATCCGGCGAGCG
>PIVY01000393.1 GCA_003353795.1 bacterium
TAATGGCCTGTTCGAGCGGCCGGTTGGTGGCCGCAAGCACCCGCACGTCGACCTCGCGTTCGCGCGGATCGCCGACGCGGTTGATCTTCCGCTCCTCGAGAACGCGCAGCAGCTTGGCCTGGACCGCCGGGCCGGCCTCGCCGATCTCGTCGAGGAACAGGCTACCGCCGCGGGCGGCCTCGAAGAGCCCCTCGCGATCATCGTCGGCGCCGGTGAAGGCTCCCTTGCGATAGCCGAACAGCTCGCTCTCGAGCAACGACTCGGTGATCGCGGCGCAGTTGACCGCCACGAACGGGCCGCCGGTGCGTTCGCTGGCCTCGTGGATCGCCCGGGCGACAACTTCCTTGCCGCTGCCGCTCTCGCCGCGGATCAGCACGGTGGCGTCGCTGGGGGCGACCTTGCCGATCAGGTCGCGGAGGTGCTCGGTGGCCGGCGCGGTGCCGATGAGGCTGGTCTGGCCGCCGAGGTGGCGGACCACCTGGCGCAGGGCCCGGTTCTCGCTCGCGAGCGCCGCTTCGGCCAGGGCCCGTTCGACCACGTGGGCGACCTCGTCGAAATTGATGGGCTTGGTGAGGTAGTGATAGGCGCCGGCCTGCAGTGCGCCCACGGCCGTCTCGACATCGCCGTACGCCGTGAGCACCACCACCATGGTGGCGGGCGCGCGTTCCTTCACGCCGGCGATCACGGCCATGCCATCGACCGGTTCCATGCGCAGGTCGGTGAGCACGAGATCGAACGGTTCGCGGTCGACGAGGTCGAGGGCGGCCTGGCCGTCGGTGACGCCGGTGACCTCATGGCCGCGATAGGCCAGGGCCGACCGCAGCAGGGTCACCATCTTGGTCTCGTCGTCCACCAGCAGGATCTTGCCCATGGCGTCTACTTCCCTGTCCGGGCCGGCAGCGTGAGCGTGGCCACGCAACCGGCGCCGTCGGTGCGATTGGATAATTCTAGATCGCCGCCGTGCTCGCGGGCGATGCGCCGCGACACAGCAAGACCGAGGCCACTACCCTGCGGCTTACTGGTCCAGAACGGTTCGAAAACCTTCTCCGCATCAGTGTCGCCCAGGCCCGAACCGGAGTCCAGCACGCGAACCCGGTGCCGGTCCCCGTCGGCCACCACCGTCACGGTTACGCCACCGCCGGCGGGCATGGCGTCGCGGGCGTTGAGCAGGAGATTGAGCAGCACTTGCTGGAGGCCGCGCGGGTCACCCTGGCAGACCGCCGGCGGTGCG